>NZ_JAFGYI010000016.1:0-118872 GCF_017490905.1 Pseudomonas sp. 32_A | reverse complement strand
GGTGGGGTGGATCTTGGCATTAATGCTCCGGTACCCCGAGCGGTTGCTCGGAGGGCTTGTCAGTGGGTGCTGGCAGCGCTTTTTGCGGCACTTTCGGGCCAACGGTGACGATCACCAGTTTATCGGCTGACAGGTGTTTGTTCATGGCCGCCTTGACCTGCTCGACGGTGAGGGCCTGGGATTGCTGCATGAAGTCCTCCAGCCAAGTCAGCGGCAGGTTGTAGAAGCCAATGGCGCCCAATTGGCCGACGATACTGGCGTTGCTGGCATTGGACAGCGGGAAGCTGCCGGCCAGTTCGCGCTTGGCATCGTCCAGTTCCTGCTGGGTGGGGCCGGCCTTGAGGTAGTCGGTGAGAATGTCCTGCACCAGCTTGAGCGTGCCTTCGCTGAGCTCGGCACGGGTCTGCAGGTTGATCATGAACGGGCCACGCACCTGCATCGGGCTGAACACCGAGTACACGCCGTAGGTCAGGCCGCGCTTTTCACGTACCTCGCTCATCAGCCGGGTGCCGAACGCACCACCGCCGAGAATCTGGTTGCCCAGTGACAGGGCCGGCCAGTCCGGGTCCTGGCGGTCGATGCCAAGCTCGGCCAGCATCAGGTGGGTCTGCTTGGACGGGAAGTCGATGTGGGTCAGCCCTGCCTTGGCGTCAGTGGGTTGGGCTGGTGCGGCCAGTGCCGGGCCCTTGGGCAGGCCGGCGGACACCTGGGCGGCGATGGCTTCGGCTTCGGCGCGGCTGAGATCGCCGACCAGGGCGATGACCGCATTGCCGCCGGTGTAGGCCTTGGCATGGAAGGCGCGCAGCTGCGCCAGGGTGATGCCGTTGATGCTTTCGGCAGTGCCGTCGCTCGGGTGGGCGTAGGGGTGGTCGCCATAGAGCTTGCCGAACAAGGCCTTGCCGGCGATTTTGCCGGGGTTCTGCTTTTCGTATTCGAAGCCGGCCAGCATCTGGTTCTTGATGCGCTTGAGAGCGTCTTCCGGGAAGGTCGGCTTGCCAGCAACCTCGGTGAACAGCTTGAGCGCCGGTTCGCGCTTGTCCTTGGCGCTGAGGCTGCGCAGCGAGGCCACGGCCATGTCACGGTAGGAACCGTTGCCAAAGTCCGCGCCCAGGCCTTCGAAGCCTTCGGCGATGGCGGTCACGTCCTTGCCGGCTACGCCCTCGTTGAGCATGGCATTGGTCAGCGCCGCCAGGCCCGGGGTGCCGGCGTCCTGGCTGCTGCCGGCGGCGAAGGTGATGCGCAGGTCGAACATCGGCAATTCGCGGGCCTCGACGAACAGCACCCGGGCACCTTCGGCGGTATTCCAGTGCTGTATGTTCAATTGGCGCCGGCTGGGTGCTTTGCCATCCAGCTCGGCTAGCGACTGCAAGGTATTGGCCGGGCGGGCCGCGCTGCTGTCGACCTTGGTGGCGTTGTCGGCCATGGCCGGAGCGGCCAGTACTGTTGCCAGGGCCAGGGCGCGGATACCCGTGGCCAGCAGGGTTGGGCGTGGCGTGCGGCGATCACTCATGAGCGGACTCCTCGGGCAGTACATGGGCAACGCTCAGGCGTTCGCGAGTGAAGTAGGTGCGCGCGGCGTTCTGGATGTCCTGCGGGGTGATGCGCTTGAGCTCGTCCAGCTCACTGTCGATCAGTTTCCAGGACAGGCCGACGGTTTCCAGCTGGCCGATGGTGGTGGCCTGGCTGCTGATGGAGTCGCGGTCGTAGACCAGGCCGGCTATGACCTGGGCGCGTACGCGCTCCAGCTCTTCGGCGCTGGGTGGGGTGGTCTTGAGTTCGTCCAGCAATTGCCAGACGCCTTTTTCGACATCGGCGAGGGTCTTCTGCTTCTGCACGTTCGGCGTGGCCGAGATCAGGAACAGGCTGTCGCCGCGGGTGAAGGCGTTGTAGCTGGACGAGGCACCGGCCACCAACTCCTGGCCACGCTCCAGGCGTGCCGGCATACGGGCGCTGTAGCCGCCGTCGAGCAGTGCCGAGATCAGGCGCAGGGCATGCACCGTACGCGGGTCCTTGGCGGTGGACAGGCCAGGTACGTTGAAACCGTAGATCAGGCTCGGTAACTGGGTGCGCACGTGCAGGGTCAGCTGGCGCTGGCCTGGTTCGGCCAGTTCGAGGGGCAACTTGGCCGGCGGCACGGCACGCTTGGGGATGCTGCCGAAGTACTTCTGCGCCAGGCCCTTGACCTCTTCGGCGGTGACATCGCCGACCACCACCAGGGTGGCATTGTTGGGGGCGTACCAGGATTCGTACCAGTGGCGCAGTTCCTCGACCTTCATGCGCTCCAGGTCGGCCATCCAGCCGATGGTCGGGGTGTGGTAGCCGCTGGCGGGGTAGGCCATGGCGCGGAACAGCTCGAATGCCTTGG
The DNA here is from genome assembly GCF_017490905.1 of Pseudomonas sp. 32_A. Lineage (NCBI taxonomy): Bacteria > Pseudomonadati > Pseudomonadota > Gammaproteobacteria > Pseudomonadales > Pseudomonadaceae > Pseudomonas > Pseudomonas sp. 32_A. The sequence continues at coordinate 116,507 of NZ_JAFGYI010000016.1, read as the reverse complement.
CGTTGGGCTGGTCGTCGGTGCGCAGGCGGCGTTCTTCCTTGATCACCTCGATTTCGCGGCTGAACTCGTCGGCAGGCAGGCGCAGGCTGGCCAGGCGGTCGGCCTCCAGCTCCAGGGCAACCGGCAGGCGGTCGCGGGCCAGCACCTGGTAATAGGCGGTGTAGTCGTCGCTGGTGAAGGCGTTTTCTTCGGCGCCGATGTCACGCAGGATGCGCGAGGCCTCGCCGGGGCCGACCTTGGCGCTGCCCTTGAACATCATGTGTTCCAGCGCGTGGGACAGGCCGGTCTGGCCCGGGGTTTCGTAGCTGGAGCCGACCTTGTACCAGATCTGCGAGACCACTACCGGGGCGCGATGGTCCTCGCGCACGACCACTTTCAGGCCGTTGTCGAGGATGAATTCGTGGGTGGGTTGCACATCGGCGGCGAAAGCCGCGAGCGGCAGGCAGAGCGTGCCGAGCAACAGGCCAGCGGCGCGGCGGGCTAGAGCATTCATACGGTGTTTAACCTGTTCGGCGGCCCGCTGGTTTAGCGTCGGCGGGCCAGGAGGTGCTAGGATACTGATCCGGTTGCCTGGCGACCATGCCTGTCGCCGTTCTGGCCTGCAGGACACTAAGACAAAACGTTGCGCATGAACCAGCCGGCTTCAAGATAGTCTGTTCTGCGTAGAGAGAATTCCCGATGCGCCATAGCTGGCCCATCGCTACCCTGAGATAGCCGTCTTCCATGTTTGGTTCCAACGACGACAAAAAAGCGCCGGCCGAGGCTGGCGAAAAGAAAGGCCTGTTCAGCTGGTTTCGCAAGAAGCCGCAGCAACCTGTGGGAGCGGGCGAGCCCGCGAAGGAAGCCCCTGCCGTCGAGCAACCTGTAGCCGCTCCGGTCGAGGAGACTACCGCCGAAGCGCCACAGGCCCCTGCGGCCCCAGAGCTGACCGAACCGCAGCAGGTCGCCGCACCGGTGCAGTCCCCGTTGGTCGAGGCCCCTGTTCCCGAGCCGGTTGCTTCCCAACCGTTGCAGGCCCCTGAACCCGAGCCGGTTGCGTCTCAGCCGCTGGTAGCACCTGCATCGCAGCCGGTCGCGTCCATGCCTTTGCAGGCAGCCCCGGTCGAACCAGCCCCTGTCGAGGCGGCCCCGGTCGTCGAGCCGGCCCTGCCGGTCAGCAGCCTGGTGCTGCCGGTTGCCGAGGAGCCCGTGGCCCTGGTGCCGGATCTGGAGCCGAAAGCGCCACCCGCGATCCCGGAGCGACCAGCACCAGCGCCAGCTGCCCCCGAGGCTGAAGCCCCGATCGCCGCGCCGGCCGAGCAGGCCAAACCCGGCTTCTTCGCCCGCCTCAAGCAGGGCCTGTCGAAGACCAGCGCCAGCATCGGCGAGGGCATGGCCAGCCTGTTCCTGGGCAAGAAGGTCATCGATGACGACCTGCTCGACGAAATCGAAACCCGCCTGCTGACTGCCGACGTTGGTGTGGAAGCCACTTCCACCATCGTTCAGAACCTGACCCAGAAGGTTGCCCGCAAGCAGCTGGCCGACGCCGATGCCCTGTACAAGTCGCTGCAGGAAGAACTGGCTGCGCTGCTGCGCCCGGTCGAGCAGCCGCTTGTGGTACAGGCGCAGAACAAGCCCTACGTGATCCTGGTGGTCGGTGTGAACGGCGCCGGCAAGACCACTACCATCGGCAAACTGGCCAAGAAGCTGCAGCTCGAAGGCAAGAAAGTGATGCTGGCTGCTGGCGACACCTTCCGTGCCGCTGCGGTCGAGCAGCTGCAGGTGTGGGGCGAGCGTAACCAGATCCCGGTGATCGCCCAGCACACCGGCGCCGACTCCGCTTCGGTGATCTTCGATGCCGTACAGGCCGCCAAGGCTCGTGGCGTCGATGTGCTGATCGCCGACACCGCTGGCCGCCTGCACACCAAAGACAACCTGATGGAAGAGCTGAAGAAGGTCCGCCGGGTCATCGGCAAGCTCGATGCCGAAGCGCCGCACGAGGTGCTGCTGGTGCTGGACGCCGGCACCGGCCAGAACGCCATCAGCCAGGCCAAGTACTTCAACCAGAGCGTCGAACTGACCGGCCTGGCCCTGACCAAGCTGGATGGCACTGCCAAGGGCGGGGTGATCTTCGCCCTGGCCAAGCAGTTCAAGCTGCCGATCCGCTTCATCGGTGTCGGTGAAGGCATCGACGACCTGCGTACTTTCGAAGCCGAGCCGTTCGTCAAGGCTCTGTTCGCCGAGCGAGACTGAACATGATCCGATTCGAACAGGTTGCCAAGCGCTATCCCAATGGTCATGTGGGTTTGCATGAGCTGAGTTTCCGGGCGCGCCGGGGCGAATTCCTGTTCGTCACCGGCCACTCGGGCGCGGGCAAGAGCACCTTGCTGCGCCTGCTGCTGGCCATGGAGCGCCCGACCAGCGGCAAGTTGATGCTGGCCGGGCAGGACCTGGGCCAGATCAGCAACTCGCAGATCCCGTTCCTGCGCCGGCAGATCGGCGTGGTGTTCCAGAACCACCAGTTGTTGTTCGACCGCACGGTGTTCAACAACATTGCCTTGCCACTGCAGATTCTCGGCCTGTCCAAGGCCGAGGTCGCCAAGCGCGTGGACTCGGCGCTGGAGCGAGTGTCGCTGGCCGACAAGGGCGAGCTGTTCCCGGCCGACCTGTCCACCGGGCAGCAACAGCGGGTGGGTATCGCCCGCGCCATCGTCCACCAGCCAGCCCTGCTGCTGGCCGACGAACCCACCGGTAACCTCGACCCGCGCCTGGCCGCAGAGATCATGGGGGTATTCGAGGACATCAACCGCCTGGGTACCACGGTATTGATCGCCAGCCACGACCTGGCACTGATTGCGCGCATGCGCCACCGCATGCTGACCTTGCAGCGCGGCCGCTTGATCGGCGATGGGGAGGCCGGGCAATGAGCACTACACGTACGCCGAAAGTTTCCGAGCGGGTTGCGCCGAAACCGGCCGACCCGCAACCGGCGAAGAAAAAGCACGACGACGATGATGGCCCGGATTTCCGCACGCTGCTGCATGCCTGGCTGGAAAGCCACCGCGCCAGTATGGCCGACAGCCTGCGCCGGCTGGGCAAGCAGCCGATCGGCAGCTTCTTCACCTGCCTGGTAATGGCTGTGGCACTGAGCATGCCCATGGGCCTGTCGTTGTTGCTGAAGAACGTCGAGAAGCTTGGCGGCTCGTGGCAGCGCGCCGCGCAGATTTCTCTGTACCTCAAGCTCGATGCAGGCAGCCGTGAAGGCGAGGCGCTGCGCGACGAGATCAAGGGCATGCCCGGCGTGGCCGACGCGCAGTATGTCAGCCGCGAGCAGGCGCTGGAGGAGTTCCAGCAGCAGTCCGGCCTGGGCGAAGCGCTGCGTGAACTGCCTGACAACCCGCTGCCTGGCGTGGTGGTGGTGACCCCTACCGAAGTCGACAAACCGGCCCTGGAAGCCTTGCGTCAGCGCCTGTCGGAGCTGCCGCGGGTGGAAGTGGCGCAACTTGATCTGGTATGGGTCGAGCGCTTGGCGGCCATCCTCAAGCTGGGTGACCGCTTCGTCTTCGGCCTGGCCGTAATGCTGATTTCTGCCCTGCTGTTAGTAATCGGTAACACAATTCGTCTACACATTGAAAACCGCCGTACCGAGATCGAAGTGATCAAGCTGGTCGGTGGCACGGACGCCTACGTACGCCGGCCTTTCCTGTACATGGGTGCCCTGTATGGCCTGGGTGCAGGGGTGATCGCATGGGGCATCCTGGCGTTTGGCCTGAACTGGCTGAACGAGGCGGTGGTAGGGCTTTCCGGGTTGTACGGTAGCGACTTCGCCCTGGGCGGGGTGCCGGCGTCCGATGGTCTGTCGCTCTTGATCGGAGCGGTGCTGTTGGGGTATATCGGTGCATGGATCGCAGTGGCCCGCCACCTGAACGAGCTGGCACCGCGATAGTTTTTACGTGCCAGCATTGACAAGTTCTTCACTATGGAACTTGTACCGTCGTTCCAGGTCAATGTTGGCAGCGCCCACAAGGCGTGAGTTCTGTAAGTCGGAGGTTCTTGAATGACCACATCGTTGCAACCTGCCTATGCCCTGGTACCCGGTGCAAACCTGGAAGCCTACGTGCACACGGTCAACAGCATCCCGCTGCTGACTGTCGAGCAGGAGCGTGATCTGGGCGAGCGTCTCTATTATGAGCAGGATGTCGAGGCCGCTCGTCAAATGGTGATGGCCCACCTGCGTTTCGTCGTACATATCGCTCGTAGCTATGCCGGCTACGGGCTGGCCCAGGCCGACCTGATCCAGGAAGGCAACGTCGGGTTGATGAAAGCCGTCAAGCGCTTCAACCCGGAAATGGGCGTGCGCCTGGTTTCGTTCGCCGTGCACTGGATCAAGGCAGAGATCCACGAGTTCATCCTGCGCAACTGGCGCATCGTCAAGGTGGCCACCACCAAGGCCCAGCGCAAGCTGTTCTTCAACCTGCGCAGCCAGAAGAAGCGTCTGGCCTGGCTGAACAACGACGAAGTGCACCGCGTGGCGGAAAGCCTTGGCGTGGAGCCGCGTGAAGTGCGCGAGATGGAAAGCCGCCTCAGCGGCCAGGACATGGCCTTCGATCCGGCAGCGGAAGCTGACGATGACAGTGCCTTCCAGTCGCCTGCACATTACCTGGAAGACCACCGTTACGACCCGGCGGTGCAGCTGGAGGATGCAGACTGGAGCGACAACTCCACCAGCAACCTGCACGAAGCACTGCAAGGGCTGGACGAGCGTAGCCGCGATATTCTCTACCAGCGCTGGTTGGCGGAAGAGAAGGCCACGTTGCATGAGCTGGCGGACAAGTACAGTGTTTCGGCCGAGCGTATTCGCCAGCTGGAGAAGAATGCGATGAACAAGGTCAAGGCATTGATCGCTGCTTGATCAGGCCTTGGTTGCACAGAAAAGCCGCTGGCCCCTGATCGGGTGAGCGGCTTTTTTATTTGTATTGGATTTTCTGGCCTCTTCGCGGGTAAACCCGCTCCCACAGGTGCTGCACAAGTCTAAGGGGCAGTGCAGTACCTGTGGGAGCGGGTTTACCCGCGAAGAGGCCGGCACAGCATTCAAAGCTTTCGAGACGAGTCGAGCTGCATCAGGTAGCTGGGCCCACCCAACTGGCTCATCTGCCGGCGAATCCAGCCGGCCCGGCTGGCCACGTAGGCACTGGGCCGGCTGGCACTCCACTTGATCGGGCTCGGCAGCACCGCTGCCAGCTGCGCCGCCTGCTGGCGGCTAAGCCGGCTGGCATCGACGCCAAAGTGGTAGCGCGCTGCCGCCTGGGCGCCAAACACACCTTTGCCCCATTCGGCACTGTTCAGGTAGACCTCGAGAATCCGCTCCTTCGACCAGAACAACTCGATCAACGCGGTGAACCAGGCCTCCAGCCCTTTGCGGAACCAGCTGCGCCCGGACCACAGGAACAGGTTCTTGGCCACCTGCTGGGTCAGGGTGCTGGCACCGCGAATGCTGCCGCCACGCTCGTTATAGGCCAGCGCCGCCTGGATGGCCGGGATGTCGAAGCCCCAGTGGTTGGCGAACTTCTGGTCTTCGCCAGCGATAACTGCGACCTTGAGGTCGTCGGAGATGTTTTCCCACGGCTCCCAGTCGCGCTGCAGGTCGATCGGCTCGCCATTCACCCAGGACTGTACCTTGCGCTCGACCATCAGCGCCGTACCGGGTGGTGGCACCCAGCGGAACACCAGCACCAGCACGATGCTGCCGGCAGCGAACCAGAGTAGGGCGCGAGAGAGGCGGCGGAGAAGGGTTGGCAGCATGGCGATGGCTTGGCCGTACGGGTGGAAGGGGCCATTATACAGACCCGATCCAAGGAGTCGTCCCATGCTTCGCAGCTTCCTGATGCTTGCCGCCTTTTTCGGCTTCACCGGTGTCGCCCTGGGCGCTTTCGCCGCCCACGGCCTGAAAAGCCGGCTGACGGCCGACTACCTGGCAATCTTCCAGACCGGTGTGACCTACCAGTTGGTGCATGCCCTGGCGATTTTCGGCGTCGCCGTGCTCTCGGTGCACCTGCCAGGGCGCCTGGTCGGCTGGGCTGGTGGCCTGTTTGCCGTGGGGATAGTGCTGTTCTCCGGTAGCCTGTACCTGCTGACCCTCAGCGGCCTGGGCAAGCTGGGCATCATCACCCCTCTTGGTGGCCTGTGCTTCCTCGCCGGCTGGCTGTGCCTGGGCCTGGCAGCCTGGCGGCTCGGTTGACCGAGTGGTCCACAATCGCGACTAATGGCGTGCGGCGCCCTTGGGTTGCAGGGCGGTTCAGCGCTAGAATGCGGGCCCCAAAGAACAATGGTGGCCGTGCGCATGCGCATTCAACTGAACGGTGAACCTTACGAATTGCCTGCTGGCGAAAGCGTCGCGGCCCTGCTGGCCCGCCTGGAGCTGACCGGGCGCCGCGTCGCGGTGGAACTGAACCTGGATATCGTGCCGCGTAGCCAGCACGACAGCACGCTGTTGAACGACGGCGACCAGGTCGAGGTGGTTCACGCCATCGGTGGCGGCTGATTCCGGCCGGCGATTCACCTGCAAGCCCAGCAACCTTTTCCCGAGGAACAACCATGAGCAACGTTCGTAGCGACAAGCCCTTCACCCTGGCCGGGCGTACTTTCCAGTCGCGCCTGCTGGTCGGTACCGGCAAGTACCGTGACATGGAAGAAACCCGCCTGGCCATCGAAGCCTCGGGTGCCGAGATCGTCACCGTTGCCGTGCGCCGCACCAACATCGGCCAGAACCCGGGCGAGCCGAACCTGCTCGATGTGCTGCCGCCGGACCGCTACACCATCCTGCCGAACACCGCTGGCTGCTACGACGCGGTCGAAGCCGTGCGCACCTGCCGCCTGGCCCGCGAACTGCTGGATGGCCACAACCTGGTCAAGCTGGAAGTGCTGGCCGACCAGAAAACCCTGTTCCCCAATGTGATCGAAACCCTCAAGGCCGCCGAAGTGTTGGTCAAGGATGGTTTCGATGTGATGGTCTACACCAGCGACGATCCGATCATCGCCCGCCAGCTGGCCGAAGCCGGCTGCATCGCGGTCATGCCGCTGGCAGGCCTGATCGGTACCGGCCTGGGTATCTGCAACCCCTACAACCTGCAGATCATCCTGGAAGAGTCCAAGGTACCGGTGCTGGTCGATGCCGGCGTGGGTACCGCGTCCGACGCCACCATCGCCATGGAAATGGGCTGCGAAGCGGTGCTGATGAACTCGGCCATTGCCCACGCCCAGCAGCCAGTGCTGATGGCCGAGGCCATGAAGCACGCCATCGTTGCCGGTCGCATGGCCTACCTGGCCGGCCGTATGCCGAAGAAACTCTACGCCAGCGCCTCTTCGCCGCTGGATGGTCTGATCAAGTAAGAGCCCCTGATGACTGAATCGCACGATACGCCGATCACCCCCGACGGCGAAGCCCGCCCGCACCGCCGCATCAAGAGTTTCGTGATGCGCGCCGGGCGCATGACCGAAGGCCAGCAGCGTGGCCTGGAGCAGGGCGGCCCGCTGTACATCCTGCCGCTGGCCGACAGCCCGGTGGACTACGACCAGGTGTTCGGCCGTTCGGCGCCGCGTACCCTGGAGATCGGCTTCGGCATGGGCCATTCCCTGCTGGAAATGGCTGCTGCCGCGCCTGAGCAGGACTTCATCGGTGTGGAAGTGCACCGCCCGGGTGTCGGTGCGCTGCTCAACGGCGTTTTGACCCAAGGCCTGAAGAACCTGCGGGTCTATGACTGCGATGCCATCGAAGTGCTGAACCGCTGCGTGGCGGACAACAGCCTCGACCGCCTCATGCTGTTCTTCCCCGACCCATGGCACAAGGCGCGCCACCACAAGCGCCGCATCGTCCAGCTGGAGTTCGCCGAACTGGTACGGCGCAAGCTCAAGCCGGGTGGCGTGTTCCACATGGCTACCGACTGGGAGCCGTATGCCGAGTACATGCTGGAAGTGATGAGCGCTGCGCCGGGCTATCGCAACCGTGCTGCAGACGGTACCTACGTGCCACGCCCGGAAGAGCGCCCGATCACCAAGTTCGAACGCCGCGGCGAGCGGCTGGGGCATGGGGTTTGGGATTTGAAGTTCGAGAAGGTGGATTGACCGGCTGATACGGCCTTTTGATATGCCGATGCCTGCAGAAATGCAGGCGAAAAAAAACCGCCTTGAGAAAGGCGGTTTTTTTTGGGAGCGACAGGACTGAGTATCCTTCGCTCTGAGGTTTCACAGAAAACCCTCACACAGTTGGCTGATCATAGGCAGCGTGGCGGGGGAACGTCAATGCTCAGAAATATCCGGCATCACGTGTGTCGGAGCGGTTAACAGTCTTGGGTGAGCATTCCAAGTATCATCGCGCTGCTCCTGTGTGAATGAAATCAGTGATGGGCCGGGTAGGAGAAGAATTCTGCTTTCCGGCCCCTTCGACACGGCCTGAGAACCGTGCCGGTGCACCTCTTCGAAGGGCCATTGACCTGGCCACTTCACAGAAGACTCTCACACAGTTTTCGAAGGCATCGAAGTACCGGTTAGATGCTGGAAGATTGGCCCGCCAACACGGAGGCCAAGGCATATGAAGCGTTTGCTTGATGCGCTGAGCCGCGTTTGGACGTTCATCCGGATCTTGACTGTGCTCAAGACCGTTCGGGACTTCATGCGCGACCACTTCGATGATGCCCGCTAAGGGTTAGTCAGGTGGTAGGGCTGCCCTGGTTCTCCGGGGCAGCTTTTGGAACCTATCTCTGTACTCGCCAGATTACGCGGCCCTTGTAGGAGCGGCCTTGTGTCGCGATGGGCTGCAAAGCGGCCCCAGGATGTCAGCGGTGAGGCAGCAATTGATGGGGCCGCTTTGCAGCCCATCGCGACACAAGGCCGCTCCTACAAGGGTTCAGTGCAGGGCCGTGGCTCAGCCGCGACGATCCGCCACCACCCCGATCAGCACCAGTACTACCAGCAACACTGGCGCCAGCGCGTAGTTGTTGAACTGGCTCAGCCCTTTAACCACCCAAGGCGTTGCATAGATCAGCGCCGCGCCGCTGCCGATCATCACCAGCAAGGCCATGAACGGTACGCGCAGGGCACCCGCCAGGCCGCCCAGGCGCTGTTCCACCCAGCCCTTGATATCGGTGCCGAACAGCACAAGCAGGCAGCCTACCAAGGCCAGTGAAATCTCCGACAGGTTGCTGCGGCTCCAGCGAGAAACCGTCGCGAGCAGATCAAGTACCAGATCCATGGGTCATCCTTAGGTCAAGAAATACTGCAGCAGGTCATTGAGGAACAACTGGCCCCTCGGCGTGGCCACCAGTCGATCCGGTTCGACCTGTAAAAGGCCTTTTTGTTCGGCCGCGCGGCGTGCCTCGCGCAGCTGTGCCAGCGGCAAACCGGTGCGTTGGGTGAACAGTTCTGCTTCCACCCCATCGGTCAGGCGCAGGGCGTTCATCAGGAACTCGAACGGCAGCTCGTCGACTGGCAGCAGCTTTTCGCCGGCCTTGAACGGCTTGGCAAGGTTCAGGTAGTCCTTGGGCAGGCGGGTCTTCCAGGTGCGCAGGATGCGCCCGTCGGCGAAGGTCAGCTTGCCGTGGGCACCAGCGCCAATGCCGATGAAGTCGCCAAAGCGCCAGTAGTTGAGATTGTGCTGTGCGGCGCGCCCGGCCTGGGCATAAGCCGAGACTTCGTACTGGCGGAAGCCGTGTTCGGCCATCAGTGCCTGGCCGGCCTCCTGGATATCCCAGAGGATGTCGTCCTCGGGCAGCTCGGGAGGCTGGTTCCAGAATACCGTGTTCGGCTCCACGGTCAGCTGGTACCACGACAGGTGCGTCGGCCCCAGGTCGATGGCCTGGCGCAGGTCGCCCAGCGCGTCGTCCAGCGACTGGTCGGGAAGGCCGTGCATCAGGTCCATGTTGAAGTTGTTGAAGCCGGCGGCGCGCGCCATGCCGGCGGCGCGGACTGCTTCATCACCGTTGTGGATACGCCCCAGCGCCTGCAGTTTGGCTGGCTGGAAACTCTGCACACCGATGGACAGGCGGTTGATGCCGGTTTGCCGGTAGGCCTTGAACTTGTCCTGCTCGAACGTACCCGGGTTGGCCTCCAGGGTGATTTCGATGTCCGGCGCAAACGGGATGCGTTGCTCCACGCCACGCAGCAATCGGCCAAGGGCGTCGGCACTGAACAGGCTGGGGGTACCGCCGCCGAAGAAGATCGAGCTGATCGGCCGGCCTTGCACTGCGGCCAGCTCCTGGTCGAGGTCGGTCAGCAGGGCGGCGACATAGGCATCTTCCGGCAGCTCAGGCCCGGCAGCGTGGGAGTTGAAGTCGCAGTAAGGACATTTGCGTACACACCACGGGATGTGGATGTACAGCGCCAGCGGCGGCAGGCTGGTAAAGCCCGTCGCGCCGGGGTTGGACAGCGTTTCGATCATGCCAGGCCCAGACGTTGGCGGAGCAGGGCCATGGCGCGGGCGCGGTGGCTGAGCTGGTTCTTGTCCACAGGGGCCAGGTCGGCGCTGGAGCAGTTGCGCTCCGGTACCCAGAACAGCGGGTCGTAGCCAAAGCCGTGTTCGCCACTTGCCTCGAACATGATGCGCCCGTGCCACAGGCCTTCGCACAAAATCGGCAGCGGGTCGTCGGCATGGCGCACCAGTGCCAGAACGCAGACGAACTGCGCACCGCGCTCGGCTTCAGGCACGTCTTTCAGCGCTTCGAGCAGCTTGGCGTTGTTCGCCGCGTCACCCTTGCCATCGGCATAGCGTGCCGAGTAGATGCCCGGCGCGCCGCCGAGGAAGTCCACCGCCAGGCCCGAATCGTCGGCCAGGGCCGGCAGGCCGGAAATGCGTGCGGCGTTGCGCGCCTTGAGGATGGCGTTCTCGACGAACGACAGGCCGGTTTCTTCCGGTTCGACCTGGCTGAACTCGCCGATCGAGCGCAGTTGCACGGACGCGCCGAGCATGGCCTGGAGTTCCTTGAGTTTGCCGGCGTTGTGGCTGGCCAATACGAGTTGCTGGAAATTCATCATTCGCCTGGGAAAACGTCCTGATTGAAGCTGAGGGAGTTGCTGATGCCGCCGGTTTCGATATTCAGGTCGAAGGTGACGGTTTCTGGCTGGTCGATCTTGAACTGGGCGATGTAGTACACCGCACCCTGTTCGGTGATCTGCTTGAACGAGAGCGGGCTGCTGCGCCCGGTCAGGTCCTTGACCGTGCCGCTGACCACCGCCGTGGCGGGCTTGTTGGCCTTGAGCACGGCGATGTTGAGTACGCCCTGGTTCTTGCTGCGTACCAGGCCGGTGGCTGCGGCCACTTCCGGTGTCAGCATGCTGGAAGTGAACGCGCTGTAGTGCACCGTCACGTCGCCAAACACTTCCTTGCGCTCGGGGCGGGCAGCATCGGCAGCCAGTACCGGCAGGGCCAGGCACAGGCTGATCAGGAACAGGGCTAGGCGACGCATGGGGTGATTCCTCCGCTGGGCGTCAGACCGCGAGCTGATGTTCTTGCAGGCCCGGGCTGCTGACGCGGTAGATGCCGATCTCACCTAGAAGATTAGGCCAAAGCCGGCCACCCCACCCGTTGCGGTGCAAGTGGTCGACCGCCAGGCGGTCTAGCACCTTGGCGCGGCGCTCGTGGCACAGCTCTTCGAAGTCGGCGAAGGTGCAGAAGTGGATGTTCGGCGTGTTGTACCAGGTGTACGGCATGAAGTCCGAAACCGGCATGCGGCCTTTGGTCGCCAGGTACCAGCGGCAACGCCAGTGGCCGAAGTTGGGGAAGGTGATGATGCACTGGCGGCCCACGCGCAGCATCTCGTCGAGGATGCGGTCGGGGTACTCCACGGCCTGCAGGGCCTGGGTCATGATCACCACATCGAAACTGTTGCTGGCGAAGTTGCCCAGGCCCTTGTCCAGGTCCTGTTCGATGACGTTGACGCCCTTGGCCACGCAGGCGGCGATGTTGTCGGGGTCGATCTCCAGGCCATAGCCGGTGACCTGCTTGCGGTCGCGCAGCGAGGCCAGCAGTTCGCCACTGCCGCAGCCCAGGTCGAGTACCCGGCTGCCGGCGGGGATCCAGTCGTGGATGATTTCCAGATCGGCTCTCATGCTGTCCTCAGATGGCAATGCGGTTCATGTAGTTCGAGAAACCCTGCATGTAGCGAGGCGTGGGGATCAGGAAGGCATCGTGCCCGTAAGGCGAGTCGATCTCCAGGTAGCAGACGTTCTTGCGCGCAGCCATCAGAGCGTCGACGATCTCGCGCGAACGGGCCGGGGAGAAGCGCCAGTCGGTGGTGAACGACATGATGCAGTAATCCGCCTTGACGTGGGCCAGGGTGGCCGCCAGGTCGCCGCCCTGGGCGGCGGCTGGGTCGAAGTAGTCCAGCGCCTTGGTCATCAGCAGGTAGGTGTTGGCGTCGAAGCGCCCGGAAAACTCCTCGCCCTGGTAGCGCAGGTAGCTCTCGACCTGGAATTCGACGCTGTGGAAGTCGTAGTTGAGCTTGTCGCTCTTCAGCTCGCGGCCGAATTTTTCACCCATCGAGTCGTCCGACAGATAGGTGATGTGGCCGACCATGCGCGCCAGCATGAGGCCGCGCTTGGGGATCACGCCCTGGTCCTGGAACGAACCACCATGGAATTCCGGATCGGTGAGAATGGCCTGGCGTGCCACTTCGTTGAACGCGATGTTCTGTGCCGACAGCTTGGGCGCCGAGGCGATGTCGACGCAATGGCGCACGCGCTCGGGGTAGCTGATGGTCCACTGCAGTGCCTGCATGCCACCCAGGCTGCCACCGACCACTGCGGCCCACTGCTGGATGCCCAGACGCTCGGCCAGGCGCACCTGGCTGTGCACCCAGTCTTCCACGGTCAGCACCGGGAAGTCGGCACCGTAGGGCTTGCCGGTAGCCGGGTTGACGCTGCTGGGGCCGGTGCTGCCGTTGCAGCCGCCCAGGTTGTTCAGGCTGACCACGAAGAAGCGGTTGGTGTCGATCGGCTTGCCAGGGCCGATGCAGCTGTCCCACCAGCCTGGCTTGCGGTCGGTGGCGGCATGGTAGCCAGCGGCATGGTGGTGGCCGGAGAGGGCATGGCAGATCAGCACGGCGTTGCTCGCGCTGGCGTTCAGGGTGCCATAGGTCTCGTAGACCAGCTCGTAACTGGCCAGGGAGCGGCCACAGGCCAGTGCCAGCGGTTCATCGAACCGGGCGGTTTGCGGTACTACCAGACCGACGGAATCTTCGGGAAAGACAGTGGACATCGACCCTGCTCACGCTTGACGGAGGCGTAAGTCTAAAGAGCGCTACCCCCAGCGGCAAGCAGAGGCTTGTCGCTGGAAGCAACCAAGGGCAGGTGGGGCTCAGATCATCCGCCACAGCTCTTGCGGCATGCCGGCGTAGGCGGCCAGCGGTGGCATGACGAACGACTGGATTACCTGGATCGCGAGGAAGGCGAAGATCGGCGAGATGTCCATGCCGCCCAGGTTTGGCACGATGCGGCGGAACGGTGCCAGCACCGGTTCGCTGATCTGGTAGGCCAGCTCGGCCGCCGGGTTGTGGCTGTTGGGAGCAACCCAGGACACGATCACCATGACGATCATCGCCACCCAGAAAATCTTCAGGAACAGCGAGGTGATACCGATGATGGCCCACATCAGCAGATGCAGGATGTCACCGAAGGTGCCGTAGGTGACCATCAGCACGAAAGCCATCAGCAGCGCCTGGATGACCACCGACAACAGCAGTGACGAGGTATCCAGCCCACCGACGCTGGGGATGACCCGGCGAATCGGCTTGAGCAGCGGCTGGGTGGCGCGCACGGCGAACTGGCACAGCGGGTTGTAGAAGTTGGCCTTGACCAGCTGCAGCACGAAGCGCAGCAGGACGATCACCAAGTACAGGCTGACCAGGGTTTGCACCACGAAGATCGCGGCGCCGGACAGTGCATTCATCTAAGGCTCCTTATTTGCCCAGTTGTTCGGCCAGCTCGGCGGAACGTGTAGCCGCAGCCTGCAGCGCCTGTTCGACGATGGCTTCGAAGCCGCTGGCCTGGAACGACTTTATCGCCGCTTCGGTGGTGCCGGCAGGCGAGGTGACACGGCGGCGCAGTTCGGCGGCATCGACATCGCTGGCAACCGCCATGCGTGCGGCGCCCAGGGCTGTCTGCAGGGTCAGCTGGGAGGCGGTTTCACGTGGCAGGCCAAGCTTTTCGCCCGCCGCGGTCATGGCTTCGATCAGCAAGAAGAAATACGCCGGACCGCTGCCGGAGACGGCGGTCACGGCGTCCAGTTGCTGTTCCTGCTCCAGCCACAGGGCGGTGCCCACGGCCGACAGCAATTGCTCGGCCTGCTGGCGTTGTTCGCTGGATACTTGCGCGGTGGCATACAGGCCGCTGACGCCCTGGCGCAACAGTGCCGGGGTGTTGGGCATGCAGCGCACCACCGGGCGAGCGCCGACCCAGCTCTGCAGGCTGGCGCAGGTGATGCCGGCGGCAATGGAAACGATCAGCTGGCCATCCTGCAGGTTCGGTTGCAGGGCCTGGCACACGGCTTTCATGACCTGCGGCTTGACCGCCAGGACGATGACGTCGGCACCATCGATGGCCTGGGCGTTGTTCTCGAAGGTTTCGATGCCGTGCTCGGCCTGGATGCGGCTGCGGGTCTCGGCGCCCGGGTCGCTGGCGCGGATCTGCGAGGCGTCCAGGCCCTGGGCACGCAGACCACCGACCAGGCTGGCGGCCATGTTGCCGGCGCCGATAAAGGCAATACGAGTCTTGCTCATGTCAGGTCCTTGTGGGAAAGAGTGAGTAAAGCATGGAATCAGGGCTGCCCGTAGTCGCGGGCGCCGAACAGGGCGGTACCGATACGCACCCAGGTCGCACCCTGTGCAATGGCAGCTTCCAGGTCGTGGCTCATGCCCATGGACAGGGTGTCCAGGCCAAGGTCAAGGCCTTCCTGCAACTGGCGCAGGGTGGCGAAGGCGGTTTCCTGGGCGGCGCGGTCATCGGTAGGTTCGGGAATGGCCATCAGCCCGCGCAGGCGCAGGTTGGGCAGTGCGGCTACCGCCTTGGCCAGGGCCGGCAGGTCGGCGGGGGCGCAGCCAGACTTGCTGTCTTCGCCGCTGACGTTCACCTGCAGGCAAATGTTCAGTGGCGCCCCGGCTGGGCGCTGCTCCGACAGGCGTTGGGCGATCTTCAGGCGGTCCACGGAATGTACCCAGTCGAAATGCTCGGCGATGGCTTTGGTCTTGTTCGACTGAATGGGGCCGATGAAGTGCCAGATCAAGGGCAGGTCGCTGAGTACCTGCTGCTTTGTCAGCGCTTCCTGTAGGTAGTTTTCCCCGACATCGCACACGCCGGCGGCGTGGATCTCGCGGATGGCGCTGGCTGGCTTGGTCTTGCTCACGGCCAGCAACTGGACGCTGGCCGGATCACGCCCGGCAGCCTGGGCAGCGCTGGCGATACGGGCGGAAATAGCGGAAAGGTTGTCTGCTAGGGTGGACATGGACTGATGCCGGCGGCTGTGGGGTTTGCGGCATTCTACCTACTTGAAGGCCTTTGGGGAGTCTCATGGATGTGACCGACCTGTTGGTCCGGGCCGTGGATGCGGGGGCTTCCGACCTGCACCTGGCGGCGGGCCAGATACCGATGTTGCGCCTGGATGGCGAGCTGCAGCGCATGGCCCTGCCGACCTTGGGCCCGGCCGCCTTGACCGAAGGCATGGCGCCGATGCTGGATGAAGACCAGCGCCGACAGTGGGCCCAGGGAGATGAGCTGGACCTGGCGCTGGAATTGCCGGCGCTGGGGCGCTTTCGGCTGAACCTGTTTCGCCAGTTGCATGGCCCTGCGGCCACCTTTCGCCTGATCCCGGGGCATATCGCCACGCTCGATGAGCTCGACCTGGGGGATGTGTTTCAAGCTGTTGCGCAGTGCAGCGATGGCCTGATCCTCGTGGGTGGGCCGACCGGCAGCGGCAAGTCCAGCACCTTGGCGACACTGCTGGACCGTCTGAACCGCGATCGGGCTTTGCATATCATCACCCTCGAAGATCCTGTGGAAGTTATCCACAGCAGCCATTGCAGCCTGGTCAACCAGCGTGAGGTTGGCCGCCATTGCGGTGGGTTCGCCCAAGGGCTGCGCAGTGCCCTGCGCCAGGACCCGGATGTGATCATGATCGGTGAGCTGCGCGACCTGGAAACCATTCGCCTGGCCTTGCGCGCGGCCGAGACCGGGCACCTGGTACTGGCGACAGTGCATACGCGATCGGCGGTGAACAGTATCGACCGGCTGGTGGAGGTGTTCGCTGCCGAAGAGAAGCCACTGGTGCGGACGATGCTGGCCGAGTCGTTGCGGCTGGTGGTGGCGCAGGTGCTGGTCAGGCGTGCGGGCGGTGGGCGGGTTGCTGCGCGGGAAGTGCTGGTGGTGACGCCAGCGGTGCGTAACCTTGTTCGGGAAGGGCGGATGGCGCAGTTGTATTCGGTGATGCAGGCGGGTGGTGCGGACGGGATGCGGACGATGGAGGGAGCGATGCGGGGGTTGAGAGAGCGAGGGCTGATCAAGAATTTGTAGCGCCCGTGCCGGCCCTTTCGCAGGTAAACCCGCTCCCACAGGGATAACACTGCCTTCGAATGCTGTGGTGTACCTGTGGGAGCGGGTTTACCCGCGGAGGGGCCAGTACAGGAAAGCGCCGGTCCGCTCAGCGCTTGGCCAGGTTCAGCTGCTGCTGTTCTTTCGGCAGCACTCGCTTGGCCACCACGTAATGCTTCTGCCAGTAAGGCTTGCTCAGGGTGTCGATGCTTACCCGCTTGCCACGGCGTGGTGCATGGATGAAGCGATCGTTGCCCAGATAGATGGCGACGTGGTTCACCCGGCGGCTCTTGATGTTGAAGAAGATCAGGTCACCTGGCTTCAGGTCACCCTTGGCCACCTTGACGCCGTGGCCCTGGGCCATGGCATTGGAGGTGCGCGGCAGGTCGACGTCGGCGACGTCGTTGAAGGCGTACTTGACCAGCCCGCTGCAGTCGAAGCCTTTCTTCGGGCTGCTGCCGCCCCAGACATAAGGGGTGCCGAGCACATTCACCGCACGGCTGAGCACATCGCTGCTCTGCTTTGGCGACATGGCTGCGACCGGTACGCCGGGCACGCTGCGGCTGCTGGCGGCATTGCTTGGACGGCTACGCAGCGCGGCCTGCTTGACCGGTGCGTGTCTTACCGAGGCATTGGAGGTGTAGCCGGTAAACCCATTGGGAAGACGTTGCTCACGATTGGTGGCGTGGGCGGCCAGGGGCAATAATAGGCAGAGGGTCAGCCATGTCTTGAGTAAAGGCGGCATAGATGAAGCTCTTATGAATAGTTATGTGTTGGGCGCGCAACTTTATAACAGCTTTTTGATCAATCTTTGGCCCGTTGGTCGATTGCCCAGATGCCGTACGTCGGGCTGCGACCAGAAAGTCACATTTTTTCTTAGAAAATTTTCGGATAACCCACGGGGGCTATGCATGAACAGTTATCAACAGGGGGCGCCGTTTCACGACACCCACAGCAAGACCATTGGCTACCTGCTATGGATTTTCGGTTTTACCGGGTCGCACCGTTTCTATTACGGCAAGCCCGTAACTGGCACCATCTGGTTCTTCACCCTGGGCCTGCTGGGCATCGGCTGGCTGATCGACCTGTTCCTGATCCCGTCCATGGACCGTGAAGCCGACCTCAGGTTCCAGTCCGGGCGCATTGACTACAACATCGCCTGGATCCTGCTGACCTTCCTCGGCGTGTTTGGGCTGCACCGGCTGTATCAGGGCAAGTGGATCACCGCGATCATCTACTTCTTTACTGGCGGGCTGTTCCTGGTGGGGGTGCTGTATGACTTTTGGACATTGAACAGCCAGGTGTCCGAGCGGAATGCCTTGCGTTGAAATTTTTCGCGGGTAAACCCGCTCCCACAGGGTTTCCGGTGCCTGTGGGAGCGGGTTTACCCGCGAAGAGGCCAGAAGCGTCCATGAAAAAGGCCTTGTCGCACCGAAGCGGCAAGGCCTTCTTTGTTACTGACGGGTCTGCCGCTGCTGCAGCAACAGGTTGCTGAACCCTGCCCCGGCCAGCTGCTTCTGCGCCCCGGTCAGCTGTTCACGGTTGCTGAATGGGCCGACCAGCACGCGGTACCAGGTTTCATCCTTGACCGTGCCCGACTCCACCTTCACCGACTGGCCCAGCAGGATGATCTGCGCGCGCACCTTGTCGGCATCGGCCTGCTTGCGGAACGAACCAGCCTGCAGGAAGAACTGGGTGGTTGCCGCCGGCTTGATCACCGGCGGTGCCGGTGGCGGGGTCTGCCCCATCAGCGCCGCCTGGGCTCGCGCCGTGTCGATCTTCGCCGCTTCGGCCGGCGTCACCGGTGTCACCGGCTGGGCCGGTACAGGTGGCGTTTTCTCTGGCACGGCCTCCGGTGGCACGATTACCTCGGACTCCGGCAGCAGCGTGTAGAAGTCATACTTCGGCTTCACCGGCTGTTGCGCAGTGGCCTGTGCCGGCTTGCCGGCTTCGGCCACTTTCTCCGCCTTCTGCTGCTCGGGCTTGGTGCGCTTGATGTCTTCGCCACCGGGCTCAAGCTTCATCAGGAACACGATGAACGCGCCTACGGTCAGGCCGACCGCCAGCCATACCCAACCGGGGATCGGCTGCTTGGCCGGCGCCGTCTGGCGGCTGGCGCCGCGTTTGGGTGCGGGTTTTTTCTTGGCAGCCAACTTACATGCGCTCCAGGGTTTCCAGGCCGAGCAGTTCCAGACCTTGCTTGAGGGTGCGGCCGGTCAGGGCTGCCAGGCGCAGGCGGCTCTGCTGCTGCTGCGGGGTTTCGGCGGCGAGGATCGGGCAGTTCTCGTAGAAGCTGGAGAACAGGCCGGCCAGGTCGTACAGGTAGCTGCACAGCACGTGCGGCGTGCCCTTTTCGGCGACGTTGTTGAGGATTTCGCCAAACTGCGCCAGGCGCGCGGCGAGGTCCTGCTCGTGGGCAGCCTGCAGCACGATTTTGCCTTCGACTTCATCGAAGCCTTTGCCCAGTTTGCGGAATACGCCGGCCACGCGGGTGTAGGCGTACAGCAGGTAAGGCGCGGTGTTGCCTTCGAAGTTGAGCATCAGCTCGAAGTTGAAGCTGTAGTCGCTGGTGCGGTGTTTGGACAGGTCGGCGTACTTCACCGCGCCGATGCCTACCACTTCACCGATGTGGCGCAGTTCTTCGTCGGCCAGGCTCGGGTTCTTTTCCTTGACCAGCGCATAGGCGCGCTCCTTGGCCTCGGTGAGCAGGTCGATCAGCTTCACTGTACCGCCGTCGCGGGTCTTGAACGGGCGGCCATCGGCGCCGTTCATGGTGCCGAAGCCCATGTGTTCCATCTGCATCGGGTGGCCGACAAAGCCTGCGCGGCGTGCAACTTCGAACACCTGGTTGAAGTGCAGGGCCTGGCGCTGGTCGACGAAGTACAGGGCGCGGTCCGCCTTGAGCACGTTGCTGCGGTAGCGCACGGCGGCCAGGTCGGTGGTGGCGTACAGATAGCCACCGTCAGCCTTCTGCACGATCACCGGCAGTGGTTCGCCTTCGCTGTTCTTGAACTCGTCGAGGAACACGCACTGGGCGCCCTGGTCTTCGACCAGCAGGCCTTTGGCCTTGAGGTCCGCGACCACGTTGGCCAAGTCGTCGTTGTAGGCGCTTTCACCCATCACGTCGGCCATGGTCAGCTTGACGTTGAGCAGCTCGTAGGTCTTCTGGCAGTGCGACAGCGAAATGTCCTTGAAGCGCGTCCACAGGGCCATGCAGTCCGGGTCGCCGGCCTGCAGCTTGACCACCAGGCCACGGGCGCGGGTGGCGAATTCTTCGGATTCGTCGAAGCGCTTCTTGGCGGCGCGGTAGAAGTTTTCCAGGTCCGACAGCTCGTCGCTGGTGATCGGGTTTTCTTCCAGGTAGGCCAGCAGCATGCCGAACTGGGTGCCCCAGTCGCCCACGTGGTTCTGGCGGATCACTTCATCGCCGAGAAATTCCAGCACGCGCGCCACGCTGTCGCCGATGATGGTCGAACGCAGGTGGCCGACATGCATCTCCTTGGCCAGGTTGGGTGCCGACATGTCGATCACCACCTTCTGCGCAGGGCCGGCCTTGCGCGCGCCCAGGTGGGCGTCGGCCAGTGCGGCATCCAGGCGGTTGGCCAGGGCGTCGGTGTTCTGGAAGAAATTGAGGAAGCCGGGGCCGGCGATCTCGACCTTGCTGATGTCGGTGCTGGCCGGCAGGGCATTGATCAGTTTCTCGGCCAGGTCGCGTGGCTTCATGCCGGCCGGCTTGGCCAGCATCATGGCGATGTTGCTGGCGAAGTCGCCGTGGGTCTTGTCCCGGGCGTTTTCCACCTGGATCGCCGGCGACAGCCCTTCAGGCAGCACACCGTCGGTGACGAGTTGGGTGAGGGCTTGCTGGATCAGCTGGCGAATGGTGTCTTTCATGGGGATCTCTTTTCGACCGCAAGCGCGGTGGAGCGCTTGGATGCGCAGGTGGAAAAACTGGGCATTATCCGTTGCCGGGAGCAGGTTGCCAACCTTTGGGGCCGCTTTGCGGCCCATCGCGACACAAGGCCGCTCCTACAGGAGGTACTTGGATAGGAGCGGCCTTGTGTCGCGATGGGCTGCAAAGCAGCCCCAAAAATCAGTACAGGTCTACCGGGTCGACATCCAGCGACCAGCGCACCTGGCGCCCGCTCGGCATCTGCTCCAACACTAGCAACCAGGCGCTGATCAGTCGATGCAAGGGCGCCCGGGTGTTGGCCTGTATCAACAGTTGTGCGCGGAAGCGCCCGGCGCGGCGCTCCATCGGTGCCGGCACGGGGCCCAGCAGCTCGATGCCCGGCAGGCGCTGTTCGGCCACCAGGCGCTCGGCAGCGGCGCAGGCCTCGTCGAGGAAACCTTCGGCCTGCCCGGGCTTGTGCGCTTCGGCGCGCAGCAGCGCCAGGTGCGAGTAAGGCGGCAGCCCGGCGGCGCGGCGTTCGTCCAGGGCTTGTTCGGCGAAGGCGAAGTAGCCCTGCTCGGTAAGCTGCACCAGCAGCGGATGGTCGGCCAGGTGGGTCTGGATGATGACCTTGCCGGGTTCCTCGGCTCGCCCGGCCCGCCCGGCAACCTGCACGATCAGCTGTGCCATGCGTTCGCTGGCGCGGAAGTCGCCGGAGAACAGCCCGCCATCGGCATCGAGGATGGCCACCAGGGTCACCCGCGGGAAATGGTGGCCCTTGGCGAGCATCTGGGTGCCTACGAGGATGCTTGGCTGGCCGCGCTGGATGGTGCTGAACAGGTTGTGCATGGCGTCCTTGCGCGCCGTGCTGTCGCGGTCCACCCGCAGGATCGGGTAATCCGGAAACAGCACTTTCAGGCGCTCCTCGGCGCGCTCGGTGCCGGCGCCGACCGGGCGCAGGTCAACGTGGTTGCACTGCGGGCACTGTTGCGGCAGGCGCTCGTCATAGCCGCAATGGTGGCAGCGCAGCACGCCGGAACGCTGGTGCACGGTCATGCGCGCATCGCAGCGCGGGCATTCGGACAGCCAGCCGCAATCGTGGCACAGCAAGGTCGGGGCGAAGCCGCGGCGGTTGAGGAACACCAGCACTTGCTGGCCTGCCTCCAGGGTTTGGCGGATGGCCTGCTGCAGTGGGCCACTGATGCCGCTGTCCAGCGGCAGGCTCTTCACATCCAGGCGCAGCATGCGCGGCGGGCGAGCGCCGCCAGCGCGCTGGTTCATGCGCAGCAGGCGGTAGCGACCGGTCAGGGCGTTGTGCAGGGTTTCCAGTGATGGCGTGGCGGAACCGAGCAGGATCGGGATGTTTTCCTGGTGGGCACGTACCAATGCCAGGTCGCGGGCGTGGTAGCGCAGGCCTTCCTGCTGTTTATAGGAGCCATCGTGCTCCTCGTCGATGATGATCAGGCCGGGGTTCTTCATCGGCGTAAACAGCGCCGAGCGGGTGCCGATGATGATGTCGGCCTCGCCATCCCGGGCTGCCAGCCAGGCATCCAGGCGTTCGCGGTCATTTACCGCCGAGTGCAGCAGGGCGATGCGGGCGTTGAAGCGTTGCTCGAAGCGGGCCAGGGTCTGTGGGCCGAGGTTGATCTCCGGGATCAGCACCAGTGCCTGCTTGCCGGCTTCGAGTGTTTCGCGTATCAGCTGCAGGTACACCTCGGTCTTGCCGCTGCCGGTGACACCCGCCAGCAGGAAGGCACCAAAACCGCCAAGACCTTCGCGCACGGCGTCGAAGGCGTCGCGTTGCTCTTCGTTGAGCGGCAGTTCCGGCTGTGCCAGCCAGTGTTCGTGGCGCAGCGCCGGCAGATGGCGGCGGACCTCGATCTGCACCAGGTCCTTGGCCAGCAACAGGTCGAGGCTGTCCTTGTTCAGGTTGAGCTTGGCCAGCAGGCTGTGGGGCACGCCGTGCGGGTGCTGGCCCAGAGTCTTGAGGGCATCGCGCTGGCGCGGTGCGCGGGCGATGCGCGGGTCTTCCAGGCGGGCGCCGGGGGCGACGTGCCAGAAGCGCTCCTGGCGCATCTCGGCAGGTTCGCCCTGGCGCAGCAAGGTTGGCAGGGCCCAGCTCAGCGTGTCACCCAGGCTGTGCTGGTAGTACTGGGCGGTCCACAGGCACAACTTGAACAGTGCTGGCGGAATCGGCGATACCGGGTCGAGCAGGGCGCTGGCCGGCTTGAGCTTGTCTGCGGGCACTTCGCTCTGTTCGCACACCTCCACCAGCACGCCGATCATTTCGCGGCGTCCGAATGGTACGCGAATGCGCATGCCCGGGGCCAAGGCCTGGCGCGCCATGCTCGCCGGCGCCTTGTAGTCGAACAGGCGACGCAGCGGAGAGGGCAGGGCAAGGCGCAGGATGACGTCGGACACGCGGAAAGTCTCGGAGGGCGTTTCAAAGACTGGCGAGCCTAGCAGACGACGGTCGGTGCAAGCGACAACTTGCGTTGGCGTGATGCTCTGGTATTATTCGCCGCCTAATTACGTGCGGTATTCAACAATTGGTGTTGGGTGGCGGCACGCAGCTCGAGGAAGTGACCATGAAAGCAGATATTCATCCGAACTACGAAGTAGTTGCAGTCACCTGCAGCTGCGGCAACAAGTTTGAAACCCGTTCGACCCTGGGCAGCACCCTGTCGATCGACGTTTGCAACCTGTGCCACCCGTTCTACACCGGTAAGCAGAAAGTCCTGGACACCGGTGGTCGCGTACAGAAGTTCGCCGATCGCTTCGGTATGTTCGGTACCAAGAAGTAATCATGCGCATGGCGAACCCCTCGGGTTTCGCATTGCTGCAAAAAAAGGCGCCCCTTGTGGGCGCCTTTTTTATGGGCGTCATCTGGCATTTCCCGGCCCTGGCGTTCTGCCCGCTACCGGACAGCCCGCAGCAGGTGGCGGTGCGCCAGGTGGTCGATGGCGATACCTTGCGCCTGGTCGATGGCCGCAGCGTGCGCCTGATCGGCATAAACACCCCGGAGATCGGCCGCAACGGGCGCACCAGCGAACCCTATGCCGAGGCCGCCAGGCAGCGTTTGCAGGCCTTGGTCAAGGCTAGCGACGGGCGTGTAGGGCTGGAGCCAGGTATCGAGGCCAAGGACAAATACGGCCGGACGCTGGCGCATATCTACGGCCGCAATGGCGACAATATCGAAGCACAGTTGCTCAGCGAGGGCCTGGGCTATCGCGTCGCGGTTGCCCCCAACGTGCGCCTCAGTGCATGCCAGCAGCTTGCCGAACACGCTGCGCGCAAGGCTGGCTCCGGCCTGTGGCGCCGTTCGCCGGTGGTGCGCGCGGGGGATGTGAGGCGCTCGGGTTTCGCGGTCATTGCGGGCCGCATCGAAAGCGTGGAGCGCAACCGTGGCGGAATCTGGCTGAACCTGGACGGTGCCGTGGTGCTGCAGGTTCCCGCTCGTCTGCAGCGTAACTTCCCCGCCAGCTTCTTCGATAACCTCAAGGGACGCCAGGTCGAAGCGCGTGGTTGGGTGCTGGATCGTTCCCGCAAGGGCGGCCTCAGGCCCGGGCAGCGACGCTGGGTGTTGCCATTGACCGATCCGAGCATGTTGGAGCGCATGTCAGGCTAAAAGATGTAGACATTTCGCTACTGGATTGTACACACTGTTAGCCGTATGCCCCGTGGGTTATAGCGTAAAGTCGTAGGCTAAAGGCCTTGACACAAGTGACCGACCAGTCTTGTGACTCCCCGGCTCTTTGCGTATCCTCGGCGGTCCGTCAGAACAGTAAATAGCGGAATGCCCACCATGTCAGACCTGAAAACCGCCGCTCTCGAATATCACGCTCAACCTCGTCCGGGGAAACTGAGCGTCGAACTTTCCAAGCCCACCGCCACCGCCCGTGACCTCGCCCTGGCCTACAGCCCAGGTGTTGCTGAGCCCGTGCGTGAAATCGGCCGTGATCCAGAGCTGGCTTACAAATACACCGGCAAAGGCAACCTGGTTGCGGTGATTTCCGATGGCACCGCCATCCTCGGTCTGGGTGACCTCGGCCCACTGGCTTCCAAGCCGGTCATGGAAGGCAAGGGTGTTCTGTTCAAGCGTTTTGCCGGTATCGACGTGTTCGACATCGAAGTGGAATCGGAAAGCCCGCAGGCGTTCATCGACACCGTTCGCCGCATCTCGATCACCTTTGGTGGCATCAACCTCGAAGACATCAAGGCGCCTGAGTGCTTCGAAATCGAGCGCACCCTGATCGAACAGTGCGACATCCCGGTATTCCACGATGACCAGCACGGTACCGCCATCGTGACTGCGGCCGGCATGATCAACGCCCTGGAAATCGCCGGCAAGAAGCTGGAAGACGCCAAGATCGTCTGCCTGGGTGCCGGCGCTGCCGCCATCTCCTGCATGAAGCTGCTGGTGAGCATGGGCGCCAAGGTCGAGAACATCTACATGATCGACCGCAGTGGCGTGATTCACGCTGGCCGTGACGACCTGAACCAGTACAAGGCGCAGTTCGCCCACGCTACCGACAAGCGCACCCTGGCTGACGCACTCGACGGTGCCGACGTGTTCGTAGGCCTGTCCGGCCCGAACCTGCTGAGCGCCGAAGGCCTGAAGTCGATGGCTGCCAACCCGATCGTGTTCGCCTGCTCGAACCCGGACCCGGAAATCTCGCCAGAGCTGGCGCACGCCACTCGCAACGACGTGATCATGGCTACCGGTCGTTCCGACTACCCGAACCAGGTCAACAACGTACTGGGCTTCCCGTTCATCTTCCGCGGTGCCCTGGACGTTCGCGCCAAGCGCATCAACGAAGAAATGAAGATCGCTGCCGCCATCGCCCTGAAAGACCTGGCCAAGCTGCCAGTGCCGAAGGAAGTGTGCGACGCCTACGGCGTACAGGCTCTGGAATTTGGCCGTGAGTACATCATTCCGAAGCCGCTGGACGCTCGCCTGATCACCGTCGTTTCCGACGCTGTGGCCAAGGCCGCCATCGAATCCGGCGTGGCTACCCTGCCGTATCCGAAGCACTACCCGCTGACCAGCGTGGATGACGTGTTCAAAGGCTGATTGCTGCCTGGCGACACAAAAAAGCCCCGGCTCGTATGAGCCGGGGCTTTTTTGTTTGCCGGTGTCCCGGCTGACGCGGTCCCCTTGTAGGAGCGGCCTTGTGTCGCGAAAGGGGTGCGAAGCGCCCCCGGAGTTCATGCATCAAGCAGACATTGCTGGGGCCGCTTTGCGGCCCTTTCGCGACACAAGGCCGCTCCTACACGAATGGCGTAGCCGCTGTTCTTTAGAACAGATCCATCGGCGCAGCTTCATCCGCCGGCAACGGGCTGCCCGGTGCTGCGCCAGTGCCCAATTCGTCCACCGACGGCGGCGAGTCCTCGGCCTTGAACAGCTCGAAGTATGCATTCGGCGTGCTCGGCGAAGCGGCGCGGCCGCTGACCGGGTCGACGCGCAGGCTGAGGATGCCTTCCGGCTCTGCCGGCGCATGCGCAGGCTTGTCCTTGAGTGCCGCGCCCATGAAGCTCATCCAGATCGGCAGTGCCGCGGTGCCGCCGTACTCGCGGCGACCAAGGGTTTCGGGCTGGTCGAAACCGACCCACACGGTGGTCACGTAGTCGGCGTTGTAGCCGGAGAACCAGGCGTCCTTGGACTCGTTGGTGGTACCGGTCTTGCCTGCCAGGTCGGTGCGGCCCAAGGCCAGCGCCCGGCGGCCGGTACCGCGCTTGATCACGTCCTGCAGCATGCTGGTGAGGATGTAGGTGGTGCGCCCGTCGATGATCTGCTCGGCCACGGCCGGCACCTGCGGTGCAGGCGCCACCTGGCTGAAGGCTGCGGGTGCCTCGCCCGGCATGGCGGCGGTGCTGATCGGCTGTTCGGGCGCGGCCACGCCCGCCTGGTCCTCGGCACCTTGCGGTACCCGGGCCGGGTTGGCGGTGAACAGCGTCTCGCCGCTGCGGCTTTCGATGCGATCGATCAGGTACGGGGTGATCTTGTAGCCGCCGTTGGCAAAAGTGCTCCAGCCTGTGGCGATTTCCATTGGGGTCAGGGTGGCCGTGCCCAGTGCCAGCGACAGGTTGCGCGGCAGGTCCTGCTTGTTGAAGCCGAACTTGGCGATGTAGTCGATGGTGCGGTCTACGCCCATGGCCTGCAGCAGGCGGATAGAAACCAGGTTGCGCGACTTGTACAGCGCTTCGCGCATGCGGATCGGGCCAAGGAAGGTGTTGGTGTCGTTCTTTGGTCGCCAGACCTTGTCCAGGTACTCGTCGACGAACACGATCGGTGCATCGTTGACCAGGCTGGATGCGGTGTAGCCACTGTCCAGGGCGGCACTGTAGATGAACGGTTTGAAGCTCGAGCCCGGCTGACGCTTGGCTTGCATGGCGCGGTTGTAGTTGCTCTGCTCGAATGAGAAGCCGCCGACCAGGGCGCGAATGGCGCCGTTGTAAGGGTCGAGGGTGACCAGCGCACTCTGCGCGCCAGGTACCTGGCTGAACTTGAACTTGCCATCTTCCAGGCGCTGCAGGCGTACCAGGTCACCGACCTGGGCCACATCTGCCGGCGACTGCGGCGCACGGCCCTGGGAGTTGCTATTGATGAACGGGCGCGCCCATTTCATGGTGTCCCAGGCCACCAGCTCTTCCTGGCCACTGCGGGTCAGCACCTTGAGGCCGGTTTTTTCGACCTGGGTGACGATGGCCGGCTCCAGGCCGCCAAGGCTGCGCTGCTTGCCCAGCTCCTGCAGCCAGGCCGCCTGGGTGCGGCCCGGGAAGCGTGCTTCGGGGCCACGGTAACCATGGCGCTCATCGTAGTCGGAGAGGCCGTCGAGGATGGCTTTGTTGGCCATTTCCTGCATGTCGCTGGGCACCGTGGTAGTGACGCGGAAGCCTTCGGTATAGGCGTCGCTGCCGTAGCGGCCGACCATTTCAGCGCGGGCCATTTCGGCGATGTAAGGCGCATTCACTTCAGGCGTGGGCACGTGGTAGCTGGCGTTGAGCGGCTCGGCCAGGGCTGCCTGGTAGCTGGCTTCGTCGATCTTGCCCAGCTTGTACATGCGGCCGAGGATCCAGTCGCGGCGCTCCTTGGCGCGCACCGGGTTGGCCAGCGGGTTGAAGCGCGAGGGTGCCTTGGGCAGGCCGGCGATCATCGCCATCTGCGCCAGGCTCACGTCGCGGATCGACTTGCCGTAGTACACCTGCGCGGCGGCATCGATGCCGTAGGCGCGGTTGCCCAGGTAGATCTTGTTCACGTACAGCTCGAGGATCTCGTCCTTGGTCAGCTCGCGCTCGATCTGCAGGGCCAGCAGGATCTCGTTGGTCTTGCGCGAGAAGCTGCGCTCGCTGGTGAGGAAGAAGTTCTTCGCCACCTGCATGGTGATGGTACTGCCGCCGGTCTGGATATGGCCGGTTTTCACCAGCTGGGTCGCGGCGCGCATCAGGCTGCTGGGGTCGACACCATAGTGGTTGAGGAAATTGTCGTCCTCGGCCGACAGAAGCGCCTGGATGAATTGTGGGGGAATTTCCGCGAAGCGGATCGGCGAGCGACGCATTTCGCCGAACTCGGCAATCAGCTTGCCGTCGCTGCTGTACACCCTGAGGGGGATCTGCAACTGGATGCTTCTGAGCGACTCGACCGAGGGCAGGCTGGGGCTAAGATACAGAAACGCACCGCTCACACCGAGTACGAGCGCGCAGATGACTGCGACGGAAGACCACCAGAAGAACTTCAGCAGACGTATCAAGGCTTTTCGGTGTCCAGGTTGGGAGTGGATTGCACGCAGGTCCGGCGGACCAAAAAACGCTGGGCATTATAAGCATTTTTTCGCCTCTCCGGGTTACCGGCCAGGCTGCCCGTCGCCTCGATGGGCCGGCGCGGCCTAGTGTTGACGCGGGGTTGAGGCAGGTAGCCGCGACAGATGGCGGCGACAGACAACAAGGATGCCACGATGCTAGGACGCTTCGGCAAGGATGCCGGTTCACTCGTGGGGGTGGAAATTGCCCCTGACACCATTCGGATTGTGCAACTGCAGCGGCGTAACCGGCGCTGTCGGGTGCTTGCCTCGGTACAAGAGCCGTTCGAATCACCGCCTGGCAGTGATTGGGCGGCGGAGCCTGGCGCCGTGGCGGCTGCCTTGAAGCGCGCCTACCGACGCAGCGGCCTCAGGCAGCGCCGGGTCGCGCTGGCACTGCCGGGCAACCAGGTGATCTGCAAGCTGTGCCACCTGCCGGCGGAACAGGGCGGGGCAGAAATGGAGGCGCAACTGCTGGCTGACGCCGAACGGCTGTTCCCATTCCCACTGGAAGACCTGGCCCTGGATTTTCAGGTTCTGGGAGGCTCTCGCGTTCAGCCGGGCTGCGCCGAAGTGATGGTGGCGGCGTGTCGGCAGAGTGCACTGGCGCCACTTGAAGGCATCGTCGAGGAGGCCGGGTTGCAACTGGATGCCGTGGAGGTCGACAGCATTGCCTTGGGGCGCATGCTGCCGCGGGGCAGGCATCAGAGCTCGGCGCTGCTGCGTATCGAGACGCACAGCAGCACCCTTTATGGCTGGCAGTCGAGTCGGCCTCAGCAACGGCGTGAGCTGAGCCTGGGGCTGTCGACGATAACGGGGGAGTTGCCGGAGCGCCTGCTGGCCCTGCTCGCCGGTGAGCCTTTGCCCGATTGCCTGTGGATCGCCAGCCGTTCTCCGATCGAACCGGGCCATATGCAGAGCCTCGGCTCCCGGTTGAACTTGCCGTGTCGCCTGATGCCCGATGTGGCGCGCCTGGAACCCGTCGATGGCGCGATGATCCTGGCATGCGCCCTTGCTCTCGGAGGGTTGCGTCGATGATGCGGCTGAACCTTCTGCCCTGGCGCGAACGGCAACGCCAGGCCGTGTTGCGGTGTTTTCGCAGGCAACTGGTTGCCGGTGCGCTGCTGGCCCTGTGTGGCGTGACGTTGGTCGACCAGCTGGCCCGCCAGCGCGGGCAGCAGCAGGCGCTGGCCAATACCCAGCGCCAGGCTGCCCTGGAGGTGGCGGGCGAGCAGTTGCAGCCGCTGGCCGAAGTGCGTGCGCAGCATGAGGCGCTACTGGCACGCGCGGCGGCGCTGGAAGGACTGCGTGCCCACCAGGATGTGCTGGCCGGGGTGTTGGCTGACCTCGAGCGGGCGTTGCCAGTGGGGGTGCAACTGCTCGACCTCAGCCTGGAAGACGGCAGCCTGCAGATGACTGGGCTGGCCACATCCGGTGCCGTAGTCGCGCAGTTCATGCGTGACCTGAGCCGTTCGAGTGCGCTGGTCGGCCTGGAGCTCAAGCGCATCAGGGGCCTGCCGGGCGGCGATGAATTCGTGCTGGGCGCGCGCGTTTCGGCGTTCTGGTCGTGAATGCTGCACAGGTGCTCGGCTGGCTGGCCATGGCCGAGCGCTCCAAACGCTTCAGGCAGCTGGCGCCAGTGCTGTTGGCCCTGACGTTGTTCGGCCTGGGCTGCGCCATGCGTCTGCCTGCAGCGTTGCAGCAGCAGAGGCAGGAGGAGGCCCGCTACGCCGAGTTGCACGAAAAACAGTCAGCCAGCGCGGTGCAGCTGGCCGAGCTGGCGCAAATCCAGGCCTCTGTGAGCATTGCCGAGCAACGCTTGCGGGAGGCGTACTGGCACCTGGCGGCCGGGGAGGGCATGAGTGACCTGCTCGAGCGCCTGGCGGCATCGGGGCATGCTCATGGCTTGCTGATCGAGCGCTTCGACGTACATGACGACGAACAGCAGGGCGGTTTCCGCAAGGTACCGCTGGAACTACAAGTGGTGGGGCGATACGTGGCCCTGCGGCAGTGGCTGGGCGACTGGTTGGGCCAGGCGCGTGTGCTGCGCAGCGGTGACTTGCAGCTGGCTCCGGCCGATGGCAAGCCTGGGCTGCTACGCCTGCAGTTGCGGGTTGATGCCTATCAGGCGCTGGCGCCAGTGCCTGAACCTGCGACGCTTGCGCGAATGCCGGCCAGGGGCGTGACGGCAGCGCCCCAAGTCGACCCGTTTGCGCCCGGAGCGACACGGTTGGCGGGCAGCGGGTTGGGCGGCGTGCCTCTGGCGCAACTGGAGATGGTAGGCAGCCTGTCGCGTGGGGCGGAACACGAAGCACTGCTGATGGCGGCCGGCAGGCTCTATCGCGTGCGCCCTGGGGACCGGGTCGGGCGTGACCAGGGGGTGGTGGCGAGGGTTGATCGAACCCAGGTCGAAGTACGCGAACGGCTGTTCATGGCGGGCGTGTGGCATGAACGCATGGCGTTCATCACGCTCGCAAAGCACCAGGGCAAGGAGGCCCGGGACGACGATGAAAACATTGATGAAATGGGTACTGGCAGCCCTGCTGCCGGTCCCGCTGGCGTGGGCGATGCCTTATCAGGGTGAACCACTGTCGCTGAACTTCCAGGATGTTGAAGTGCGCTCGGTGCTGCAGGTGCTGGCTGACTACGCCGGTGTCAACCTGGTCGTCAGCGATGCCGTGCAGGGTAGCGTCACCTTGCGCCTGGAGGATGTGCCATGGGACCAGGCGCTGGACCTGGTACTGCGCAGCAAGGGCCTGGCCCGGCGACAGGAGGGCAATGTGCTGCTGGTGGCGCCTGCGGCCGAGTTTGCCGCGCAATCTGTCGATGCCCGTGTGGGCCAGGCGCTGGATGCGCAGTTGCAGCCGTTGCGCCGGGAACTGTTGCCCATCCATCACGCCGAGGCTGCCGAGCTGGCGGAATTGCTGCTGGAGAGCCTGGCAGATGACGGCAACCTCGCCGGTCGGGGCAGCCTGAGTGTCGATGAACGCACCAATACGCTGGTGGTGCACCAGCCGGCCGACCGCCTCGCCGAGCTGAGGCAATTGGTGGCGCAGCTGGATGTGCCGGTGCGCCAGGTGGCGATCGAGGCACGTATCGTCGAGGCCAACGTCGATTACGAGAAAAGCCTGGGGGTGCGCTGGGGCGGGCCGCTGTATGTCGAGAGCCCGCGCCCTGGCAAGGATCTGTTCGTCGACCTGGGGGTGGAGCGGGTGGGTGGCAGTATTGGCCTGGGCCTGTTGCGTGGCGACGTGTTGCTCGACCTGGAACTCAGTGCCATGGAAAAGAGCGGCAACGGGGAAATCATCTCGCAGCCCAAGGTGGTCACGGCCGACAAGGAAACGGCCAGGATCCTCAAGGGTACCGAGGTGCCGTACCAGGAAACCAGCAAGAGCGGCGCCACCTCGGTAGCGTTCCGCGAAGCCTCGTTGTCGCTGGAGGTGACTCCGCAGATCACCCCGGACAACAAGGTGATCATGACCGTCAGGGTGACCAAGGACGAGCCGGATTACGTCAATGCCTTGAACAACGTACCGCCTATCCGCAAGAACGAGGTCAATGCCAAGGTTCGCGTGACGGACGGTGAAACGATCGTGATCGGTGGCGTGTACTCGACTTCGCAAAACAATGTGGTCGACAAGGTGCCATTTTTCGGCGATCTGCCGTATGTTGGGCGGCTGTTTCGACGCGATGCATTACAAGAGAAAAAATCCGAGCTGCTGGTCTTCCTGACTCCGCGTATCATGAGTGACCAGGCGATTGCTGTGAGTCGTTGATTCTGTGCGAAATTTGATACTTGTGGGGCCCATGGGCGCTGGTAAAAGCACCATCGGGCGCCTATTGGCCAAAGAGCTGCGCCTGCTGTTCAAGGATTCCGACAAGGAAATCGAACTGCGATGCGGCGCCAACATACCGTGGATTTTCGACAAGGAAGGCGAGCCGGGTTTCCGTGACCGCGAGCAGGCGATGATCGCCGAGCTGTGCGCACTCGACGGCGTGGTCCTGGCGACCGGCGGTGGCGCGGTAATGCGCGAGGCCAACCGCCAGGCCCTGCACCAGGGTGGCCGGGTGATCTATCTGCATGCTTCGGTGGAGCAGCAGGTTGGCCGCACCGCACGTGATCGCAATCGCCCCCTGCTGCGCACCGCCAATCCCGAGGCGACCTTGCGCGCCCTGCTGGAAACCCGCGACCCGCTCTATCGCGAGATCGCCGACCTGGTGGTGGAAACCGACGAGCGGCCGCCTCGCATGGTGGTGATCGATATTCTCGAGCGCTTGCAGCAGTTGCCGCCCCGTTAGCCCGGGACTATTCTCGGCCACCAGCGCCGAGGCTAGGTTCAACGTTACCGCGCGGGCGCCCGAACAGCGCAGCGCTCAAGTACATTGTGGGGATACATGCAGACACTAAAGGTCGACCTGGGCGAGCGTAGCTACCCGATCTACATTGGCGAAGGCCTGCTGGACCAGCCTGAACTGCTGGCGCCGCACATCGCCGGGCGGCAGGTTGCCATCGTTTCCAACGAGACCGTCGCGCCCCTGTATCTCGAACGCCTGAGCAAGACCCTGGGCGCCTATTCGGTGCTGCCGGTGGTATTGCCCGATGGCGAAGCCCACAAGAACTGGGAAACCCTGCAGCTGATCTTCGATGGCCTGCTGACTGCACGGCATGACCGCCGCACCACCGTGGTTGCCCTGGGTGGTGGCGTGATCGGTGACATGGCCGGCTTCGCCGCCGCCTGCTACCAGCGCGGCGTCGACTTCATCCAGGTGCCGACCACGCTGTTGTCCCAGGTCGATTCCTCGGTTGGTGGCAAGACTGGCATCAACCACCCGCTGGGCAAGAACATGGTCGGTGCGTTCTACCAGCCCAACGCGGTGCTGATCGACACCACCACGCTGCAGACCCTGCCGGCGCGCGAGCTGTCTGCCGGGCTGGCGGAAGTGATCAAGTACGGCCTGATCTGCGACAAGCCGTT
Organism: Pseudomonas sp. 32_A; assembly: GCF_017490905.1. NCBI lineage: Bacteria > Pseudomonadati > Pseudomonadota > Gammaproteobacteria > Pseudomonadales > Pseudomonadaceae > Pseudomonas > Pseudomonas sp. 32_A. The sequence continues at coordinate 83,295 of NZ_JAFGYI010000016.1, read as the reverse complement.
CCTCACCTGGCTCGAAGATAATATGCAGGCGCTGCGCGCCCTCGATCCGGCGGCGCTGACCGAAGCCATTCGCCGTTCCTGCGCGGCCAAGGCCGCCGTGGTCGGGGCTGACGAGCGCGAATCCGGCGTGCGCGCCACGCTGAACCTGGGGCACACCTTCGGCCATGCCATCGAGACCCACATGGGTTACGGCGTGTGGCTGCACGGCGAAGCCGTGGCGGCGGGTACGGTGATGGCCCTGGAGATGTCCATGCGCCTTGGCTGGATCGACCAGGCCGAGCGCGATCGCGGAATCCGCCTGTTGCAGGACGCAGGTTTGCCGGTGGTGCCACCACAGGAAATGACCCCGGCGCATTTCATGGAGCACATGGCGGTCGACAAGAAGGTGCTCGACGGCCGCCTACGTCTGGTGCTGCTGCGCCAGATGGGCGAGGCCGTGGTGACCGACGACTATCCGAAAGAGATTCTACAGGCCACGTTGTCGGCGGATTACCGCGCGATCGTGGCCCAGCTTTGAGGTTGTGACAGCGCAATGACCAGTTTGCATGCCGATGAGGCCTTTCTCGACCATTACCAGTTGAGCCACGATCCGTTCGCACCCCGCGTGCCCGGCTTCAAGTTCTTCCCGGCCCAGCGCAAGCCCGTGCTCGGCCAATTGCACCACCTGGCGCGCTACAGCCAGCTGATGCTGGTTGTCACCGGCCCGCTGGGCAGTGGCAAGACCCTGCTGCGCCAGGCCCTGGTGGCCAGTACCAACAAGCAGGCAGTGCAGAGCGTGGTGGTTTCCGCTCGTGGCGCCAGCGATGCCGCCAGCGTACTCGGCCAGGTCGCGCAGAACCTGGATGTGGCCGAAGCCGAAATGCAGGCGATCCTGGCCAAGGTGGTGCAATTGGCACTGACTGGCCAGGAAGTGTATTTGCTGGTGGACGATGCGGAACAACTCGACGAGTCGGCACTCCAAGCGTTGCTGGAATTGGCGGCGGGTGTGCCGGAAGGGCGCCCGCACGTGTTCCTGTTCGGTGAGCCGTCGCTGATTGCCGGGCTGGACGAGATCAATATCGAGGAAGAACGCTTCCATATCATCGAACTCGCCCCCTACAGTGAAGAAGAAACCCGCGAGTACCTGGAGCAGCGCCTGGAAGGTGCTGGCCGGGGCATCGAGGTGTTCAGCCGTGAACAGATCGTCGATATCCATGAAAACTCCGACGGCTGGCCTGGCAACATCAACCAGGTCGCCCGTGACACTTTGATCGAAGCCATGATCGCCAGCCGCTCGACGGCCAAGCGACCATCCATGGGGTTCAAGATGCCTAAAAAACATGTGCTCGCGCTGTCCGCTGTGGTTGTGGTCGCCGTTGCGGCCGCGGTGTTGATGCCGAAGAAAGGTGACAAGGCGCCTGCCGAAGCGCCGGCCGCCCAGGCCCAGCTGCCGCTTGGCGAAGGCCAGGCCAATGGTGGCAACCCGGCCATCGAGTTCTCGGGTTCTTCCCAGCCGATGCCATTGCCGCTGGTTGGCCAGTCGCAGCCGGTGATGCGCGAGCCGCTGGCCCAGGCCGCGGGCATGGGCGAGGGTGAAGAGGGTAGCCCGGCCGGCGATACCGCCCTGCAGCCAGGCAACCCGCCGCCAACCGTGACCACCATCGCACCACCGCAAGGTGTGCCGGCAGGCCCGGCACCGGTACCTGCCCAGCCAGTAGCCTCGGCGCCGACCCAGCCGGTACAGCCGCAACCGCAGCCGGTTGCACCTGCAGCGAAGCCTGTCGCAACCCAGCCTGCCAAGCCGGTCGCGCCTGCCAAGCCTGCGCCAGCACCGACTCAAGTCGCCGTGGCCAAGCCGGCCGCCAAGCCTGTCGAGAAGCCGGCAGCCGGTGGCAGCGGCAACAGCGGCTGGTACACCGGTCAGAAACCGGGCAATTACGTGGTGCAAATTCTGGGTACCAGCTCCGAGGCTTCGGCCCAGGCGTTCGTCAAGGCCCAGGGTGGCGACTATCGCTACTTCAAGAAAAACCTGCAGGGCAAGCCGCTGTACGTTGTCACTTACGGCAACTTCGCCAACCGCGACGCAGCGGTTGCGGCAATCAAGAACTTGCCAGCGAAGGTCCAGGCTGGTAAACCTTGGCCACGTACCGTCGCCAGCGTCCAACAAGAGCTGGCCTCGGCCCGCTGATACCTTCCGGGCGGCATCACCCCGCTGCCCAGTTGCTGAGCGATTACTGACTTTCGACTAGCCTGCTGCGTTGTCACGCGGCAGGCTTTTCTGTCCCAGACTGCCGGCCACAAGCCTTACTTGCAGTCATGGCTGAAACGCTTCAGACTCGAGCCAAGCCGCTATCACGGCGCATGGCGCAAAAACATTCAAAATTGCGACATAAATTTTCAATGGTGAGACATGAAAATTTGTGGGCATCGCTGTCGCTGTGCAACAATGGTTTTCCATGGCCACCGCAAAAAAGCTGGCGTTTGATCGGCGTGGATGGTAAGTGGTTGTTAAAAAAGAGATTTACCTCCGTTGAGAGGTGAACCTGGTGAGAATGTGTCTATGAAAACAGGTCTGTACCATCCCGAAGAATTCAAGGACAACTGTGGTTTTGGCCTGATCGCCCATATGACGGGCGAACCGAGCCACCACCTTCTGCAAACCGCCATGCAGGCATTGACCTGCATGACCCACCGCGGCGGCATTAACGCCGACGGCAAGACCGGTGACGGTTGCGGTCTGCTCATGCAGAAGCCCGATCAATTCCTGCGTGCCGTGGCCCAGGAGCACTTCGCCGTCGAGCTGCCCAGGCAGTACGCCGTCGGCATGGTGTTCTTCAATCAGGACCCGGTCAAAGCCGAAGCCGCTCGCGCCAACATGGACCGCGAAATCCTTGCCGCTGGCCTGAAGCTGGTCGGCTGGCGCAAGGTGCCGATCGACACCAGCGTGCTCGGCCGCCTGGCGCTCGAGCGCCTGCCACAGATCGAGCAGGTGTTCATCGGCGGTGAAGGCCTGAGCGACCAGGAATTCGCCATCAAGCTGTTCAGTGCTCGTCGCCGTTCTTCCGTGGCCAACGCCCACGACACCGACCACTACATCTGCAGCTTCTCGCACAAGACCATCATCTACAAAGGCCTGATGATGCCGCGCGATCTCGCGGCCTTCTACCCGGACCTGGGTGACGAGCGCCTGCAAACCGCGATCTGCGTGTTCCACCAGCGCTTCTCCACCAACACCCTGCCGAAATGGCCGCTGGCGCAGCCGTTTCGCTTCCTCGCCCACAACGGCGAGATCAACACCATCACCGGCAACCGCAACTGGGCCATGGCCCGTCGCACCAAGTTCGCCAACGACCTGATCCCCGACCTCGAAGAGCTCGGCCCGCTGGTCAACCGCGTCGGTTCCGATTCCTCGAGCATGGACAACATGCTGGAGCTGATGGTCACTGGCGGTATCGACCTGTTCCGTGGCGTGCGCATGCTGGTACCGCCAGCCTGGCAGAACGTCGAGACCATGGACGCCGACCTGCGCGCTTTCTACGAATACAACTCCATGCACATGGAGCCGTGGGATGGCCCGGCCGGTATCGTCATGACCGAAGGCCGCCATGCAGTGTGCCTGCTCGACCGTAACGGCCTGCGCCCGGCGCGCTGGGTAACCACCACCAATGGCTACATCACCATCGCCTCGGAAATCGGCGTATGGGGCTACCAGCCTGAGGATGTATTGGCCAAGGGCCGTGTCGGCCCGGGCCAGATCCTGGCCGTGGACACCGAAACCGGCCAGATCCTCGACACCGACGCCATCGACAACCGCCTGAAGTCGCGCCACCCGTACAAGCGCTGGCTGCGTCAGCATGCCACGCGCATCCAGGCGACGCTGACCGACGATCAGGGCGTGGCCAGCTACGACGCCGACCAGCTCAAGCAATACATGAAGATGTTCCAGGTCACCTTCGAGGAGCGTGACCAGGTACTGCGCCCGCTCGGCGAGCAGGGCCAGGAAGCGGTCGGCTCGATGGGTGACGACACGCCGATGGCCGTGTTGTCGCAGCGTGTGCGTTCGCCGTACGACTTCTTCCGCCAGCAGTTCGCCCAAGTGACCAACCCGCCGATCGACCCGCTGCGCGAAGCGATCGTCATGTCCCTGGAAATCTGCCTGGGTGCCGAGCGCAACATCTTCCAGGAATCCCCGGAGCATGCTTCGCGGGTAATCCTCAGCTCGCCGGTCATCTCGCCCGCCAAGTGGCGTTCGCTGATGAACCTGGAGCGCGAAGGCTTCGACCGCCAGCTGATCGACCTCAACTATGAAGAGAGCGTCGGCCTGGAAGCGGCCATCCGCAACATCGCCGACCAGGCTGAAGAAGCCGTGCGCGCTGGCAAGACCCAGCTGGTGCTGAGCGACCGCTACATCGCCCCGGGCAAGCTGCCGGTGCACGCCTCGCTGGCCGTTGGTGCGGTGCACCACCGCCTGACCGAACAGGGCCTGCGTTGCGACAGCAACATCCTGGTGGAAACCGCCACCGCCCGCGACCCGCACCACTTCGCCGTGCTGCTGGGCTTCGGTGCCTCGGCCGTTTACCCGTACCTGGCCTATGAAGTGCTGGCTGACCTGATCCGTACTGGCGAAGTGCTGGGCGACCTGGACGAAGTCTTCAAGTACTACCGCAAGGGCATCTCCAAGGGCCTGCTGAAGATCCTGTCGAAGATGGGTATCTCCACCATCGCCTCGTACCGTGGCGCGCAGCTGTTCGAAGCCATCGGCCTGGCCGAGGAAGTGGTGGGCCTGAGCTTCAAGGGCGTTTCCAGCCGCATCAAGGGTGCGCGTTTCGCAGACCTGGAAAGCGACCAGAAGCTGCTGGCAGCCGAAGCCTGGAGCGCGCGCAAGCCGATCCAGCAAGGCGGCCTGCTGAAGTTCGTCCATGGTGGTGAATACCACGCCTACAACCCGGATGTGGTCAACACCCTGCAGGCCGCCGTGCAACAGGGCGACTACGCCAAGTTCAAGGAATACACCACGCTGGTGGACCAGCGTCCGGTGTCGATGATCCGCGACCTGCTGAAGGTGAAAGTGGCCGACCAGCCGCTGGCGCTGGAGCAGATCGAGCCACTGGAGGCGATCCTCAAGCGCTTCGACTCCGCCGGTATCTCGCTGGGCGCACTGTCGCCGGAGGCTCACGAAGCGCTGGCCGAGGCGATGAACCGCCTGGGCGCGCGTTCCAACTCTGGCGAGGGCGGTGAAGACCCGTCGCGCTACGGCACCATCAAGAGCTCGAAGATCAAGCAGGTGGCCACCGGCCGCTTTGGCGTGACCCCGGAATACCTGGTCAACGCCGAAGTGCTGCAGATCAAGGTTGCCCAGGGTGCCAAGCCCGGTGAAGGCGGCCAGCTGCCAGGCGGCAAGGTCAACGGCCTGATCGCCAAGCTGCGTTACGCAGTACCTGGCGTGACCCTGATCTCGCCTCCTCCGCACCACGACATCTACTCGATCGAAGACCTGGCCCAGCTGATCTACGACCTCAAGCAGGTCAACCCGCAGGCCCTGGTTTCGGTCAAGCTGGTGGCAGAAGCCGGCGTCGGCACCATCGCCGCCGGTGTGGCCAAGGCCTATGCCGACCTGATCACCATCTCCGGCTACGACGGTGGTACCGGTGCTTCGCCGCTGACCTCAATCAAGTACGCCGGCGCTCCATGGGAGCTGGGCCTGGCCGAGACCCACCAGACCCTGCGCGGCAACGACCTGCGCGGCAAGGTGCGGGTACAGACCGACGGCGGCCTGAAGACCGGCCTGGACGTGATCAAGGCGGCTATCCTCGGTGCCGAAAGCTTCGGCTTCGGGACCGCGCCAATGATCGCTCTGGGCTGCAAGTACCTGCGCATCTGCCACCTGAACAACTGCGCCACCGGCGTGGCTACCCAGAACGACAAGCTGCGCAAGGACCACTACATCGGCACCGTCGACATGGTGATCAACTTCTTCACCTTCGTCGCCGAAGAGACCCGTGAGTGGCTGGCCAAGCTGGGCGTGCGCAGCCTCGGCGAACTGATCGGCCGTACCGACCTGCTCGACGTGCTGCCAGGCGACACCGAGCGCCAGCAGTACCTGGACCTGACGCCGCTGCTGGGCAGCTCGCATATCCCGGCTGACAAGCCGCAGTTCTGCGAGGTCGACAAGAACCCGCCGTTCGACCAGGGTGAGCTGGCCGAGAAGATGGTGGAAATGGCCATGCCGGCCATCCGTGACCAGGCCGGTGGCGAGTTCAGCCTCGACATCTGCAACTGCGACCGCTCCATCGGTGCGCGCGTGTCGGGTGAAATCGCCCGCCTGCATGGCAACCAGGGTATGGCCGCAGCGCCGATCACCTTCCGCTTCAAGGGCACTGCGGGCCAGAGCTTCGGCGTGTGGAACGCCGGCGGCCTGAACCTGCACCTGGAAGGCGATGCCAACGACTACGTCGGCAAGGGCATGACCGGCGGCAAGGTCACCATCGTGCCGCCAGTCGGCAGCCCGTTCGAAACCCAGCACAGCGCCATCGTCGGCAACACCTGCCTGTACGGCGCCACCGGCGGCAAGCTGTTCGCCGCCGGTACTGCTGGCGAGCGCTTCGCTGTACGTAACTCCGGCGCCCACGCTGTTGTCGAGGGCACTGGCGATCACTGCTGTGAATACATGACCGGCGGCTTTGTCTGCGTGCTGGGCAAGACCGGTTACAACTTCGGTTCTGGCATGACTGGCGGCTTCGCCTACGTGCTCGACATGGACAATACCTTCGTCGACAAGCTCAACCATGAGCTGGTGGAAATCCAGCGTATCAGTGGTGAAGCGATGGAGGCCTACCGCAGCCACCTGGCGCGGGTCCTTGCCGAGTACGTGGAAGAGACCGGCAGCGAGTGGGGGCGTGAGCTCTCGGAGAACCTGGACGACTACGTGCGGCGCTTCTGGCTGGTCAAGCCGAAGGCAGCCAACCTGAAGCAACTGCTGTCCAGCACCCGTGCCAACCCGCAGTAACAACAGCTGCAAGTGACGGCCCCGTACGCGGGGCCTGTCGTGCTCAAGTGATCGTCTTGCAGCTTGCAGCCTGAGGCTGGCAACTGCGGTAAAGAGGTTTTGAAAAATGGCTGAACGTCTGAACAACGACTTCCAGTTCATCGAAGTGGGCCGCAAGGACCCGAAGAAAAAGCTGCTGCGCCAGCGCAAGAAGGAGTTCGTGGAAATCTACGAGCCGTTCAAGCCGCAGCAGTCCGTGGAGCAGGCGCACCGCTGCCTGGGCTGCGGTAACCCCTATTGCGAATGGAAGTGCCCGGTACACAACTTCATCCCCAACTGGTTGAAGCTGGTTTCCGAAGGCAACATCCTGGCCGCGGCGGAACTGTCGCACCAGACCAACACCCTGCCGGAAGTGTGCGGCCGCGTATGCCCGCAGGACCGCCTGTGCGAGGGTGCCTGCACCCTGAACGACGGCTTCGGTGCGGTGACCATCGGCTCGGTGGAGAAGTACATCACCGACACCGCCTTCGCCATGGGCTGGCGCCCGGACATGTCCAAGGTCAAGCCAACCGGCAAGCGCGTCGCCATCATCGGTGCCGGCCCGGCTGGCCTGGGCTGTGCCGACGTGCTGGTACGTGCCGGCGTGACCCCGGTGGTGTTCGATCGCAACCCGGAAATCGGCGGCCTGCTGACCTTCGGTATTCCCGAGTTCAAGCTGGAAAAGACCGTGCTCAGCAACCGCCGTGAAGTGTTCACCGGCATGGGCATCGAGTTCCGCCTGAACACCGAGGTGGGCAAGGACGTGACCATGGAGCAACTGCTCGCCGAGTTCGACGCGGTGTTCATGGGCATGGGTACCTACACCTACATGAAGGGCGGCTTCCCGGGCGAGGACCTGCCGGGCGTGCATGACGCGCTGGACTTCCTGATCGCCAACGTCAACCGCAACCTGGGCTTCGAGAAGTCGCCGGAAGACTTCGTCGACATGCAGGGCAAGAAGGTGGTGGTACTGGGCGGTGGTGACACCGCGATGGACTGCAACCGCACTTCGATCCGCCAGGGCGCCAAGTCGGTGACCTGCGCCTATCGCCGTGACGAGGCCAACATGCCGGGTTCGCGTCGTGAGGTGAAGAACGCCAAGGAAGAGGGCGTGAAGTTCCTCTACAACCGCCAGCCTATCGCCATTGTCGGCGAGGACAAGGTCGAAGGCGTGAAGGTGGTCGAGACTCGTCTCGGCGAGCCGGATGCCCGTGGCCGCCGCAGCCCGGAGCCGATCCCGGGATCCGAAGAGATCCTGCCGGCCGATGCCGTGGTCATCGCCTTCGGCTTCCGACCAAGCCCAGCGCCGTGGTTCGAGCAGCATGGCATCCAGCTGGACAGCCAGGGCCGCGTGGTGGCACCGGAGAAGGGCAAGTTCAAGCACCAGACCAGCAACCCGAAAGTGTTTGCCGGTGGCGACATGGTGCGTGGGTCGGACCTGGTGGTGACGGCTATCTTCGAAGGGCGTACTGCTGCTGAAGGTATCCTGGACTACCTGGAAGTCTGATTGATTATGGGGCCGCTTTGCGGCCCGTCGCGACACAAGGCCGCTCCTACAGGGGATCGCGTACTTCCTGTAGGAGCGGCCTTGTGTCGCGACGGGCTGCAAAGTAGCCCCAAAGGCATTTTTGTATACAAAAATCCTTGATCCATGGCATCCAATAGACAAAACGCATGGCCTTGACCGTGCCTTTTGCGCTGGCGTCTGAGAAAATGCCCGCACTTTTTTTCCGGATGCCGACATGACTGCCCTGAAGAACGATCGTTTCCTGCGTGCACTGCTCAAGCAACCCGTAGACGTCACCCCGGTGTGGATGATGCGCCAGGCCGGCCGCTACCTGCCGGAGTACCGCGCCAGCCGCGCCAAGGCCGGTGACTTCATGAGCCTGTGCATGAACCCGCAGTTCGCCTGCGAGGTTACCCTGCAGCCGCTGGACCGCTACCCGCTGGACGCGGCGATCCTGTTCTCGGACATCCTCACCATCCCCGATGCCATGGGCCTGGGCCTGTACTTCGAAAGCGGCGAAGGCCCGCGCTTCAAGAAGGTCATCAGCACCCCGGCCGACATCGAAGCGCTGCCGATCCCCGACCCGCAGAAAGACCTGGGCTACGTGATGGACGCGGTCAGCACCATCCACCGCGAGCTCAACGGCCGCGTGCCGCTGATCGGCTTCTCCGGCAGCCCGTGGACCCTGGCCACCTACATGGTCGAAGGCGGCTCGTCGAAGGACTTCCGCAAGACCAAGGCCATGGCCTACGACAACCCGCAGGCCCTGCACCTGCTGCTGGACAAGCTGGCCCAGTCGGTCACCAGCTACCTCAACGGCCAGATCCTCGCTGGTGCCCAGGCCGTGCAGATTTTCGACACTTGGGGCGGCAACCTGTCGGCGGCGGCTTACCAGGAGTTCTCCCTGGCCTACATGCGCAAGATCGTCAGCGGCCTGATCCGCGAGCACGAGGGGCGCAAGGTGCCGGTGATCCTGTTCACCAAGAACGGCGGCCTGTGGCTGGAAAGCATCGCCGAAGCCGGCGCCGACGCGCTGGGCCTGGACTGGACCTGCGAGATCGGCGATGCCCGCCGCCGCGTGGGTGACAAGGTGGCGCTGCAGGGCAACATGGACCCGACCGTGCTGTACGCCAAGCCCGAGGCCATCCGCAAGGAAGTGGCGCGTATCCTGGCCAGCTATGGCCACGGCACAGGCCATGTGTTCAACCTTGGCCACGGCATCACACCGGAAGTCGACCCAGAGCACGCCGGCGTGTTCATCAACGCGGTGCATGAGCTGTCGGCGCAATATCACGCTTGATTCGAGGCTCCCCGAGGTTTCGGGTCGGGGAGTCTTTCGCAAGCCTGTTCGCATCAGATTGGGGATATTTCCCTGATGTTGAACAGGCTTGTTCAAGTTACATGTCAGCGTTTCACCAAGAAAGTTGCATGTCGCTGTGAATCTTTCGATGTAGAGGAAGTTCTCGACATTGAAGATCGATAGTAATCCCTTCTCGCGTCTTTAACGCTTTTGTTTCGAAAGTCCCTACATGGAAATTGCCTCAAGGCCGCGAGAAAAGACCGCGGCCTGCCAGGTTTATTCCTACATGAACGCAAAGTTGTTTTCTTTACTCTCCGCGCTCCATTCGCGCTGAAGGTGCATTGCATTTCAATAAATGTGCCTTTACGCATTTAACCAGCAATGCGTTCGGAGTTCGTGATGAATACAAGAAAGACCCTGCGAAAAAGCGTTGTCGCCACCGGTGTGTGGATGGCGATCGTAGGTGCAGGTTTGCAGGCGCAAATCGCCAATGCACATGGTTACCTGGCTGACCCTCCGTCTCGAGCAGCGCTCTGCCATGCAGGTTTTAAAAACCTGAACGTCAACTGCGGAGGTGCCCAGTACGAACCGTGGTCGGTCGGCGAAGTGATAGGGCGCTTTCCAAGCCAAGGTCCCGAGAATGGAAAAATCGCCAGTGGTGGTGTTCGGGGAGACTTTTCCGCACTCGATGAGCAATCAGCCAATCGCTGGCATTTGACCCCGGTCGTGGACCGTAACATGCAGTTCGACTGGCATTATGAAGCCCCGCATCCGGTGCGGTCGTGGGAGTACTTCATTACCAAGGCGGATTGGAACCCCAACGCTGCGCTGACCCGTGACTCATTCGATTCGACCCCGTTCTGTGCGTTGGATGGCAGCAACCAGATACCAGCAAAAGGTACCGGCACCAATCCAAGGCACAGCTGCACATTGCCTGCTGACCGTTCGGGCCAGCACGTGATTCTCGCCGTCTGGAAGGTTGGCGATACCGATAAGGCTTTCCACAGTGTCGCTGACGTCGATATCCAACTGGATGGCGGCCCGGTCCCTGAGTGGCCGCGCCTGGCTGAAATAAGCGCCAGCCGTGACCTAGAAGTAGGGGACAAAGTTACTGCCAGGGCATTCGATGCCAATGGGGAGCGTACTGCAAACCATGTAAGCATCAAGATCGAAAATGCCGAAGAAGCCATCGCTGCCAACTGGGCTTACAAGCTTGCCAAGCAGATCAACGAAACCCAGACGTTGGTACGTGCCGGTAAAATGGATGCGGACGGTAATATCGAGCCCGTGCAGGGTTCCAACAGCATCTTCGCCAAAGCCGAAAGTGGGCTGACCAACTACCTTCTGCACTTTGAAAGCGCCGCTGGCGAGCAGGCCACGATGCACCTGCACGATGTCAAACCCGAATACACGATCACCGATGGCAAAGGTGGTGTGGATTTCACCGTCATGACCAACAAGGCCCTGACAGTGACAGCGCGGTTGTTCGATACCAACAAGAAGCAGGTTTCTTACTCGCGCCAGAGCGTCAACGGCACCGAGCCGTTCGTGCTGAATGTCGAAAGTACCGAAGGCGAGCATACCCTCAAGGTCGTAGGTGTGGACAAGCGTGAGCGGGTGCTGCTGCAGGACGAGAAGACGGTTCAGCTCAAAGCGGCTGGCGATGGGTCTCACGACTTCGTTTTCCCGGAATCGCTGTCGAGCTACAAGGCTGGCACAACAGTGCTGCAGCCTAAGAATGGCAAGGTCTACGAGTGCCAGCCGTTCCCCAACTCGGGTTACTGCTTGCAGTACTCCGCAGATGCCACCCAGTTCGAGCCAGGTGTTGGTTCCCACTGGAACATGGCCTGGACCGAGAAGTAAAGCGTCTGACCTGGCCCCTTCCGGTGGGGCCAGGCTCCTCGAGTACTATCTATGCAAGTACAAAAATATTGCTGGCAGCAGATCCTCCTGCACTGGATCTCTGCCACGGTCATCATTTGGGTCTTGATCAGCGGTTTCTACGTGGCGTACCTGAATGTCTCCCCCGCCACACGCCACTTTGTGGCATTCGTCAATGTGGCCATGACGACGCTGTTCATTCCGATATTCATGCTGCGCTGGCTGTTGCGCCTGACCAGACCCAAACCACGCAGCCCGCATGACCATCTCAAGCACCAGCGCATCGCTCATGTCGCCCATGAGGGCTTGTACTGGACCACGGCTATCGTGCTGTTGTCCGGTGTGCTGATGATGGATCGGGTCATCGATGTGTTCGGTTGGTTCTCAATCGCGCCCATGCTGAGCGACCCGTTCTGGCACAACGTCTGGTTCAAGACTCACATCGCTTCTTGCCTGTTGCTAGGACTCGGCGTTTCGATGCACATCGCCGCCGTGCTCTTGCATGAGCTGTCCGGGCGGCGCGTGCTGAGGCGGATGCTGCCCTGATTACGATGAAGCGCTCGTCGTATCTGATTTGGCTGACGTTCGCGCTGGTAACGCTTGCCTGCCTGGCATGGCGTGAAAGCGTTTATCCCGCAGTTGCGCCCCCGGTCGTCCAGGACCCGCCGGTGACGACAGCGGCTTTGCCGGAAAAACCATTGTCGGCGGCTACCTTGGCCCTGGCGTTCGGCTTTCAGGCGCCGGGTCAACGGCAGTCGAGCCGGGCGGATATCGCCCTCAAGGCCAGCTTCGTTTCCAGCCAGGGCGATGCCCGAGCGTTAGTGAGAAGCGATAGCGGCGAGGCTATCTATCGCGTCGGAGACCGGTTACCTGGCCATGGCGTGCTGCGCCAAATAAATGTGCGTTCCATCGTGCTGTGGATCGACGGCCGCGAGGAAGTCGTGTCGTTGTCCAACGATACGCCCCCTGTATTTCTGCCCACGGGTGCGGCAACCCGCCCGCGCCCTGTTTCAGACCCCTCAGCCCGCCTGTTGCGGGAGGTGCAATGACTTTGATGCGATATCTGCGCGCCGCCTCGTTCGGCGCCTCTTTAACCCTTGCCTGCGCTCTGGCGCTTGCTGAGGCACCCACCTGGCAACTGGCGATGAGCGATGCCGACGTGCGCGACGTGGTGCGTGAGGTGGGGGCGATCCTTGACCAGCCGATCATTCTCGACCCGCGCGTGCAGGGGCGCATCACCGTCCTTTCGAACGAGGCGCTCGATCGCGAAGGGATACGGCGGCTGTTCTACTCGGTGCTCAATGCCCAGGGCTTTGCCGCCGTGAACGACGGCGAACGCTTGCTGGTGCTGCCTGCAAGCGAAGCCAAGGCCTGGGCAAACCAGCAGGTGGAGGCCATACCGGCAGCGGTCACCACACGGGTTTTCAACCTGTCGGGTAGTGTCGCTGCCGATCTGGCCGGCTTGCTGCGGCCGTTGGTTTCCAGCAATGGCTACATTGGACCGTCCAGCTCCGCCAACGCCCTGGTGATCACCGACTCCGCAGCCAACCTGGACCGCCTGGAAAACCTGGTCCTGCAGCTCGACAGTGGCCAGCGGCATGATCATGAACTGGTGACCTTGCGCAAAGCCCAGGCCGAGGTTGTGTTCCCGGTGGTCGAAGCCGCCGCCGGTGGCCCGGACAGCGGCGTTCGGGTACTGGCTGACATGAACGGTAACCGTCTTCTGATCCTGGGCCCGATCAAGTCCAGGCAACGTCTTGCGCAACTGACCCGCTCGCTGGATGTACCGGTTACGGCCACTTCGCAGAACTGGCGGGTGGTACGCCTGCAACACAGCAGTGCCGAGCAGCTTGCCGAAGTATTGGGTGAGGTGGGCAAGCGGCTCGATGGTACGCCGGGCACCAAGGCTCTGGGCGCGGACCTCCCCGGCGAGGCCATGGTCAAGGCCGATGCCAGCCAGAACGCTCTGGTGATAATGGGCGAGCCGCAGACGCTGAGCCGCGTGGAGCAGATCATCCAACAACTGGACCAGCCCCGGGCGCAAGTGCTGATCCATGCGGCAATCGTCGAAGTCAGTGGCAGCATCGATGAAGCGTTGGGCCTGCAATGGGGCATCGACAAAGGTGGCCTCAAAGGCGGCGTTACCTTCAGCGAAAGTGGTGCTGCCCTGGCCGACCTGCTGGGCAAGGAAACCAAGCTGCCGGGGGGCGTCGCCCTGGCCATTGGCTCGGACCGTTTTGCCGCGCTGGTTTCGGCCTTGGCCAGCAATAGCCGCAGCAACCTGTTGTCGACGCCGAGCCTGCTGACCTTGGACAACCAGGAGGCGCAGATCCTGGTAGGCCAGAACGTGCCGTTCAAGACCGGCTCCTACGTTACCCCCGGTAGTGGTTCGGAGAACCCCTTTACCACAGTCGAGCGTAAGGACATCGGTATCAGCCTGAAGGTGCGCCCGCACATCAATGAAGGGCGCAGCCTGCGCCTCGAGGTCGAGCAGGAGAGCTCGGAAATTGCACCCAGCACGGCCGAGAACGACCTGATCACCAACAAGCGCACGCTCAAAAGCACCATCTTGGCCGCCGATGGCGAGATTATCGTGATCGGCGGCCTGATCAAGGACAGCGTGCGCAAGGTAGAGCGCGGTGTTCCGCTGCTCAGCCGAATCCCATGGGTGGGCGGTCTGTTCCGGTGGCGCAGCGATACTCAGGAAAAGACCAACCTGATGGTCTTCCTGCGCCCGACCATTCTGCGCAGCCAGGCCGAGCTGGTCGAGACGGGACGACGCGCCTACGAAGGGGTACGCGCTGCGGATGATTCGACCCTGCCGGAAGATCCCCGGCAGATGTTCGAGTCGCAGGCTCTGCCCGGCGCGTCAGGGCCACGCTCATGAACAGCGACCTGCCGTTCAGCTTTGCCCGACGTCACGGCATCCTGCTCGACCGCCAGGCGGCTGAGCCTGCCTTGCTGATGCGAGAAGGCACTTCGCTGGCAGCCCTTGCCGAGGCCTGCCGTGTAGTGGGCAGCAACTGGCACCTGCGGCGTGTCAGCGATGCCGACTTCGCCGAGCGCCTGGCCAGTTGCTACGGCCCCGGCCAGGATGCGGCGCAGGCCGTTGTTCAGGGCCTGGACCGGGAAATCGACCTGGCGCAGCTGGCTGAAGCCTTGCCGCAAACCAGCGACCTGTTGGAGCAACAGGACGATGCGCCGATCATCCGCCTGCTCAATGCCTTGTTCAGCGAGGCGGTGAGGGCCCGGGCCTCGGACGTCCACCTGGAAACCTTCGAGCATCAGCTGCGCGTACGCATGCGTATCGACGGCGTCATGCGCGAAGTGCTGGCGCCACCACGGGAGCTATCTGCACTGCTGGTTTCGCGCATCAAGGTCATGGCGCGCCTGGACATCGCCGAGAAGCGCGTGCCTCAGGATGGCCGGATCAGCCTGCGCCTGGCCGGCCACGAAGTGGATGTGCGGGTGTCGACCTTGCCCGCCGCCCATGGCGAGCGGGTGGTACTGCGTTTGCTGGACAAACAGGCAATGCGTCTGGACATCGACCATATGCAGATGCCCGGCTCTGTGCGTGCTGGCTTCATGCGCATGCTGGCGAAACCACATGGCATTTTCCTGGTCACCGGGCCCACCGGTTCCGGCAAGACCACAACGCTGTACACCGCGCTTTCGTACCTCAACCAGGTATCGCGCAATATCCTCACCGTCGAAGACCCGGTCGAGTACTACCTTCCCGGCATCGGCCAGACCCAGGTCAACACCAAGGTCGACATGACCTTCGCCCGGGGGCTGCGTGCCATCTTGCGACAGGACCCCGACGTGGTCATGGTGGGCGAGATCCGCGACCGGGAGACCGCCGAGATTGCGGTGCAGGCCTCGCTGACGGGCCACCTGGTGCTGTCCACCTTGCATACCAACAGCGCTCTGGGCGCAATCACACGCCTTGCCGACATGGGCATCGATACTTGCCTGCTCGCATCTTCGCTGGCCGGGATCATGGCCCAGCGCCTGGTGCGACGGCTTTGCCCCCATTGCCGGGTCGAACATGAAGTGGACGAGGCCACGGCGAGCGTCCTGGGCCACCCGGCCGAATTGCCACCGCGGCTCTACAAGGCGCAGGGCTGTAGCGAATGCCAGCTGGGTTACAGCGGGCGCCTGGCGTTGCACGAGATGCTGGTGGTGAAGCCCGCGCTGGCCCAGGCGATTCATGCCCGGGCGTCTCAGGACGACATGCTCGAATTGATCCGCGTGGATACACCAAGCCTGTTCCAGCATGGCGTCCAGCGTGTCTGCCAGGGGCAGACAAGCGTGGCAGAACTGCTGCGCGTGACGGGGCAGGACTGACATGGCGCTGTTCCGCTATCAGGCCCAGGATGCAAAGGGTGTGCGCCAGCGAGGCACCGTGGAAGCGTCGGGTGCGCGCCAGGCCCGGCAAACATTGCGCGAGCAAGGGTTGCTGGTGCTGAGCATGAGCCCCTTGGGGGCATCCCCTTTGGCCCGGTTGCTGGCACGCAATACCCTGAGTCTGGCCCGGCGCTCGCTGCTGACGCGCCAGCTGGCGACTCTGCTGCATGCCGGGGTGCCGTTGACCGAGGCGTTGCAGGCAGTTGCCGAGCAGAGTACGCCGCGCCACGTACGTCAGGTATTGCGCGGCGTGGCTGAGCGGGTTGCCGAAGGCCATGCGCTGGCGCAGGCCCTGGCGCATTACCCACAGGCATTTCCCATGGTTTATCGGGCCACCGTGGCCGCTGCCGAACGTTCCGGCCACCTGGCAGGTGTGCTCGAGCGTTTGGCCGAGCATGGCGAGAACCATCAGGCCCTGCGGCAGAAGGTACAGCTGGCGATGGTTTACCCGGTGATCCTGCTGGTTGTCTCGTTGCTGGTGGTGGGTTTTCTGCTGGGCTATGTGGTGCCAGACGTGGTGCAGGCCTTTTCGCATGACCATGCACAACTGCCGCTGGCAACGCGAGTGCTGATCACCTTGAGCGATGCCACGAACCATTACGGCTTGGCAGCGCTGGCGCTATTGGCCATGGCCATCGCACTGGTTGCCTGTGCCCTTCGCCAACCGGCACGGCGCAGGCAATGGCATGGCTTTTCACTGCGCCTGCCCGGATATGGCGAGTTCGTCCGGGCCAGTGAAGCGGCCCGTTTCATCAGCACCCTTGCGATCCTGGGGCGCAGCGGCGTGGTATTGGTCGAAGCGATGAACATCAGCGCGGGCGTGATCGGCAACCTGATTCTACGCGAGCGCCTGCTGCGGGCCGCCCGTGAGCTGGGCGAGGGCACCACGCTGGCCAACTGCCTGGCACGCAGCGAAGCCTTGCCACCGCTGATGCTGCACATGATCGCCAGCGGCGAACGCGCCGGTGAGCTGGACACCATGCTCGAACGTGCCGCAGACCTTCAGGCCAAACAACTGGCAGGGCGTATTTCCTTGCTGGTGAGCCTCTGTGAGCCCCTGATGCTGCTGGTGATGGGGGGCATCGTGCTGTTCATCGTGCTCGCCATCCTGCTGCCGATCCTCAACCTCAACCAACTGGTCAACTGACATGTCCATGCGTTCATCACGCCGCGCCGAACGCGGCTTCACTCTCATCGAAATCATGGTGGTGGTCATTATCCTGGGGGTTCTTGGCGCGCTGGTGCTGCCCAACGTCATGAGCCGTCCCGACCATGCCAAGCTGACCGCAGCTCGCACCGATATCCAGTCAATTTCCACCGCACTGGAAATCTACCGTCTGGACAACGGCCGCTACCCGACAACCGCGCAAGGGCTGGACGCCTTGGTGAAACGCCCCACGGTGGCGCCACTGCCACGTCAATGGAGTGCCCAAGGCTATCTGAAGAGCACACCAACCGACCCCTGGGGCTCGCATTACCAGTACGCAAGCCCAGGAACCCGTTCGACCCAGGGCTATGACCTCTACTCCCTGGGCGGCGACGGCCAGCCGGGCGGTGAGGAAATGGATGCTGATATCGGTAACTGGTCTGAATGAAACCGCGCCGCACTCGAGGCTTCACCCTGCTGGAGCTGCTTCTGGTGATGCTGTTGCTGGGCATTGTAATGGGCATGGCCGGGTTTACGTTCGCACGAGATCCGCAGCGTGTGGCCAGCCAGGAGGCCAACCTCTTCCTCCAGTTGGTGCAGTACGCGCGGCAGCAGGCGGTGCTGGAAGGGCTGACGCAAGGAATTCGCATCGATGCCCAGGGCTACCAACTGCTCAAAGCCTCTGAGGATGGCTGGGAGGCAGTCGGCAGGCATCGCGATATTGGCCTGGACCTGCGCTTGGAGATCGATGGGTTGCCTGTGCCGCATGCCCTGGCTGGCGGGGCGCCGCAACTGCTGATGTACGGTAATGACGAGCACACGCCGTTTACCCTGCATTTCGAGGTAGACAATGTGCGCCTTGTTTCCGTGTCGAGTGATGGCCTCAATGACCCCCAGTTCGTGCACTGAACGCGGCTTCACCCTGTTGGAGGTGTTGGTGGCGCTGGCGATTTTCGCGGTGCTGGCCGTGGCGGTGACCACGGCCAGCCAGCATGTACTGGCGCAATCGCAGGGGGTTCGAGAGCGCCTATTGGCTAGCTGGGTGGCCGACAACCACCTGACGGAGCTGGGCCTGCAAGCTGCGCCGGCTCCCGGCCAGCGGAGCCTGGAGGTCATGTTCGGTCAACACCGCTGGACTCTGCACGAAAGCCGCCGTCTGGGCGTGGGTGGCTTGCTGGAAGTGCAGGTACGTGTGGGCCTTGCTGCGGATCGCCAGGTGTTGCATCAGGCCACGGGGTGGCTGGGGATGGCGGATGCGCCGCGCTAGCCCGGGCAGGATGACCCGCCAGGGGGGCTTCACCTTGATCGAGTTGCTGTTGGCGCTCGCTATCTTTGCCGTCCTGGCAATCGGAAGTGCGCGTGTGCTCGATGTGTTCATGCGTGCCGAGTACGCACGCCACGCACAGGCCGATGAGCTGCGTGCGCTGGGCAGGGCCATGAGCTTGATCCAGCGCGACGCCATGCTGGGGTATGCGCCCGCGAGCCTGGGCAAGGGCGGTTACGGCATTCTGCTGAACGGCACTCGGGCCCATTGGTTGGCCAGCGAACAAGGCAGCCAAGCGCTCAAGCGCAGCGAGCTGAGGGTTGTCGAGTACTGGCTCGAAGACGGCGTGCTGTGGCGCCAGCGACGCACGCTGGGGCAAGGTCAGCCACGCCCGCAGCGTTTGCTCGAAGGTGTAGGCGAGCTGCATTGGCGTCTGCACGTGCCCGGTAGCGGCTGGCAGGCGCGCTGGCCAATGGCCCAGCGCCGGCCGGTGCCACCGCAGGCGCTGGAGGTGACACTGTCGACCAGGCGTTTTCAACAGATCCGGCGGGTACTGCCGCTGGGAGGCACCAGCCCATGAGGGGGCAACGTCAAAAGGGGCTGGCGCTAATCACCGTGCTGCTTGTCATGGCGCTGCTCACGTTGCTGTCAGCCGGTATGTTGCGCAGCCATCAACTGCTGATTGGTGGTGTCAGCCAGCAGATCGAAGCGTCGCGCTTGCTGCGTTTGGCTCAGGCCGGCGAGCAGCATGCCCTGGCGAGCTTGCGCCGTGAGGTAGGCGAAGTACTGCAGGTCACTCATGTTCGACAATCCTGGGCCCAGCCCCGAGCGCTCAGCCTTGGTCAGGGGCAACTGAGCCTGCAGCTGGAGGACCTCTCGGGCCGCTTGAACCTCGGCGCCCTGATGGCAGGCAAGGCACCCGACCCGCTGCTGCTCAAGCGCTGGGAGCGCCTGTGCCATTCGTTGCAGGTGGAACCACCCGCTTTGGAAGGGCTCGCTGGCCAGCCGATGCTCGACCCAACCCAGTTGCGTACGTTGCCGGGTGTTTCTGCTGAGGTAATGGCGCGTTTGCAGCCTTGGGTAGTGGTGTTGCCCAAGGAGGCGCGGCTCAACATCAACACGGTCCCGGCGCTACTGCTTGCGGCGTCCGCCGAGGTGTCGCTTACGGTGGCAAGCCAACTGGTAAGCGAGCGCCCCGAAGCGGGTTACCCCACGGTAGAACGTTTTTTGGCTCTGCCCCAACTGGAGGGCGTGGGTCTGGACAGGCGCGGGCTGGCCGTGACCAGCCGCTGGTTTCGCCTGGAGGTGCAGGCAGAGATGGCAGGTAAGCGCATGTACCTGTACAGCGACCTGGAGATCGATTTGGACACGCATCAGGTTCGTGTGGTGCGGCGTGTGTTTTCTGCGATGCGGGAGCAAAGAGCAGATGAGTGAGAATTGGCTGTACCTGTTGCCGGAAGGGGTTGCGGCGGCCGATGCGCGGTGGCCGGTGTGGCTGCGTGCGGCGGATGGCAGCCTGCACAAGGCACGACTGGAGGAGCTGGCTTTGACGCTCACCGGTCCTGCTATCGTGGTGGTACCTATGGAGATGCTGGGCAGTTGCGAGATCGGTCCTGTGCCGGGCAAGCGGCCCAAGCCTGAAACATTGGTCTACGCTGCCGAAGACCATTTGGCAGCGCCGCTGGAAACGCTGCATCTGGTGTTCGGCCCGCCGGATGCGCAGGGGCATCGCCGGGCTCTGGTGATAGAGCGTCAGGTTCTGGCCAGCCTGATGGCCTTGTTGAAAAGCCAGGGAATCGACCCGCTCGGGATCCATGTCGATGCCGACCTGCTGGGCGCCGAGCAGCCCCGTGCACTGTGGCTCGAGGGTCGCTGGTTGTTGGGTGGGCATGGTGGGCCTTGGCTGGTCGCCGGCCCCCAGGCAGCCGAGGTCCTGGTGCGGCAACTGCCGCTGATGGAGCGGCCGGCCGAACCTGCTGATGCAGGGCAGGCGCTCCACAACCAAACCGTCGATAGCGCCTTTCACACCTTCATCCAAGGTCGGGCCAAGGCCTTGGACCTGCGTCAGGGGCCATTTCGGCGACGCAGCCTGATCGTGCCCTGGCCCTCCCTGGCGGGCGGAGCGCTGCTGGCCTTCGCAATGGTGTGCCTGGCGGAACATCTGCGTGCTGAATGGCTGTCGGAACGTACAGCACAGCTACATGCCGAGAATCTTCAGACGTTTCTGCGTTGGGCGCCCGGGCAGTCTGTCGCAGGTGACCTGGCCACACAGATCAGGGCACTGGAATTCCGTCCCCGGGAGAAGACTACCGTCGAGGGGCTGGTTTCTTTCACGGAGCAATTGGTGGAAACCGGGAACATCACGGTTGAACGGGCTGTGTCCAGTCCCAGTGAAGGGTGGCGCATGGAAGTGGTTGCGCAAGGTTTCGATGACCTTGAGCGCTTGCGCCAGCGGGCCCCTGCCGTGCTGATGGATCAAGCCCGGCAGGTCGAGCAGGTTGTGCGCGCGACCCTGACTTTCAGGGAGATTCGCTGATGCGGTGGATTGAGCAGGCCTTGATAGGCCAATGGCAATCGATACCCGGTGATCGAAGGGCCGTGATCCTGGCCGCACTCTGGAGTTTGGCCATGGTCCTGCTCTGGCAGTTTGCCTGGGTACCCGGCAAGCAGCGCTCGCAACAGGCCGAGCTCGCCCATGCGCATGAGCTGAAGCTCAGCGGGCATCTGCAACGGGTTTCGACAGGCCCGGCCTTGGCCGGGGAAGCGGTGACGGTGCTGACACCCGCTGTTCTGAACGAGCGCGCACTGGCCGCCGGTTTGCAAATTACCGGGTTGCAGGCACGGGCCGGTCAGGTGGACGTAAGCCTCGAGGGCGAGCCTGCGCCACTGCTGGGGTGGCTGCATGCGCTGGAGCTTGACGGCGCGCAGGTCCGCAGTTTGCAGTTGCAAGTTGTCGGGGAGCGGCTGCAGGCGCAGTTGGGGTTGGCGCTGGATGAGGCCAGTGCTGATTAAGGTTGGCTTCAGCCAGCAGCGGTAGGCTGTTTCCATCGAAATCGAATCAGGACCTGTCCCATGAAAATCCGTTACCTCGCCTTGATCCTCGCCCCTCTGTTCAGCACTGCCGCCCTGGCTGCCGGCTACACCGGCCCCGGCGCCCAGTCGGTCACCACCGTAGCTGCGGCCAACGATGCTGCCGACGACACCCCAGTGGTGCTGCAAGGCTTCGTGACCAAGAAGATCAACAACGACGACAAGTACGAGTTCAAGGACAGTACCGGCACCATCACCGTTGAAATCGACGACGAAGACCTGCCGCCGACGCCGTTCAACGACAAGACCAAGGTCAAGCTGACCGGTGAGGTAGAGAAACACCTGATGAGCCGGGAGGTTGATGTGGATATGGTTGAGATCATCAACTGAGCCACTGGCCCTCTTCGCGGGTGAACCCGCTCCCACAGGTACAGCGCTGCTCTCATATGTAGCGAGGTCCCTGTGGGAGCGGGTTTACCCGCGAATGGGCCTCAAGCAGTTTTTGGTGGCAGCTTGCTCAGGTGCAACGCCACCAGCAGAGCCACCGCCAGCAGGCTGCCGATGAACAGCCCAATGCCATTCCAGCCCCACTGGTGCCAGAACACCCCGCCCGCCGTCCCGGCCACGCTCGACCCTGCGTAATAACTGAACAGGTACAGCGACGACGCCTGCCCCTTGGCCTTCAGCGCCCGCCGGCCAATCCAGCTGCTGGCCACCGAGTGCGCACCGAAGAAGCCGAAGGTGAACACCAGCATGCCTACGATAACCATCACCAGCGGGCTGGCCAGGGTCATCAGCAAGCCGCCCGCCATTACCACGATACTGGCCCAGAACACCTTGCGCCGGCCCAGTTTGTCAGCCAGTGCGCCGACCTGCGCCGAGCTGTAGATGCCAGACAGGTACACCACTGACAGCAAGCCGACCAGCGCCTGGTTCATGTGATAAGGCTCGGCCAGCAGGCGGTAGCCGATGTAGTTGAACAGGGTGACGAAGGCGCCCATCAGCAGGAAGGCTTCGAGGAACAGCCAGGGCAGGCCGGCATCCCTGAAGTGCATGACGAAGCCATCCAGCAGGCTGCGTGGGTTCATCGCCTGCGGGCGGAAATTGCGCGATTCGGGCAGCACCTTCCAGAACACCAGCGCCGCCACCAGGGCCAGGCCGCCGATGGTCAGCATCGCCGTGTGCCAGCTGACGAAGTCGATCAGCACGCCGGTGATCAGGCGCCCGCTCATGCCGCCAATGGCGTTGCCGCCGATGTACAGGCCCATGGCCAGGCCGATGTGCTGCGGGTGGATTTCTTCGCTCAGGTAGGTCATCGCCACAGCCGCAAGGCCGCTCAGCGACAAGCCGACCAGGGCGCGGGTAGCCAGTACCAGCTCCCAGCTCGGCATCACCGCGCTGGCCAGGGTGGAAAGGGCCGCGCAGACCAAGGCAAACACCATCACCGGCTTGCGCCCGATGCGGTCGGAGATAGGGCCGGTGATCAGCAGGCCGAACGCCAGCATGGCTGTGGACACCGACAAAACAAGGCTGCTCTGCGCCGCATTGATGGCAAATTCCTTCGACAGCAACGGCATCATCGGCTGCACGCAGTACAGCAGGGCGAAGGTGGCGAAGCCGCCGCTGAATAGCGCCAGCACGGTCTTCATGAAGGCGGGGGTGCCTTTTTCGATCCACATTTCGTTCAGCGGGGCAGGTTCTGGCTCGGCGGGAAGGGGAGCTACAGCAGTTTTCACGGGGGGCACCTCTGGCGCAATGAAAAAAAGCATATAGCTGGCTAATGATTAGATCCAATATATTGTTCGACCTATTTGAGATGTTTTACGACCTGTTCGGAGCTGATCATGGAACTGCGCCATTTGCGTTACTTCATCGCCGTGGCCGAAGAGCTGCATTTTGGCCGCGCCGCCCAGCAGCTGGGCATTTCGCAGCCACCCTTGAGTCAGCAGATCCAGGCGCTGGAGCAGGAGCTGGGGGCCCGGCTGTTCGAGCGTACCAACCGTCGGGTCGAGCTGAGCGAGGCGGGGCGGTTGTTCCTCGAGGAAGCCCGCCTGGTGCTGGCGCAGGTGGAAAAGGCCGCCGATGTCGCCCGGCGTGCGCAGTTGGGGGAGCTGGGGGAGATGAAGATCGGCTTTACCTCCTCGGCACCGTTCACCTCGAAGATCCCCAAGGCCATCCACGCGTTTCGCCAGCGCTTCCCGGCGGTGCACCTGAACCTCAAGGAAATGAGCAGTCGCGACGTGGCAGAAGGGGTGTTCGACGAGTCCATCGAGGTCGGGCTGATGCGGCCGATGCCGCTGCCAGAAGGGCTGGTGGTCACCGAGCTGTTTCGCGAGCCGCTGGTGGTGGTGATCAATGCCTCGCATCCATTGGCCGAAGCCACGGAGCATGGCGTGCACATGGCCGCCCTGGCCAATGAGCCGTTCGTGTTCTTCCCGCGCAGCTATGGCAGCGGGTTGCATGCACAGTTGCTGAGCCTGGCGCGCGAGGCAGGTTTCAGCCCGCATTTTGCTCAGGAGGCGGGGGAGGCGATGACCATCATCGGGCTGGTGTCGGCAGGGCTTGGGGTATCGGTGCTGCCGGCGTCGTTCCAGCGCATGCGTATCGAGGGGGTGGTTTATCGCACGCTGCTGGATGAAGGGGCGATGTCGGCGGTATGGCTGGTGCAGCGCGAGCGGGGCAATTCGGTGATGGCCAAGGCATTTGCGGAGTTGCTTACGGGGCAGGTGGCTGGCGGGGTAGTGTAGTTGCCCTGATCTGGCCACATCGCCGGCAGCACAAGACTGTCGCTCCCGGTCAAATGGCACTGGCCATTGCCGCAGCGGCGCCACATACTCGGGCATTCGTTGATACACGGAGGTCAATCATGCGGCGCGTGGTGTTCAATCAGAAAGGTGGCGTGGGCAAGTCGAGCATTGCCTGCAACCTGGCGGCGGTCAGTGCCAATGAAGGCTACCGGACACTGCTGATCGACCTGGATGCCCAGGCCAACTCGACCCAGTACCTCACCGGCCTCACCGGCGAGGAGATCCCCATGGGAATTGCCGATTTCTTCAAGCAGAGCCTGTCCAGCGGGCCGTTCAGCAAGAAGAACAAGGTCGATATCTATGAAACCCCGTTCGACAACTTGCACGTGGTCACCGCCACGGCTGAACTGGCCGACCTGCAGCCCAAACTGGAGGCCAAGCACAAGATCAACAAGCTGCGTAAGCTCCTCGACGAACTGGACGAGGACTACGAGCGGATCTATATCGATACCCCGCCGGCACTGAACTTCTATGCGGTTTCCGCGCTGATCGCCGCCGATCGCGTGTTGATTCCTTTCGACTGCGACAGCTTCTCGCGCCAGGCCCTGTACGGCCTGCTGGCTGAGATCGAAGAGCTCAAGGAAGACCACAACGAAGACCTGATGGTCGAAGGCATCGTGGTCAATCAGTTCCAGTCCCGCGCCAGCCTGCCGCAGCAGATGCTCGATGAACTGCTGGAAGAAGGCCTGCCGGTGCTACCGGTGTACCTGGGGAGCTCGGTGAAAATGCGTGAGTCGCACCATGCCAGCCTGCCGCTGATTCACCTGGAGCCCAAGCACAAGCTGACCCAGCAGTTTGTCGAGTTGCATTCGCTGCTCGAAGAGAACGCTTAGACCCCCTGGCTACGCAACCAATCCAGCAACGACTGGAGTGGAAACGCCCCAGCCTGGCGGCTGACTTCACGGCCATTCCTGAACAGCAGCAGGCTGGGGATCGAGCGAATGCCCAGTTGCCCGGCCAGGTTGCGGTTGGCTTCGCTGTCGAGCTTGGCCAGGCGGCAGCGGCCAGACAGCTGGCGGGCGGCCTGTTCGAAGGTGGGGGCGAAGGACTTGCACGGGCCGCACCAGTCGGCCCAGATATCGACCAGCAGCGGCATGTCGCCTTTGATCTGGCTGGCATAGCTGGCTTCGGTAAGTTCGAAGGGGGTGCTCAGCAGCACATCCTGTTTGCAGCGGCCGCATTTCGGCGCGTCGCCCAGGCGCTCGGCGGGCAGGCGGTTGAGGCCGTTGCAGTGGGGGCAGGGGATTACCAGTGGGTCGGACATTTCATCTCCAGTATGGCTTGCACGATTCCTTGTGGGAGCGGGTTCACCCGCGAAGAATAGGACGCGGTGGCTGGCACCGGCTGCGCCGGTGTTCGCGGGTAAACCCGCTCCCACAGGGTTCGGTGTTAATCAGGAAGAGCAGCTGATTTCCAGATGCTTGCCCCATTCCGGTGGCCGCTCGGCGTAGGCCTGCATTCCGGCTTGCTCTTCAAAGGGTTTGCTCAGCACCTCATGCAGCCGTCGCACTTCACTGTAGTCCCCCGCTTCGGCCGCTTCGATGGCTTTCTGTGCGAGATAATTGCGCAGTACATACAGCGGGTTCACCGCGTGCATCCGTTCCCGCCGACCCTCGGCATTGCCCGTTTCACGTTCGCAGCGGGCCAGGTAGTCCGCCCCCCAAGCGTCGAAACCGGCCAGGTCGATGAAGTCGTCGCGTACCACCTTCAGCGCCTCGGCTAAGGGCTGATCGCCCAGCTTGCGGAAAAACAGGTTGTAGTCCACACCACCGCTCTGCATGCACTGCAACAGGCGCTCTACCAACGCCATGTCGTCCTCTTCCGCGGTGGTCAGGCCCAGGCGCCGGCGCATCAGGTCCAGGTAGTGCGCCTGGTACAGCGGCAGGAACAGGCCCAGCGCTTCCTTGAGCGGTTCTACTTCGATCACCGTGGTCAGCGCCTGGGCCAGTGCACTGAGGTTCCAGTGGGCGATCGGTACCTGGTTGGCGTAGCTGTAGCGGCCACGGTCGTCGGAGTGGTTGCAGATGAAGTTGGCGTCGAAGTCGTCGAGGAAGGCGTATGGGCCGAAGTCGAAGGTGATACCGAGGATCGACATGTTGTCGGTGTTCATCACCCCGTGGCAGAAACCATAGGCCTGCCAGCGGGCGATCAGCTCGGCATTGCGCTCGACGATGGTGCGGAACATGGCCAGATAGGGCTGCTCGGCATCGCGGCATTCGGGGTAGTGCTGTTCCAGTATGTGGTCGATCAGCACGCGCTGCTGTTCTGGCTGCCTGGTGTAGTAGAAGTATTCGAAATGCCCGAAACGCACATGGCTCTGCGCCAGGCGGGTGAGCATGGCCGCGCTCTCGCGGGTTTCGCGCCAAACCGGGGTGCTCGAGCCGATCACGCACAGTGCCCGGCTGCTGGGAATGCCCAGGGCGTGCAGGGCCTCGGAGGCGAGGAACTCGCGGATCGAGGAGCGCAGCACGGCGCGGCCGTCGCCCATGCGCGAGTAGGGCGTCTGTCCGGCGCCCTTGAGGTGCAGGTCCCAGTGCTCGCCTTGGTCATTCAGCACTTCGGCCAGCAGCAGACCGCGGCCATCACCCAGGCGCGGGTTGTAGGAGCCGAACTGATGGCCGGAATAGACCATCGCCCGCGGGTCGGCCTCTTCCCATAGCTTGTGGCCGCTGAACAGTTCGGCAAAAACCGGCAGTTCTGCCTGGGCCGGGTCGAGGTCGAGCAGCGCCATGGCCGACTCGCTCGCTACCACCAGGCGTGGGTCTGCGATGGGTTCGGGCAGGACCTGGGTGGAGAACGCGTCGCCCAGGCGGGCGAAGCGGTTGTCGAAGGTGAGTTGGTCGAGGGCTTTCACGGGGCCGGCTCCAGAAATTGATGGACTGGGGCCGCTTTGCGGCCCTTCGCGGGCAAGCCCGCTTCCACAGGTATTGCGCAGTGCCTGAGAGCGGCGCGGCCCTTGTGGGAGCTGGCGCGCCCGCGAACGAGGGCGAAGCCCTCGCAGGGATTCTGCACAGAATAAAGTATTAGAGCCCACTCAGGCCGAAGCAGTGCCATCCGGTTTCGGCTGCTCCATCGGAATCAGCTGCTGCTTGCCGCCCTTAGAGTCCATCAGGAACACCTCGACCTGGCGCACCGAGATCTTGATGTTGTGCGCCTTGAACTCGCGGTTGATGTAGCGGTTGATCTCGTCCAGCGTCGGGTTGCGATCGCCCAGGTCGCGTACGTGCATGCGCAGCTCGTGGTCCAGCGAGCTCTCGCCGAAGTTGAGGAAGTACACGATCGGCTCCGGGTCCTTGAGCACGCGTGGGTTCTCCTGGGCGCCCTTGAGCAGCAGATCGCGCACCAGGTCCAGGTCCGAGCCATAGTCGATGCCCAGCTTCAGCGTTACCCGGGTGACCGTGTCGGTCAGCGACCAGTTGATCAGCTGGCCGGTGATGAAGGTCTTGTTGGGGACGATGATGTCCTTGCGGTCGAAGTCGGTGATGGTGGTGGCGCGGATGCGGATCTTGCTCACCGTGCCCGACAGGTTGCCGATGGTGATGGTGTCGCCGATCCGTACCGGGCGCTCGAACAGGATCATGATGCCGGAGATGAAGTTGGCGAAGATCTCCTGCATGCCAAAGCCCAGGCCCACCGACAGCGCGGCCACCAGCCATTGCAGCTTGTCCCAGCTGACCCCCAGGGTCGACAGGGTGCTGACGATGCCGATACCGACAATGGTGTACGACAACAGCGTGGTGGTGGCGTAGGCACTGCCCTGGGCGAGGTTCAGGCGGGACAGCACCAGCACTTCCAGCAGGCCCGGCAAGTTGCCGGCCAGGGCAAAGGTGATGCCGACTATCACCAGTGCGCCCAGCAGGTCGCCGAGGCTGATCGGCACCATGCTGGCGGCGGCGCCGGTGCCGCTGGTGTATTCGTAGAGGACGAAGTTGTTGAGGTAGGCGAACACCGAGATCAGGTCCGACCACACCCAGTACAGGCCAGCGATGAAGCCGCCAAGCAACGCCAGGCGGATAAGGCGCAGCGACTGCTGGTTGACCTGTTCGATGTCCAGCGTGGGTTCTTCGGTGATGACTTCGCCATCCAGCCCTTCCTTGGCCGCTGCCCGCTTGCTCAGTGCGCGCTGGTAGGCCAGGCGCCGTGCCGCCACCGACAGGCCACGCACGAAAGCGGCTTCGATCACCAGCCAGAACAGCAGCAGGTACAAGGTATAGATCAGACGGTCGGTAAGTTTCAGCGCGGTGTAGTAGTAGCCGAAGCACACGGCCACGAACAGGGCGATGGGCAGGGCGGTGAAGGCTACGCCCACGGCCTTGCGGAACAGCGAGGTGTCGCGGTGTGCCGGGCTGCTGAGCAGCAGGCGGCTGAGTAGCCAGGCCATCAGGGCGTAGCAGGCCAGTACTACGCCAATGCCCAGCACATCATCGGCCAGCGCCGAGGGCTGATGTTCGGCCACGGCCACCACCCCGACCAGTGCCAGTACCACGGTGCCCAGGCGGCGCACCCAGCCGCGCAGGAACTCGACCTGCGGCTTGTGCCAGCGGAAGTGGATTTCCGCCACGCCGCCCGGGGCGAGGATGCGGTAGGCGGTGTAGAACACCAGCCAGGCCTGGGCCAGTTGCCAGAGGGCGGCACCGAGGTTGGCATTCTGACCGCGGGCATCGATCTGCAGGGCGTAGCTGCACAGGGCCAGGCCCAGGCTGACCGGCATCGCCAGCAGGATGTTGATGAGGATCGCCTGGGGCGTGTGCCACTGGCTGTCACGGCGGAAATGGCCGATGTCCTGGTGCACCTTGCCCAGCCGCTGGTACAGGTATTTGCGCCGCCACAGCAGGGCGCCGATCACCAGCAGCAACGGCAGGAACAGCAACGGGCGCTGGCTCAGGCCGTCGCCCAGCTCCTTCAGGCCCGAGCCCCACGGCAGGTTGGCCACCTGGTCGGCCAGGCGCTCCGGCACATAGCGCAGCCAGTCCCAGTCCAGCGGCTTGTTGCTGGGGATCCAGAACATCTGCTCGTCGAGGGTGGTGCGCAGGCTCTGGGCGGTGTCCAGCAGCTGCTTCTGGTTGAGCTGCAGGGTGATCGATTCGTTGAGCAGCGCCGACAGCTCGCGGTTCAACCGCTCGAGCAGGTCGCTGCGGGTAATCGCCACTTCCAGCAAGGCCTTGCGCAGCTGTGGCGTCACCTCTTCCTGTGGCTGGGCAGCCAGCAGTTTGTCGACGTAGGTGACCGGGCTGCTCATCTGCTCGCGTTGCTGGTTGACTTCGAACTGGTACAGGCGGGTGTCGGCGATCTGGTCGGCCAGGTCGCGATCGACCTTCAGGTGCG
Source organism: Pseudomonas sp. 32_A (assembly GCF_017490905.1). Lineage (NCBI taxonomy): Bacteria > Pseudomonadati > Pseudomonadota > Gammaproteobacteria > Pseudomonadales > Pseudomonadaceae > Pseudomonas > Pseudomonas sp. 32_A. The sequence goes on along the minus strand of NZ_JAFGYI010000016.1, from coordinate 53,624 downwards.
GCAGGGTCTGCTTCTGCTTGTAGAGGATTTTCGACAGCAGCAGGCTGCCCTTGAGTACGTTGATCTGCTCGTCAAGCGCCTGGTCGGCCTGGGTCAGGCTGTCCAGCTGCTGCTTGGTGCGCAGGTTCTGCTGGGTCAGTTCGTTGAGGCGGTCGGTGCTTTTCAGCAGGTAGTCGGAGAGCTTGAGGTTGACCGCGCTTTCGGTGGCCAGCAGGCTGCTGCCGCCGGCTTTCTGGGCTTCGATCGACTGCTGGGTGACCGCTTCCTGGGACTGGGCCAGGCGCTTGTCGTTGATCAGGGTCTGCAGGTCCTGGATTTCCTGCTCCAGGCGCGCGGCGCGCTCGATCAGCAGGTCGTGGCGGGCGTTGCCCAGGTCTTGCAGCAGGCTGTTGCCGGCCAACTCCTGGCGGCGCAGCAGGGTCAGCGCGTTCAGCGAGGCCAGTTCGGCATTCAACTGGTTGCGCTGGTCGGCGTTGATCGGTTTGCCGGCGTCCTTGCCAGTCTTGAGAATGTTGTTGATCTGCTGGGTACGCGCCTGGCTGTTGCTGATTTCGGCCTGGGCGCGTTCCGGGCGGGTTTGCGAGTTGATGATCAGGCTGTTGGCTTCGGACAACGCTTTCTGCAGCTCACCCTGCAGGGTGCTGCGCTCGCTGAGCATCTGCTCCAGTTGCGGCACCGACAGGGTGGCGTACCGCTGGGCCACCGGCTGAGGCTTGCTTTCCTTGAGCTTGGCCAGTTCGCGCTGGCTGTCGCTGGTTTCTTTCGGCGCGCCGGTCAGCTGCTGCTTCAGCGCGGCGAGCTTCTTCTCGTTGTCTTCCTTGCTGGCGAGCAGGCTGAGGGTTTGCTCCAGCACCTGCTGCAGGGCTTTCTGCTCGGCCTCGGGCAGCTTGCGCTCGGCGATCTTGTCGAGGCTGTTCTGGATGCTGGCGGTGGTCGGGGCTTCTGCTGCAGTGGCTGCAAAAGAGAGAGACAGACACAGCCCGAGGAGGGCTGTGCGAAGGTACACGCGCAGTGACATAGGCAGGCTACTTGTGGATCCGGCAGAAACGAAGTTTAGAGGAACAATCCTGGTCCGGGTCGCGTTCCTTCGGGGAATCTGACGCCTACTTTCTGGATCTTGTTCCCGTCCATGGTGGCCACGGTCCAGATCGTGCCATGCCATTCGACCTGGTCACCTACTACTGGAGCGCCTCCGACCTTCTGTCGGATGAACTGGGCCAGCGGCATTTTCGCGTCCAGGCCGTCGAGTTTCAGGCCGTACAGAGCTGCCACCGCACCCAGTTCGGCATCGCCTTCGAGCACGAAGTCGCCGAAGAAACGCAGGTCCAGGCCACGTTGTGGCGCCTGGCTGAAGAGTTTGCCCAGGGCCGGCAGGTTGTGCTCGTGGCCGATCACGCAAAGCATGTCACCCACTTCCAGCACGGTGCTGCCCGACGGGTGCAGCAACTGTTCGCCCCGGAACAGCGCCGCGATCCGCGTGCCTTCGGGCATTTTCAACTCGCGCAGGGCGGCGCCGATGCACCATTTTTCGGCACCCAGGCGGTAGACGAACATTTCCCACTCGCTGGTGATGTGTACTTCCAGGGCAGAACGGGAGATTGGTGCCGGGTCTGGCGGAACCGTCACTTTCAGCAGTTTGGCCATCCACGGCAGGCTGGTGCCTTGCACCAGCAGCGACACCAGCACGATGAAGAAGGCCAGGTTGAAGAACAGCTGGGCGTCCGGCAGGCCGGCCATCAACGGGAACACCGCAAGGATGATCGGTACCGCGCCGCGCAGGCCGACCCAGGAGATAAAGCCCTTTTCGCGGCCATGGAAAGCCTTGAACGGCAGCAGTGCGGCGACCACCGACAGCGGCCGTGCCACCAGGATCATCCACAGCGCCAGACCCAGCGCCGGCAGGGCGATGGGCAGCAGGTCGTGGGGCGTGACCAGCAGCCCCAGCACCAGGAACATGCCGATCTGCGCCAGCCAGGCCATGCCGTCGAGCATGTGCAGGATACCGTGGCGGCTGCGGATCGGCTTGTTGCCAAGCACCAGGCCGCACAGGTACACGGCGAGGAAGCCGCTGCCGTGCAGGGCGTTGGTCAGCGAGAACACCACCAGGCCGCCGGCGATCACCAGGATGGGGTACAGGCCGCCAGCCAGCTTGATGCGGTTGACCAGTTGCAGCATCAGCCAGCCGCCGCCCAGGCCCAGCAGCCCGCCGATGCCGAACTCGCGCAGCAGGTGAGTGAGCAGGCTCCAGTGCAGGCCGGTCTGGCCGCTGGCGATCATGTCGATCAGGGTGACGGTGAGGAACACCGCCATCGGGTCGTTGCTGCCCGACTCGATCTCCAGGGTGGCGGTGACCCGCTCGTTCAGGCCCTTGCCGCCAAGCAGCGAGAACACCGCGGCGGCGTCGGTGGAGCCGACGATGGCGCCGATCAGCAGGCCCTGGATCAGGCTCAGGTTGAACAGCCAGGCGGCGACCAGGCCGGTGAGGGCGGTGGTGATCATCACGCCGATGGTGGCCAGCGACAGCGCCGGCCACAGTGCCACGCGGAAGCTCGCTACCCGCGTGCGCAAGCCGCCGTCGAGCAGGATCACGGCCAGCGCCAGGTTGCCCACCAGGTAGGCGGTCGGGTAGTTGTTGAAGATGATGCCGCCACCATCGACCCCGGCGACCATGCCGACAGCGAGGATGATGACCAGGATAGGGATGCCCAGGCGCGACGACAGCGAACTGACCAGGATACTTGCGCCCACCAGCAATGCGCCGATCAGGAACAGGCTGTTGATGGTGCTTGCATCCAAAGGCAGGTACTCCGGGGTATTGCGGAAAGAGGACTTGACTGGCAAGTCGCGTGCCAATCGATTCTAACCTGATGAATTGGCAGGCTGTAAAGCGTTTCTGCAGATGTGCAAAAGGCACCGCGATGGGTGCCTTTCATTGTATTGCCTGGGTGGGCCTCTTCGCGGGCGCGCCCGCTCCCACAGGTGAATCACAAATCTCAAGTTCTGTGAGAATCCTGTGGGAGCGGCTTTAGCCGCGAAGAGGCCGGGGCAGGCTTACGCCTGCTTCACTTCACGCATCGGCTTGCCCTTCACCGGTGCATCGCCCGCCACATAGTACTTGGCGGTGCTGCGCGGCAGCGGCTTGCGGCCACGGATCTTGTCCGAGATCTTCTCGGCGATCATGATCGTGGTGGCGTTGAGGTTGCCGGTGATGATGATCGGCATGATCGACGCATCGACCACACGCAGGCCCTTCATGCCATGCACGCGGCCTTCGCCATCGACCACCGCCATGTCGTCGGTACCCATCTTGCACGAGCACGACGGGTGGAAGGCGGTTTCTGCGTGCTCGCGGATGAACTTGTCCAGTTCTTCGTCGGTCTGCACGTGCGCGCCCGGGCTGATCTCGCGACCACGGTACGGGTCCAGCGCCGGCTGGGCCATGATTTCGCGGGTCAGGCGGATACCGTCACGGAATTCCTGCCAGTCCTGCTCGGTGGCCATGTAGTTGAACAGGATGCTCGGGTGCTGGCGCGGGTCCTTCGACTTGGCCTGGATACGGCCACGGCTTGGCGAACGCATCGAGCCCATGTGCGCCTGGAAGCCGTGTTCCTTCACACCGTTGGAGCCGTTGTAGTTAATCGCGACCGGCAGGAAGTGGTACTGGATGTTCGGCCATTTGAATTCAGGGCGGGTACGAATGAAACCACCGGCCTCGAACTGGTTGCTGGCGCCGATGCCGGTGCCGTTGAACATCCACTCGGCACCGATGGCCGGCTGGTTCCACCACAGCAGCGACGGGTACAGCGACACCGGCTGGGTGCAGGCGTACTGCAGGTACAGTTCCAGGTGGTCCTGCAGGTTTTCGCCAACGCCCGGCAGGTCGTGCACCACAGGGATGTCGAGGCTTTCCAGCAGGGCGCGCGGGCCAACGCCGGAGCGCTGCAACAGTTGCGGCGAAGCGATTGCGCCGGAGCTGACGATCACTTCCTTGCGGGCACGGGCTTCGACGCGCTCTTCGCTGTCGCCGACCAGGTAGGTCACGCCAATGGCGCGCTTGCCGTCGAACAGCACGCGGTCAGTCAGGGCGTGGGTGACGATGGTCAGGTTCGGGCGCTTCTTGGCCTGGTCCAGGTAGCCGCGAGCGGTGCTGGAACGGCGGCCGTTCTTGGTCACGGTACGGTCCATGGGACCGAAGCCTTCCTGCTGGTAGCCGTTGAGGTCTTCGGTGCGCGGGTAACCGGCCTGGACGCCGGCTTCGACCATGGCGTGGAACAGCGGGTTGTTGCCAGCTTTTGGCGTGGTCACGCTGACCGGACCTTCGCCGCCGTGATAGTCGTTCGGGCCGATGTCACGGGTTTCGGCCTTGCGGAAGTACGGCAGGCAGTCCAGGTAGGTCCAGTCTTCCAGGCCTGGCAGTTCTGCCCAGCCGTCGAAGTCCATGGCGTTACCGCGGATGTAGCACATGCCGTTGATCAGCGACGAGCCGCCCAGGCCCTTGCCGCGACCACACTCCATGCGGCGGCCGTCCATGTGCGGTTCCGGGTCGGTCTCGTAGGCCCAGTTGTAGCGGCGGCCCTGCAGCGGGAAGGCCAGGGCGGCTGGCATCTGGGTGCGGAAGTCGAAGCGGTAGTCGGGGCCACCGGCTTCCAGCAGCAATACGGTGACGCCGGCGTCTTCGGTCAGGCGGGTCGCCAGGGTGTTACCGGCCGAGCCGGCACCGACGATGATGTAATCGAATTCTTGGGACATGAAAGTACCCTCGTGTTGGCGGTGATAAGGGAGCGGGAACGCCCGTGCGCAGCGGCACGGGCGTGGCTAGACAGGGTTTAGAAAACCGAGTTGTAGCCGCCCAGCTCGACCTGGACCGACTTGATGCGAGTGTATTGAGCCAGCGAGCTGATGCCGTTCTCACGGCCGACGCCCGACTGCTTGTAGCCACCGACCGGCATTTCGGCCGGCGATTCGCCCCAGGCGTTGATCCAGCAGATACCGGCTTCCAGCTTGTGGATGATGCGGTGGGCGCGGGTGATGTCGTTGGTGCAGACGCCGGCGGCCAGGCCGTACTCGGTGTCGTTGGCACGACGGATGACTTCTTCTTCGGTTTCGTAGGTGAGGATGCTCATCACCGGGCCGAAGATTTCTTCCTTGACGATGGTCATGTCGTCAGTGCAGTCGGTGAACACGGTCGGGGCCACGAACGCACCCTTGGCGAAATCACCGGCGGTCAGACGCTCGCCACCGCACAGTACGCGGGCACCTTCTTCCTTGCCCTTGGCGATGTAGCCAAGCACGCTTTCCATGTGCTGGAAGCTGACCAGCGGTCCGAAGTTGGTGTTTTCGTCTTCCGGGTTGCCAGCGCGGATGCGGGCAACGCGCTCGACGATCTTGGCCTCGAAGGCAGCCTTCATTTCAGCCGGGATGAACACGCGGGTGCCGTTGGTGCACACCTGGCCCGAGCTGTAGAAGTTGGCCATCATGGCGATGTCGGCGGCCTTGTCCAGGTCGGCGTCGGCGCAGATGATCAGTGGCGACTTGCCGCCCAGTTCCATGGTGACTTCCTTGAGCGACGAGCTCGAGGCGCTGGCCATGACCTTCTTGCCGGTGGTGGTACCGCCGGTGAAGGAGACTTTCTCGATGCGTGGGTGCTCGGTCAGCCAGGTGCCGACTTCGCGGCCGCTGCCGGTCAGTACGTTGAACACGCCATTAGGCAGGCCGGCTTCGGTGTAGATCTCGGCCAGTTTCAGGGTGGTCAGCGAGGTGACTTCCGACGGCTTGAAGATCATCGCGTTGCCGGCGGCCAGGGCCGGGGCGGATTTCCACAGGGCGATCTGGATCGGGTAGTTCCAGGCGCCGATACCGGCGGTCACGCCCAGCGGCTCGCGGCGGGTGTAGACGAAGGACGATTCACGCAGCGGGATCTGCTCGCCTTCGATGGCCGGAACCAGGCCAGCGTAGTACTCCAGCACATCGGCGCCGGTGACGATGTCGACGTAACGGGTTTCCGAGTACGACTTGCCGGTGTCCAGGGTTTCCAGCATGGCCAGCTCGTCGTTGCGCTCGCGCAGGATCTCGACGGCGCGGCGCAGGATGCGCGAGCGCTGCATGGCGGTCATCGCGGCCCATACTTTCTGGCCACGCTCGGCGCTTTCGACGGCCTTCTCGACGTCAGCCTCGGTGGCACGTTGCACGTGGGCGAGGACTTCGCCGGTAGCCGGGTTGATGGCCTCGAAGGTGGCATCGCTGCCAGCGTCGACGTAAGCGCCATCAATGTAGAGTTTTTGCGTTCCGAAACGGGCCATAGTGTCCTCGCAAGTGCAGTGTGTGGTTTGGCTTGCGCGTCAGGCTCCTGCCGGGTTGGCCAGGGCCGTGCGTGCTTGTTCAGCGGCCTGGTCGTTTGTACCCAGGGTGTGCTGTTTAGCCAGTTGTAGATCCATGTATTCGTAAGCAATCCGTATCGCCTGGTCGGTGTCGAATGCATCACCCGACAGGGCGCCACGCAGCCACAAGCCGTCGATCAAAGCCGCCAGGCCGCGGGCTGCCTTGCGCGCATGGTAGAGCGGCAGGGCGCGGCGGAACTGGCAGCACAGGTTGGAATACAAGCGGTGGTCGTTGATCCGCTGCAACCTGTGCAAATCGGGCTGGTGCATGCTGGAAGCCCAGAAGGCCAACCAGGTTTTCATCGCCGGGCCGTTCACCTGGCTGGCATCGAAGTTGCCCTCGATGATCACTTTCAGGTGGGCGCGCGGGCTGTCGTCCGTCAGGGCCTGGCGACGTGCTCTGACGCCTTCGTTGAGCATGTTCATGATGTAACCCATCGTCGCTGCGATCAGGCCGTTCTTGTCCCGAAAGTAGTGACTGATGATGCCGTTCGACACACCGGCCAAACGGGCAATCAGCGCAATGCTGGCGTCACCCAGTCCGACCTGATCGACCGCCAGCAACGTGGCTTCGATCAACTGCTGGCGGCGGATGGGTTGCATACCGACCTTGGGCATCTTGCTATCTCCTCAGGCCTGCGAGCAGACGACGGGCGGCTGACTCGGCGAAGGCCAGTCTATTTTGTTTTGATTGAACGTTCAATCAATAAAGAATAAGCTCTGCGACAATTTGTGCCATTGACAGTTTTTCAAGCGGTCGAGAAAGCACGGATTGACACCCCAGGAAATCGCGTAACCCCCGGAATACAAGGCGTTGACGGGCATGAGCGATGCGAAATGCAGATTCTGCCGTGCGGTCATGGACCCTGCGGCGGGCCCTTGGAGCGGGCGGGGTGATCTGTGACGAATGCGCGCACCTCGGCTGAGGTGTGGCAGTTTCAGCAGGCCACCTGTCTGTTTTTTTGCAACGTATCGATTCGGGATCACGGTTTCCAAGGGTGCTTTTATAACACCTGATGCAGTGGGGATATTCCACCAATTGCTCGGGAAAGACTGATTAGCCTCCACAGCTGCACTGCCCGGAGCATTCGTGCAATGAGTTCTGCCTCACTTACCAACCCTCCGGCCGAGAGGGTACGGGTCAACCGCGTGGTGTTCTTCACCTCCGCGCTGATGATCCTCGTTCTGACTGCCTTGCTTATCGCTGTACCCGAAACCGCCGGCCAAGTGCTGGGCGTGGCCCAAAAATGGCTGACGCGCACCTTCGGCTGGTACTACATGCTGGTAATCGGCGGTTACCTGCTGTTCGTCATCTACCTGGCCTTCTCCGACTACGGCAAGCTCAAGCTTGGCGGCAAGGATGACCAGCCCGACTTCAGCTATGGCGCCTGGGCCGGCATGCTGTTCTCCTCTGGTATCGGCATTTCGCTGCTTTACTTCGGCGCCTCCGAGCCGCTGGACCACTACTACAACCCACCGGAAGGCGCCTCTGCCAGCCTCGATGCAGCGCGACAGGGCCTGCAGCTGACCTTCCTGCACTGGGGCCTGCATGGCTGGGCGATCTACGCCCTGGTCGGCCTTGCCGTGGGTTACTTCGCCTACCGCCACAACCAGCCGCTGGCCCTGCGTTCGGCGCTGTACCCGCTGGTCGGTGAGCGTTGGGTCAAGGGCGCTGCCGGCAATGCCGTGGACATCTTCGGCATGTTCGTCACCCTGCTGGGCCTGGTGACCAACCTGGGCATCGGTTCGATGCAGGTGGCCTCCGGCCTGGAATACCTGTTCGGCATGGACCACAGCAAGACCAACCTGCTGGTGGTGATCCTGGTCATGGCCGGCGTTGCCACCGTGGCTGCGGTCTCGGGTGTGGAAAACGGCATCCGCCGCCTGTCCAACCTGAACATCGTGCTGTTCAGCGGCCTGCTGATCTTCGTCCTGCTGGGCGGTGAAACCCTGCACCTGCTCAACGGCTTCGTGCAGAACATCGGCGACTACCTCAACGGCATCGTGCTGAAAACCTTCGACCTCTACGTCTATGAAGGCGAAACCGGCAAGTCCGAGCGCTGGCTGGGCCTGTGGACCGTGTTCTACTGGGCCTGGTGGATCTCCTGGGGTCCGTTCGTCGGCATGTTCATTGCCCGTATCTCCAAGGGCCGCACCGTGCGCCAACTGGTCAGTGGCGTGTTGCTGATCCCACTGGGCTTTACCCTGGCCTGGCTGTCGATCTTCGGCAACACCGCGCTGGACCTGGTGATCAACCAGGGCGCCGTGGAGCTGGGCAAGACCGCCCTGGAGCAGCCGTCGATGTCGATCTACCAGCTGCTGGAGTACTTCCCGGCGGCCAAGATCGTGATCGGTGTAGCGGTGTTCGTCGGCTTCGTGCTGTTCCTCACCCCGGCCGACTCCGGCGCGGTGATGATGGCCAACCTGTCGTGCAAAGGCGGCAAGGTAGACGAAGACGCCCCGCACTGGATGGTGGTGTTCTGGTCGGTGGTCATCACCCTGGTCACCATCGGTTTGCTGTTTGCCGGTAACTTCGAGGCCATGCAGACCATGGTGGTGCTTGCGGGCCTGCCGTTCTCGGTGGTGCTGGTGCTGTTCATGTTCGGCCTGTACAAGGCCATGAAGCAGGATGTGGTGGTCGAGCAAGAGCGTGCCGAGCTGGCCGCCCGCGGTCGTCGCGGCTTCAGTGAGCGCTTGACCCAGCTGGAACTGCAGCCGACCCAGGCCGTGGTGCAGCGTTTCATGGACAAACAAGTCAGCCCCGCGCTGAAGGAAGCGGCCGCTCAGCTGCAGACCCTGGGCTTCGAGGTGGAAACCCGTGTCGGCCAGTCGCGCAACATGATGGGCCTGCGGGTGATGATGGAAGAGGGCAACCCGTTCGTTTATGAAGTGAGCCTGGACGGCTATCTGGCCGCCCCTAGCGAAGCGCCGGTGGAGGGCGAGCCGGAAGTGCGCCAGCGCTTCTACCGCGCCGAGGTGTACCTGCACGATGGTAGCCAGGAGTACGACCTGATGGGCTTTGCTCCGGACCAGATTGTGCGCGATGTGCTGGATCAGTTCGAGAGCCACCGCCAGTTGCTGGGGCGTGTTTACAGCTGATCAGCTATATCCAAAGGGCCTTGCCAAATGCAAGGCCTTTTTTTTGCCCAAGCATTATGTAACCCGCGCGGTTGATACAGCCAAGGCACCTTTCTGGTTTTGCCAAGAGGTGCTTTACATGAAACATCCCGCCTTCGACTTCCAGTACGCAGCCGCCAGGCATTTCTCCGACCGTCCGACGTTACGTCAAGTGGCGAGTCGCCAGTTACTGGAGGTCTTGCTGGCTGAGCTGCCGTGGCTTGCCTATGTGACCCCAGCGCTGTCGGATGCCGACCCGTTGATGCTTGATAGCCCAGACCCTGCCACGCCTTATTGGACCACACAGTCTTTGCTCGACAGGGTGCTCGAAGCCCTGCGTGGTCCTGGCGAGCTGGATCTGGAGCCAATCGGCGAGCGTCATTACAATCTGGGCTTGACGGCAGACTACCGCTTCGCCGGCTCCGACAGCGAATTTGCCACGCGGCAACTGGCCGGTTTGTCGGCCCCGCTCAATGAACTGCTTGAACAGTTGCCGCAACGGTTCTGTGAAGCGCAGCTGGACTACTGGCGGGCCAAGGGTAGCGCTGGCGTTAGCCGGGACAGCTGGTTGCAATTGCTGCTGCGCACCGCCCTGTTGCGCGGGCTACCGTTGCAAGGTCTGGACAAAGAGGAGCAGGCTTGCTTGCGCGGCTTGATCAGCGGTGGCAAGGATCAGCCCCTGGTGTTTGTTGTGCAAGCCAAGTTGGAAAGTGGGTCGCTGCATTTTCAGGAGAAGCTCAGCAGCCTGCTGGTGCTGGGGGAGTCCGATGCCCGTCAGATGGTGTTGTGGTGCGCCCCGTCGGGCATTGTCCGTAGTTTTGCCTCGTTATCAGCGTTCGGCGAAGGCTTGCGCGACGAATTGGCCCAGCGCTACAGCTTCGACAGTCTCAGCTGGGCCCGCTGCAGTGTTGAGGGCAACGTGTTTGCCCAACAGGTATCGCTGCTTCTCGACGGCATGTTCGAACGCTTTGAGCTGTTACGTCACGAAAATTTTGCCGATATCGACGAGCTTGAGCGGTGCTACGCCCGGTTGAGCGATCCAGCCGCCTGGTTCCTCCGTTATGAGGACGAGACGGCAGCAGTTGTACCACCTCCGGGAATTACGGCCAGTGCGCCGCAGGACAGTTTTGCATGGTGTGCTGCTTTGCTGCAGTTGGCGCTGCACCACATGGATGCCGATGGCGTGTCAGCGCTGGATGGCATCCAGCCATTAACGGAGTACGCCAGCCAAAAGTTGAGTGAGCGGATCGCCGAGGACCATGGCGATGACACCTCTCCCGATGACCTGATGCTGGACTTATACCGCGCCAACGGGGTACCGGGCGGGGCGGCGACAGGTGCAGGTGGTGGTGAGCCCTTGGTGTTTGTTGGCAGCAAGACCCTGACACAGTTCGCCATCGGCAACCTTGCTTCGCTCAAGGGGGCTTTCATCAAACAGATTCGTCGCCAGGACGGCAAAGCAAGCCCGGCCTGGCTGACTGCAAAGGCCGCTGCACAGCTGGTGACTGAACTCGATATCGGAGGCCAGTATCCGACCTACGTGGCTGCTCGGCTGAACGATACTAACGGGCGGGCCGAGCGTGTGATGCGCTTTGGCAAGGAATGGCGAAGCGCATTACTGGCGAGCGCCCTGGCTGGGAAGCTGGACGAAAAGGTGTCCGAAACCGGTTTGCAGTGCGTGGTTGATTTCTGCGCGGGCCATGTGGACCCACAGACGCCTAGAATGACCATTTTCCCCCTGGCATTCAGGCGCAGTAGCACCTCTACGCACAAAGACGCGGTACGTGGCATGTATGTCCTGTTCTGTGCCGAGCCGCGTAGGGTGTTGTTGTACCGGCCGTTGTATCGGCAGGACACCGTTCGCGAGTATGCGAGCCTCGCCGCATTGCTTGAACACGTGCAAGAGTCGTCGTTGCTGCAAGCCAGCATCCTCGACTGGATGGAGCCAGACGCCAGGAGCATCTACCAGCAAGGTGGCTTCACCGAGCCGCATATTGTCAGCCTGGGCATCGACCCGTATGCGTTGCCCGAGCGCCCTGCCCCGGCGGTGCTCGACATCAAGCTCTGGCACAACGACCTCGACGAACGTTTGTACAAGGCCAATGCTGATTTGCTGATCGAGCTGGCAGACCTGCAATCCGTTTCCACTGCCGAAAGCCGCTGGGCGCTCCTGACTGAGGGGGCCTGGCTGTTGTTCGATGTAGCGACCTTGGCGGTGCGCGGCCCGGTTGCTACAGCAGCCTGGCTCTTGCAGCTGCTAACGTCGTTGCAGCATGACCTGATGGCGCTGGAGCAGGGCAGCGATTTCGACCGGCCAGCTGCCATTGCCGATCTGTTGCTGAACCTTTCGATGGTATTGCTGCACGCCCATCAACCGAATCTTGAAGTATCTCCCGAGGCCTTGCCTGGTACCTTGAGCTTTGAAGGCTCCCGAGCGCAGACAGGGGCGTTCGGCGAAGTGGCTGTCAAACCCGTCGAGCAGGCACTCATCCCCTTGGTCGGCCAGGCGATAGACTTTTCGTGGCGCGGCCAGCACGGCTTCAACTGGTTGCCGCCGGCACAGCGCAAGCAGTTGCAAGCCATGCGCTCGAAGGTGTCGATCAATGGTTTGCAGCCCCTGCCTGAGGGTGTGAACGCGGGGTTGTATCGCATCGATGGCAACTACTATGCCGCCATGTCGGGTGACGTCTACCGCGTGGAGGTTTTATCGCAGGGTGTTCGGGTAGTTGATGGCACAGGCGCACCAGGGCCATGGCTTACCTTCATCAATGAAGTCTGGCGCATCGATAACGGGTTACGCCTTGCCGGGGGCGCCCCGGGCGGCGCAGCTCGGACTGCCGCACGGTTCAACGCCATACATACGCAAATTGCGCGCCTGGACACTGAAATCGCAAACGTCAGGTTGAACGTGGCAAGCGCAGGCTCTGATGTTGTCGCCGCTGGGCGCGAGCTTGAAACCGTACAGCGCTTGCGCAGTGGCTTGCAGTCGCAGATCGGTTCGGCACCGGCGACCGAGGAACTGTCGGGTTTGCAATCGCTGGCGCTCAAGTATGACGAAAAAATCGCCACGCTAAAGACTCGTATCGTGCAAGCGCGGGAACTGGTGGCGACTTCACTGGAAGAAGCCGTTCGCAAAGGTCAGGATCGGCTAGAGCTGTTATCGGCCATGGCAGAAGCCAAATATGCGACCCAGCGCAGGAGCGGTGACTGGGACCCGGTGCTTGAAGAGCATCAGACCACGAGCCGAGTCGAGCTGATTCGCGACAGCCAGTTCGTTTATAAAGAGTTCTGGATCCTTGCCGACTACCCTCAGCTGAGCGTGCTGCAAAGTAACGTTGATGGTAAGCCCTTGGCAGAAGTTGGTGAACAATACGCCGCGCTTCGCGATCGTTTGGCGATCGTTGCCGATTACCAGGATCGCATGCTCGCCATGGGCATCGTACTGGATGACTTGCTGGCCAGTTCGCCGGATGATCTGGTCATATCCTCGGTCATTCCCGAGCACCAGAGAACAGTGGGGCAGTTGATCCGTGAACGCAGATTCACCACGATCCAGCTGCGTTTCCACCAGGTTCAAAACCTCGCGGACCTGGCGTTGCACCTGGACGCAGCTTCTGGCCAGCAGACGGTTGCTGCCTATCGGGAAGAACTGGTCGGGCTGTCCCTGCGCAGTGCGGCTGATGCGCACGGTGAGCTGGACATGGCCAATCTTTCGGCAGAAGACCAGGTGGTGATCCTGCAGGAGGCATGGGATGAGTACTCTGCTGCACTACTCAACAGTGCTCGAATCCTGCGTGATGGCGGCGAGCTGATAGAGCCTGCCATGCTTGAGCGGTACCGTCAGCATGTCGAGCAATTGAAGCATGATGCGGGACAGCGCCTGGTCGCCGCGCTGCAGCAGCCAGCCGTTGATGCGGTGGGCAAACGTGTACCGTATCTGGTTTCCACCGAGCAACAGCGGGTGGTGCGCAACCGCGAGGGCCAGCTGATGATCGGCACGCAGGTCGAGATCGACGGCCAGCCTGTCGTCGAGGTGCGCGAAGCGTTCAGTGAGGAGGTGCTGGCGACTTTTGACCTGGTGGAGGGCCAGTGGGTGCAGCGTGTCAGCAAGCACCCATCCTTGACCGAAGATAGCGCGCCGAGTGACTTGCCGATGTGGGTCCAGGCTTTGCTGGATGATAGTAACACTGTGCGAGCCAAGGCCAGTGACTATGTCGAGAACGATATCAAAGGCACCTTGCTTGCCCAGTTGTTTGACCAGCAGCTGGAGAGACTGGACAAGGCGGTTGATGTGGTGCGCGATGCCGGAGGAAACGATGCGCTGATAAGAAGCCTTGAGCGTGACGCCGATACCCTACGCCACGAGAAGAGGCTGCAACTGACAACACTGTATACCGATACCAAATATCCTTCGGCTGAAGCGTTGCGCTTCCTGCATGGCGAAGGTTTGATCCGGGTCGAATACACCGCAAGGCAGACCATGCAGGATGGTAGCGTCTTTGATGAATACCGTATTGTGCGCCTGCCAAGCAAACGCAACCTCTGGGCTGCGCATTTTCATTTGCCTACACATGATGCCAACGCTGAGGACTTTACCGTGGGCCATCTCAAGACCTGGAGCCAGCGTCGGCTAAGTAGCCGCCTGGCTGCCATTGCGGGTCAGCGGTTGCATCGCGGCAAACTGACCCTTGAGCAGGCCAGAGGCATCATTCCGTTCCGCTGACCTGGCCAGCTGGGGCAATTGCACGGTGCCTGCGATGCGCAGGCATCGTCTGGTTGCCACGTTCGGCAATCATCTGCTCCAGGCTGATCAGTTCGATGCCCTGGCTTTTCAGCCGGGGCAGCTCGCGCGCCAGTACCGCCAGTGTCTGCGGATACGGGTGGCCGATAAGCACTGCCGAGCCCTGCCTGCGGGCAAGGACGATACCCTGGAGCAATTGATGTTCGATTGCCTCGAGCGACCGCTCATTATCCAGAAATACATCGCGTGATACATGGGCCAGGCCCGTCTTCTGTGCGTGCGCCGCCGCCACGGTAGCGGCACTGGTGCGACTGTCTACGAAAAACAGGTGACGACGTTGCAGTTCGGCCATCAACCAGGCCATCGCCTCGTCCTGGGCAGTCATGCGGCTACCCATGTGGTTATTGATGCCAACAGCGCACGGGACTTTGCTCAACGCCATGTCCAACCGCTTGGCCAGCGTTTCAATCGGCACACCTGGGTGCCAGGCATAGGGCCCGGTGGCCGGGTCCATGGGCATGTGCAGGATCACCGTCTTGCCAGCCTTGTGTGCCTGACGGGCAAAGTCTGTGGCATGTGGGGTGTCAGGCATGATCGCCATGGTCACCGGGCCGGGCAGGGCCAGGGTACGGCTGTCGCGCTCGCTGCTCTGGCCCAGGTCGTCGATGATGATGCTCATGTAGGCCTTGCCGGCCGGCGCCGCTTGCGCGGCACTGGCCATCAGACCAAACAGCAGACACAACAGAAAACGCATGGGCTGGATCATTCGCCCTTGGTGATGTTCAGGCCCTTGAGCAGGCTCAGGGCCTGGCTCAGCTGGAAGTCGTCATCCTGCGGGCGCTCCTTGCGCTTGCCGCTGCCGGTCGGGCGGTCGGCGCCGCCGTTGCCATTGCCCAGGTGGCCCTGCAGGTCAGCTTCCTTGAAGTTGTCGGTGTCGGCTTCGGCAGTGAGCTTGGCTGGGCGCACTTCGATGTCGGGAACGATGCCCTGGGCCTGGATCGAGCGGCCGTTGGGGGTGAAGTACAGTGCGGTGGTGAGCTTCAGCGCACGGTCGTTGGCCAGTGGCAACACGGTCTGCACCGAGCCTTTGCCGAAGCTGTCGGTGCCCATCAGCACGGCGCGTTTCTGGTCTTGCAGGGCGCCGGCGACAATTTCCGACGCCGAGGCGCTGCCGCCGTTGATCAGCACCACCAGTGGCACGCCGTCGCTGGCGTCGGCCGGGTCGGCCGAGAAGCGCAGCTCGGAGTTGGCAATGCGGCCCTTGGTGTAGACGATCAGGCCCTTGGTCAGGAAGTGGTCGGCCACTTCCACCGCCGACTGCAGCACGCCACCCGGGTTGTTGCGCAGGTCCAGTACCACGCCGCGCAGCTTCTTCCCGTTGTCCTTGCGCAGCTTGGCCAGGGCCTTGCCCACTTCGTCGCCGGTCTTGACCTGGAACTGAGTGATGCGGATGTAGCCGTAGTCGTTCTCCAGCAACTGGCTCTTCACGCTCTTGACCTGGATGACCGCGCGGGCCAGGGTCACGTCGAAGGGGGTGCCGCCGTCGCGCACAAGGGTCAGGGTGATTTTCTCGCCGACCTTGCCGCGCATCTTGTCGACCGCTTCGGTCATGGTCTGGCCGCGGGTCGGGGCGCCGTTGATCTTGACGATCAGGTCGCCGGCCTGCACGCCAGCACGCGAGGCCGGGGTGTCATCGATCGGCGAGACCACCTTGATGAAGCCGTCTTCCTGGCCCACTTCGATGCCCAGCCCGCCGAACTCGCCGCTGGTGCTTTCCTGCAGCTCCTGGAAGTCCTCGGGGCCGAGGTAGGCCGAGTGCGGGTCGAGGTTGCTGAGCATGCCCTTGATGGCATTTTCCAGCAGGGTCTTGTCGTCCACCGGCTCTACATAGGCCGCCTTGATGCGGTCCATTACCTCGGCGAAGGTGCGCAGCTCTTCAAGCGGCAGCGGTGCCTTGGCGGTCACCTCGGTGGCCGGTACTGCGGCCGGCTTGGCCGGCTCTGCGGCAGTGACCAGGGGCGCGCCGACCGCCAGGGCGATGGACAGGGCCAGCTGGGTGAGACGAGGCGAGTGCAGCATGTCGAACGAACTCCTGATCCTGTAAGCGCTCCCTGGGGAGCGTCGGCGCAGCCCAAGGGCTACGCCGTAGAAATTTGACTAGCCCCGGC
Organism: Pseudomonas sp. 32_A; assembly: GCF_017490905.1. Lineage (NCBI taxonomy): Bacteria > Pseudomonadati > Pseudomonadota > Gammaproteobacteria > Pseudomonadales > Pseudomonadaceae > Pseudomonas > Pseudomonas sp. 32_A. Next base: position 37,221 of record NZ_JAFGYI010000016.1, on the reverse strand, counting down.
ACCACTGCGAAGGATCGGTAGGCCGACCTTGTTGGCGGATGGCGAAGTACAAGCCGGCAGCGTCCTGGCCGCCGCTGTCGCCAACGGTGGAAATGGCCTCGCCGGCCTTGACGATATCACCGGCGCTCTTGAGCAGGCTCTGGTTATGGCCGTACAGGCTCAGGTAACCGTTACCATGGTCGAGAATGACCAGAAGCCCGGCACCGCGCAACCAGTCGGCGAACACTACGCGCCCGCCATGCACGGCTCGTACCTGGGTGCCCGGGTTGGCGCTGATCATCACCCCGTCCCACTTGGCACGGGCATCGCTGCCGCGGGCATCACCGAAACGTGCCAGCAATCGACCATTGACCGGCCATGGAAGTTTTCCCCGTGCGGCAGAAAATGCGCCGCCGTAGCTCGCGCCATCGCTGGAAACCATCGGACCCAGGGTGGTGCGGGCCTTTTTCGGTGGCTCCACCGGTTCGCCGGCCTGTTCGCGGGCGGCAGCGGCGGCCAAGGCTTCCTGCTGACGGCGTTTTTCCGCTTCCTGCTGGGCCAGCAAGGCCTTCTTGCGCGCTTCTTCGGCCTCGCGGGCCTGGCGGGCGAGGGTTTCTTCGATGGTCTTTAGTACTTTGGAAAGGTCGGCTTGATCCTGCTGGCGCGATTGCAGCTTCTGGTCGCGGTCCTTCATGTCGCTATTGAGCCTGGCCAGTACCTGCTGGCGCTTGCCTCGCTCGGTTTCCAGGGCCTGGCGGCGGGTGTCCAGGTCGGCGCGCTGGGCCAGCAGCTGTTGCTGCTGGGTAGCGATTTCCTGTTCGACGTTGGCCAGTTGGCGCAGGGTCTCGTTGAAGGTGCGCAGTTGCTCCAGGCGCGCCTTGCTCAGATAGTCGTAGTAAGTGAGGGTTCGGGCGAACTTCTCGGGGTTCTGCTGGTTGAGCAGAAGCTTGAGGTATTCCTCGCGGCCGTTCTGGTAGGCCGAACGAGCCTGGATGGCGATCAGTCGCTGTTGTTCAACGCGGGCGCTCTGGAGTTTTTTTTTCTCGGTATCAAGGCGCTCCAGCTCGCCTTCGGTCTTTTTTAGTTCTTGCTGCAGGGCCTCCACCTGCTTTTCGAGGTTGCCGATATCGGTCTCGGTGGCTTTGAGGTCCTTTTGCACACCGGCTTTTTCTTCCTGGAGCTTGCCCAGCGTCTTCTTGAGCTCGGCAATGTCCTGACGGGTGGCGTCCAGTTGCTGCTGGGTCTGCGCACGCTCATCGGCGAAGGCCGGGCTGAGCAGGCAAGACAGGGCTAGGAGAATCAGGGCGCGAAGCATGGGGTTTGGCGTACCAAGGATGGAGACTGGCCTAGTATGCCCGCGCGGGCGGGCAAAAAAAACGCCTCGCTGCGGGTGCAGAGGGGCGTTTGTCTGGAATTCATTTGTAATTGGGGCCGCAAAGCGGCCCCTATAGCTCAGAATCAGGCATCGACCAGGATGGATGTACCGGTCATTTCCACCGGCTTTTCCAACCCCAGCAGCTTCAGCATGGTCGGCGCCACATCGGCCAGCACACCGCCGTCACGCACCTTGACGTTGCGCTTGCCGACATAGATGAACGGCACCGGCTCGGTGGTGTGCGCGGTGTGCGCCTGGCCGGTGCACTCGTCTTCCATCTGCTCGACGTTGCCGTGGTCTGCGGTGATCAGCGCTTCGCCGCCGACCTTGTCCAGAGCCTCGACGATGCGCCCGACGCAACCATCCAGGGCCTCGACGGCCTTCACCGCAGCTTCGAACACGCCGGTATGGCCGACCATGTCGCCGTTGGCGTAGTTGACCACGATCACGTCATAACGCTGCTGCTCGATGGCTTCGACGATGCGGTCGGTAACTTCGGGCGCGCTCATTTCCGGCTGCAGGTCGTAGGTGGCAACCTTCGGCGACGGGATCAGGATGCGCTCTTCGCCTTCGAACGGCTCCTCGCGGCCACCCGAGAAGAAGAAGGTGACGTGTGCATACTTCTCGGTCTCGGCGATGCGCAGCTGGGTCTTGCCGTTCTTCGCCAGGTACTCGCCCAGCACGTTGTTCAGGCTGGCCGGAGCGAAGGCGGCGGGGGCCGGGATTTTCGCCGAGTACTGGGTCAGGCCAATGTAGGCGGCCAGTTTTGGCAGGCGGGCGCGGGGGAATTCATTGAAGTCGGGCTCGACGAACACGCGCGACAATTCCCGGGCGCGGTCGGCGCGGAAGTTCATGAAGATCACCGCGTCGCCGTCTTCGACCTTGACTGCTTCACCGACGCGTGTGGCCTTGACGAACTCGTCACTCTCGTCGCGAGCGTAGGCCGCTTCCAGGCCGGCCAGGGCGGTGTCGGCGGTGTATTCGGCAGCGCTGTCGACGATCAGGTTGTAGGCGGCGCTGACGCGGTCCCAGCGGTTGTCGCGGTCCATGGCATAGTAGCGGCCGATCAGGCTGGCGATGCGGCCCTTGCCCAGCTTGGCAAAGGTGGCATCGAGCAGTTCGATGGACGACTGCGCGCTGCGTGGCGGCGTGTCGCGGCCATCGAGGAAGGCATGCAGGTAGATATTCTGCGCACCGCGCTGCGCGGCAAGCTCGGCCATGGCCACCAGGTGGTCCTGGTGGCTGTGTACGCCGCCATCGGACAACAGGCCCAGGATATGCACCGCCTTGCCGGCACTGGCTGCCTTGTCCACGGCGCCGGTCAGTACCGGGTTCTCGAAGAAATCGCCGTCGCGGATGGCCTTGGTCACCCGGGTGAAATCCTGGTACACGACGCGGCCGGCGCCGAGGTTCATGTGACCGACTTCGGAGTTGCCCATCTGCCCGTCCGGCAGGCCGACATCCATGCCCGAGCCGGAAATGAGGCCATGCGGCTGGCTGGCGCGCAGGCGGTCATAGACCGGAGTGTTGGCGGCATAGATGGCGTTGTATTCGGGGCTTTCGCTGTGGCCGAAGCCATCCAGGATGATCAGGACCAGGGGTTTGGGCGTACTCGTCATCAATCAAACTCACGGTTGTTCAAAGATGATAAAGACACGCATTTTAGGGCAAATGCGCCACCGGCGGCGAATATTCGTCCTGTTCCCTGACCAGCGTGGCCAATGTGGCAACATGAAGGTACCTTTCCGGCCGGCCCGTCGGGCTTTGGTGGCAATAAGGGGCTGTGTATACTGGCCGGCATTTTCAATCGCGTGGAACACCCCAGATGGTTGCTAACCTGATTCAATTTGCGACAAACCACTACATCCTGGTGGCGATCTTCGTTGTCTTGCTGGTCGCGCTGCTGGTCAACGAAATCCGTCGCGGCGGCCAGAGCCTGAGCAACGGCCAGCTGACTGCCCTGGTCAATGCCGAGAAAGCCCTGGTCATCGACATCCGCCCGGCCAAGGAATACTCCGCCGGTCACATCGTCGGTGCGGTGAACATCCCGCAGGACAAGCTGGTCAACCGCATGAGCGAGCTGGACAAGCACAAAGACAAGACCCTGATCGTCGTCGACTCTATGGGCCAGCAGTCCGGCACCATCTGCCGCGAGCTGCTCAAGGCTGGTTACAACGCCGCCAAACTGAGCGGTGGCGTTTCCAGCTGGAAAGCCGATAACCTGCCCCTGGTGAAGTGATATGAAGCCCGTCATCGTCTATTCCAGCGACTACTGCCCCTACTGCATGCGCGCCAAGTACCTGCTCGAGAGCAAGGGCGTGGCCTTCGAGGAAATCAAGGTCGACGGCAAGCCACAGGTTCGTGCCGAGATGAGCCAGAAGGCCGGCCGTACATCGGTGCCGCAGATCTGGATCGGCAGCACCCACGTCGGTGGATGCGATGACCTTTATGCCCTGGAGCGCGCCGGCAAGCTCGATGCGCTGCTGGCGGCCTGATTTGCACTGCATTCAAAAACATTAGGATAAGGATCTGCCATGACTGACCAACAGACCAACGGCGCTGCTGCAGAAGACAACAGCCCTCAGTTCTCCATGCAGCGCATCTATGTGCGCGACCTGTCGTTCGAAGCCCCGAAAAGCCCGCAGATCTTCCGCCAGACCTGGGAGCCGAGCGTTGCCCTGGACCTGAACACCAAGCAGAAAGCCCTGGAAGGTGACTTCCACGAGGTGGTGCTGACTCTGTCGGTTACCGTCAAAAATGGTGACGAAGTGGCTTTCATCGCTGAAGTGCAGCAGGCCGGTATCTTCCTGATCAAGAACCTGGACGCGGCTTCGATGAGCCACACCCTGGGCGCGTTCTGCCCGAACATCCTGTTCCCTTACGCCCGCGAGACCTTGGACAGCCTGGTGACTCGTGGTTCGTTCCCGGCCCTGATGCTGTCGCCGGTCAACTTCGACGCCCTGTACGCGCAGGAAATGCAGCGCATGCAGGAAGCTGGCGAAGCGCCGACCGTGCAGTAATAGCTGCTGGTATCAGAAAAGCGCCTTTCGGGGCGCTTTTTTGTTGTCTGTGCCGGCCTCGTCGCGGGTAAACCCGCTCCCACAGGTGTTGCACTGGCTTTGAGTCTGTGCGGCCGCTGTGGGAGCGGGTTTATCCGCGAAGAGGCCGGCACAGGCTATAACTCAGCTCCCCGCAAACCCATTCTGCCGCCACGCCTCATACACCGTCACAGCCACGGTATTGGACAGGTTCAGGCTACGGCACCCCGGCCGCATCGGCAGGCGCAGGCGTTGTTCGGCAGGCAGGTTTTCCAGCACTTCGGTCGGCAAGCCACGGCTTTCTGGCCCGAACAGGAAGGCATCGCCCGGCTGGTACGCCACTTCGTGGAACGGGTGCGAGCCCTTGGTGGTGAAGGCGAACAGCCGTGGGTTGCCCAGGCTTTCCAGGCATCCGGCCAGGCTCTCGTGGCGCTTGAGCGTGGCATACTCGTGGTAATCCAGCCCCGCGCGCCGCAGGCGCTTGTCATCCAGTTCGAAGCTGATGGGCTCGATCAGGTGCAGGTCGCAACCGCTGTTGGCGCAGAGGCGAATGATGTTGCCGGTATTCGGCGGAATTTCTGGTTGAAAAAGGATGACGTGAAACATGCACGGCTCCAAGCGTGAAGATGACGGGCATTCTACCCCCGAACCGGACATGCGTTCGAAGGCGTTCCCGCGGGTGATGCTGTCGCTGGCGATTGTCGGCTTGATGGTGGGGCTGATGATCGGGCGCCTGACTACGCCCGAGGAGCGCGAGTTACTGCAGGTGGAGGTAGTGCAGGACGGCCTGGAGCTGTGGTTCAACGAAGAGCCTCAGCTGCATGGCGAGAATGTGGAAGGTACGGTAGCGCTGTTGTTCCAGGCCCAAGGCAAGGCCCGGCAGGGGCAACTGAGCCTGCAGGGCAAGCCGGTGAGCTGGCGGGTGCAAAGGAGCAAGGAGGGGCTGTTGCTGACGGTGGTAGCCGCGCGCCCCCTGCGCGGCGAGTGGGCCGGTGCAGAGGACGCTGGGCGCTGGCGATTGCAGGTGAAACTGCACGAATAAAAGAGGGGATATCCCGGCCTGCCTGTACCGAGGTCCCCAAAACTGGCGATGTTGCTAATAAAAGAGGGGTTCACCCGGCCTGCCTGTACCAGGGCCCCCGAAACTTGGGATGTATTAGCTATTGCAGGGGGCGTGCCAGTTTTGAAAAGCCGCTGAATACCGGGCGTTCAGGGCGAATTGGCCGTTTTTTGAGGGGATTTGTGCCTTAGTGAGGTGCATCGGGCACAGGAACGGTGCATCGGAAGACTGAAACGTGTTCTGGCTCTTACAAACGCATTCGCGGGTAAACCCGCTCCCACAAGGGCGGCGCTAACCTTGAGGCTGGCGCTGTACCTGTGGGAGCGGGTTTACCCGCGAATGCGTTGTTGCAGGCAGTCAGGGATTAATGGTCATCACCTTCCTCATCATCCCCCCCAGCCACATTCATCCCCAGCTCCTTGATCTTGCGCGTCAGGGTATTGCGCCCCCAACCGAGCAGCAGCGCCGCATCGCGCCGACGGCCAGCAGTGTGCTTGAGCGCCGTCTCGATCATGATCCGCTCGAAGCTCGGCACTGCGCTGTCCAGCAGGCTGGTCTGCCCACGTGCCAACGCCTGGTCGGCCCATTGACGCAGGGCCTGCTCCCAGTTGGTTACCGGGGCGGCGTCCTGTGGCAGGTTCAGCAACTCGGGCGGCAAGTCGCCGATCAGCACTTCGCGGCTGGAGGCCATCACGGTGATCCAGCGGCAGGTGTTCTCCATCTGCCGTACGTTGCCCGGCCACGGCAGGTTGCGAATGAACTCCTCGGTTTCCGGCTTGAGGATCTTCGGCTCGACCGCCAGTTCCTGCGCGGCGCGGGCGAGGAAGTGGCGGGCGAGGGCGGGGATGTCTTCGCGGCGGTCGGCCAGCCGTGGTATGTGGATGCGAATCACGTTCAGGCGGTGGAACAAGTCCTCGCGGAACTTGCCGGCCTGTACCAGCGACTCCAGGTTCTGGTGGGTGGCGGCGATGATGCGCACGTCTACCTTGACTGGCACGTGCCCGCCCACGCGATAGAACTCGCCATCGGCCAGTACCCGCAGCAGGCGGGTCTGGGTGTCGGCGGGCATGTCACCGATCTCGTCGAGGAACAGGGTGCCGCCATCGGCCTGCTCGAAGCGACCCCGGCGCAGGTTGGCGGCGCCGGTAAAGGCGCCTTTCTCGTGGCCGAACAGCTCGGACTCCATCAGGTCCTTGGGGATGGCGGCCATGTTCAGGGCAATGAATGGCGACGCCGCACGCGGGCTGTGGCGGTGCAGAGCGTGGGCCACCAGTTCCTTGCCGGTACCGGACTCGCCATTGATCAGCACGGTGATGTTGGAGTGGCTGAGGCGGCCGATGGCGCGAAACACTTCCTGCATCGCCGGTGCTTCACCGATGATTTCCGGGGTGCGCGCCAGGCTCTGCGGTACATCCAGCCCTTGTTGCTCCTGGGCGTGCTGGTTGGCGCGCTTGACCAGCGAGACTGCCTCGTCCACATCGAATGGCTTGGGCAGGTACTCGAAGGCACCGCCCTGATACGACGCCACGGCGCTGTCCAGGTCGGAATGGGCGGTCATGATGATGACCGGCAGGCGCGGGTGCTGCTCTCGTATCTGTGCCAACAGGTCGAGGCCGCTGGTGCCCGGCATGCGGATATCGGAAATGATCACATCCGGTTGCTGGCGTGCCAGGCGGCCCATCACGCCATCGGCGCTGTCGAAGCTCTGGGTGGTCATGCCTTCCTGTTGCAGGGCTTTTTCCAGGACCCAGCGGATGGAGCGATCATCGTCGACGATCCATACGGTTTCACTTCGGCTCATGAGGCGGTGGCTCCTTGTTCCAGGGGCAGGTAGATCGAAAAGGCGGTGTGGCCTGCATGGCTTTCACACTCGATCAGGCCCTGGTGCTGGCTGATGATGTTCTGGGTAATGGCCAGGCCCAGCCCGGTACCGTCCGGGCGGCCGCTGACCATGGGATAGAAGAGGGTGTCCTGCAACTCCGGCGGGATGCCCGGGCCGTTGTCGATGATCTCCACCCGCGCTACCAGGCGATGGCGCACGTGGCCGATGGTGAACTGGCGCAGGGCACGGCTGCGCAGGGTGATGCGGCCCAGGCGCAATTCGTTCTGCGAACTTATCGCCTGCATGGCATTGCGCACGATGTTGAGCACGGCCTGGATCATCTGTTCGCGGTCGATCAACACATCCGGCAGGCTGGGGTCGTAGTCGCGCACCAAAGTGATGCAGCCCTGGCTTTCGGCCTCGACCAGGCTGCAGACCCGCTCCAGCACTTCGTGGATATTGGTCATGGCCAACGACGGCAGCTTGTTCGAACCGAGCATGCGGTCGACCAGGTTACGCAGGCGGTCGGCCTCCTCGATGATCACGTTGGTATAGTCGCGCAGGCCTTCTTCAGGCAGCTCGCGGGCCAGCAGCTGGGCTGCGCCGCGGATGCCGCCAAGAGGGTTCTTGATTTCGTGGGCCAGGCCACGCACCAGCATCTTGGTGGTTTCCTGCTTGCTCAGCTGGGCCTCTTCCTTGGTGATGCGCAGCAGCCTGTCACGCGGGTGCACCTCCAGCAGCAGCAGGGTCTGGCCCTGGTGCAGGATCGGCGTTACCGCGTAGTCGACGGTGATGGTCTGCCCGGTCAGCGAGGTGAGCTGCGCTTCGCGCTTGGTGAACGGGTGCGCCTGCTCGACCGCCTGGCGCAGGGAGCTGAGTGCTTCGGTCGACTCGGTGAACAGCTCGCTGATGAACTGCCCATGGCTGCGCTGGCCACTGACCGCCAGCAGCATTTCCGCGGCCGGGTTCATGTACTCCAGGCGCAGCTCGGCGTTGAGCAGCAGCGTGGCGGTGGTCAGGTTGTCCAGAAGCAGACGGTGCTGGGCATCGCTGATGGTCATAGGGCGTCGTCGACCTCTTTTGGCGCGTGTCGGGCATGGGCGCGGCCATGGTCGGGCGCGCGGTGGATCCGCTGATTCCAGTCTTTGGGCAAAAAATGCAAGAACCAAACCAAGGCTCCGAAAAGAAGCGGAATTTGCCGATAAAGCCCTGGAGACGGGACAATTCGCACCAGAATGAACTGATTAAACGGTTCACGTGATCGCTTTTGGGGTGCATTCGGGGGCGTTAGTCCACAGAATGCACCAATATGGAGCATAGGTGGTTTCAGGGTTTATCGCACAGCTGGCGGGCATTCGGCTTCTGGCGTTGAAAATGCAAGGTCTTCCGGTGAAGCACCTGTGACGTTGCCTGGCCTGGCGCGGTGCCATTGCTGGCGCAGCCGGCGAGGAGGGCGGATACGGTAATCATTGCAGGTAGAAGTTTGCGCATGGCGTGATGTCCATTGACTGAAGGGACGCCTACCCTGCGTGCTGAGGGGGCGGCGAAATGTCAGCGGCATCTGCTGGTTCTGTATGAAATCGATGAGGCAGCCACGGAAACGAAAACGGCCTCCCGAAGGAGGCCGTTCGTGATCATGTCATCGGCGCCAGGCGCCGATCAGATCAGCAGCTGTAGTACAGCTCGTATTCCAGCGGGTGAACGAAGGTGCGGACCTTGATTTCTTCTTCGCTCTTCAGCTCGATGAAGGCATCGATGAAGTCGTCGGAGAACACGCCGCCCTTGGTCAGGAACGCACGGCCCTTGTCCAGCTCTTCCAGAGCTTCCTTCAGGCTGCCGCAAACCTGCGGGATGTCCTTGGCCTCTTCAGGCGGCAGGTCGTACAGGTTCTTGTCGGCAGCATCGCCTGGGTGGATCTTGTTCTGGATACCGTCCAGGCCGGCCATCAGCAAGGCCGCGAAGGCCAGGTACGGGTTGGCCGATGGGTCCGGGAAGCGAGCTTCGATACGGCGGGCTTTCGGGCTGCCGACGTAAGGAATACGGATCGAGGCGGAACGGTTGCGAGCCGAGTAGGCCAGCATTACCGGGGCTTCGAAGCCTGGGACCAGACGCTTGTAGGAGTTGGTCGACGGGTTGGTGAAGCCGTTCAGGGCCTTACCGTGCTTGATGATACCGCCGATGAAGTACAGGGCGGTGTCGGACAGGCCGGCATAGCCTTCACCCGAGAAGGTGTTCTTGCCGTCTTTCCAGATCGACATGTGCACGTGCATGCCCGAGCCGTTGTCGCCGTACAGAGGCTTCGGCATGAAGGTGGCGGTACGGCCGTAGGCGTCGGCAACGTTGTGCACGACGTACTTCAGTGCCTGTACTTCGTCAGCCTTCTTCACCAAGGTGTTGAACTTGACGCCGATTTCGTTCTGGCCGGCAGTCGCCACTTCGTGGTGGTGAACTTCGACGGTCTGACCCATTTCTTCCAGTGCGTTGCACATGGCGGTACGGATTTCGTGGTCGTGATCGAACGGCGGAACCGGGAAGTAGCCGCCTTTCACGCCCGGACGGTGGCCTTTGTTGCCGCCTTCCACGTCAGCGCCGGTCATCCACGAGCCTTGCTCGGAGAAGATCTTGAACATCGAGCCGGAGATGTCCGACTGGAACTTCACTTCGTCGAAGATGAAGAACTCTGGCTCCGGGCCTGCGAATACGGTGTCACCGATGCCGGTGCTCTTCAGGTACTCTTCGGCGCGCTTGGCGATGGCGCGAGGGTCACGATCGTAGCCCTGCATGCTCGACGGGTCGACGATGTCGCAGGTGATGATCAGGGTCGGCTCTTCGGTGAACGGGTCCAGTACGGCAGTTTCGTCGACCGGCATCAGGATCATGTCGGAAGCTTCGATGCCTTTCCAGCCAGCGATGGAGGAACCGTCGAACATCTTGCCGACTTCGAAGAAGTCGTCTTCCAGCGCATCACGCGACGGCATGGTCACGTGGTGCTGAATGCCTTTGGTGTCCGTGAAACGCAGATCAATCCACTTGACGTCATGATCTTTGATGAGTTGAACCGACTTCGACATGTTGTCCTCCGGATGGTCTAGAGCGCGGTGGGCCGCTGCCCTGGAAAAAGGGTGTTGCCGGGCGCGGATAGTCGGCCAAGCTTACCTGCCTCACAAGGGAGCAAATTGCATGCCAGTGCCCGAAAATGGCGAGGGCGGGATAAAAGGGGGCGTTTGCGAGCATCTGGTGATGGGTTAATGGTGAAAAGTGCACTCTTAAGATGCGAATTTTGGTAGTAGTGCACCAATAGTGTGCACTGGTTGAATATTGTGCGTTCTTTGAGGGCCTCTTCGCGGGTGAACCCGCTCCCACAGGGACCGCACAGGTTTCGAAGGCTCTGACATTCTTGTGGGAGCGGGTTCACCCGCGAAAGGGGCGGCACAGCCAGCGCAAAACCCACTCCCTCTATTTATCTCAAAGCTTCTGATCAAAAGTTGCTCAAATCCTGAGCAATTTCCGCTATAATTCGCGCCCCTCATTTTCGGCAGGCCCTGCGCGCGCTGTTAACCAATGAAACTTATCGTCAAAGTCTTCCCAGAAATCACCATCAAGAGCCGGCCGGTGCGCAAGCGCTTCATCCGCCAGCTCGGCAAGAACATCCGCAACGTGCTCAAGGACCTCGACCCTGAGCTCGTGGTCGATGGTGTCTGGGACAATCTCGAAGTGGTCACCCGCGTCGAAGACGAAAAAGTCCAGCGCGAGATGATCGAGCGCCTCACCTGCACGCCGGGTATTACCCACTTCCTGCAGGTAGAGGAATACCCGCTAGGGGACTTCGACGACATCGTTGCCAAGTGCAAGCAGCACTTCGGTCACCTGCTGGCCGGCAAGCACTTCGCCGTACGCTGCAAGCGCGGCGGCCACCACGATTTCACCTCGATGGATGTCGACCGATACGTCGGCAGCCAGCTGCGCCAGCAGTGCGGAGCCGCCGGCATCGAACTGAAGAACCCGGAAGTGCTGGTGCGTATCGAAATCCGCGACCAGCGCCTGTACGTGATCCACAACCAGCACCAGGGCATCGGCGGCTACCCGCTGGGCGCCCTGGAGCAGACCCTGGTACTGATGTCCGGCGGCTTCGACTCCACCGTGGCGGCCTACCAGATGATGCGCCGTGGCCTGATGACCCACTTCTGCTTCTTCAACCTCGGCGGCCGCGCCCACGAGCTGGGCGTGATGGAAGTGGCCCACTACCTGTGGAAGAAGTTCGGCAGCAGCCAGCGCGTGCTGTTCATCAGCGTGCCGTTCGAGGAAGTGGTCGGCGAGATCCTCAACAAGGTCGACAACAGCTACATGGGCGTGACCCTCAAGCGCATGATGCTGCGCGGTGCCGCACACATGGCCGACCGCCTGGAGATCGATGCCCTGGTCACCGGCGAAGCGATTTCCCAGGTTTCCAGCCAGACCCTGCCGAACCTGTCGATCATCGATTCGGCCACCGACAAGCTGGTGCTGCGCCCGCTGCTGGCCAGCCACAAGCAGGACATCATCGACCAGGCCAACGCGATCGGCACTGCCGACTTCGCCAAGCACATGCCAGAATACTGCGGCGTGATCTCGGTAAACCCGACCACCCACGCCAAGCGCCACCGCATGGAGCATGAAGAGAAGCAGTTCGACATGGCCGTGCTGGAGCGCGCCCTGGAACGCGCCCGGCTGATCTCCATCGACCATGTGATCGACGAACTGGGCAAGGACATCGAAATCGAGGAAGTGACCGAGGCGCTGCCCGGCCAGATCGTCATCGACATTCGTCACCCCGATGCCCAGGAAGACGAACCTCTGGTGCTCGACGGTATCGAAGTCCAGGCCATGCCGTTTTATGCCATCAACAGCAAGTTCAAGCAGCTGGATGCCAACCGCCAGTACTTGCTGTATTGCGACAAAGGTGTGATGAGCCGTTTGCACGCACACCACCTGCTCAGTGAGGGACATGCCAATGTGCGTGTTTATCGTCCGACATAAGACGCCAGGGCTGTATGGCGGCAGCATCCGCCATCGCCCTCCCGACCATCGGGCCCGCTGAGCCTCAAACCGTACATATTCGCCGCCTACACTGGCGGCAACCGAATCCTCTGATCGAGATACAGTTGTGATCGAAAATCTGCGTAACATCGCCATCATCGCCCACGTTGACCATGGTAAAACCACCCTGGTCGACAAACTCCTGCGCCAGTCCGGCACCCTGGAGCGTAACGAGCTCAACGACGAGCGCGTGATGGACTCCAACGACCAGGAAAAAGAGCGCGGCATTACCATTCTGGCGAAAAACACCGCCATCAACTGGAACGGCTACCACATCAACATCGTCGACACCCCCGGCCACGCCGACTTCGGTGGCGAGGTTGAGCGTGTAATGTCGATGGTCGACTCCGTGCTGCTGCTGGTCGACGCCCAGGACGGCCCGATGCCGCAAACCCGCTTCGTGACCAAGAAGGCTTTCGAAGCTGGCCTGAAGCCGATCGTGGTGATCAACAAGGTTGACCGCCCGGGCGCGCGTCCTGACTGGGTTCTGGACCAGATCTTCGATCTGTTCGACAACCTCGGTGCCACCGATGAGCAGCTGGACTTCAAGGTTGTCTACGCCTCGGCCCTGAACGGCATTGCCGGTCTGGACCACACCGAAATGGGCGAAGACATGACCGCGCTGTACCAGTCGATCGTCGACAACGTACCAGCACCGTCCGTTGACCGTGACGGCCCGTTCCAGATGCAGATCTCCGCACTGGACTACAACAGCTTCCTCGGTGTTATCGGCGTTGGCCGTATCGCCCGTGGTCGCGTCAAGCCGAACACCCCGGTTGTCGCCATCGACACCAACGGCAAGAAGCGTAACGGTCGTATCCTGAAGCTGATGGGTCACCACGGCCTGCACCGCGTGGATGTCGAAGAAGCCCAGGCCGGCGATATCGTCTGCATCAGCGGTTTCGACGAACTGTTCATCTCCGACACCCTGTGCGCACCGGATGCGGTAGAAGCGATGAAGCCGCTGACCGTCGACGAGCCAACCGTTTCGATGACCTTCCAGGTCAACGACTCGCCGTTCTGCGGCAAGGAAGGCAAGTTCGTCACCAGCCGTAACATCAAGGACCGTCTGGACAAAGAGCTGCTGTACAACGTAGCCCTGCGCGTTCAGGAAACCGATTCCCCTGACAAGTTCAAGGTATCGGGCCGCGGTGAACTGCACCTGTCGGTACTGATCGAAACCATGCGTCGTGAAGGCTTCGAGATGGCTGTAGGCCGTCCTGAAGTGATCATCCGCGAAGTCGACGGCGTCAAGCAGGAGCCGTTCGAGAACGTCACCATCGACATCCCTGAAGAATCCCAGGGCAAGGTCATGGAAGAGATGGGCCTGCGTAAGGGCGACCTGACCAACATGGTGCCGGATGGCAAGGGCCGTGTTCGCCTGGAATACAACATTCCAGCCCGTGGTCTGATCGGTTTCCGTAACCAGTTCCTGACCCTGACCAACGGTGCAGGCATCCTGACCTCGATCTTCGATCGCTACGACACCATGAAGTCGGGCCAGATGTCCGGCCGCCTGAACGGCGTTCTGGTATCGGTCGAGACCGGCAAGGCGCTGACCTACTCGCTGGAAACCCTGCAGGCTCGCGGCAAGCTGTTCGTTGAACACGGCCAGGAGATCTACAACGGTCAGATCATCGGCCTGAACAGCCGTGACAACGACCTGGGCGTGAACCCGACCAAGGGCAAGAAGCTCGACAACATGCGTGCTTCGGGCAAAGACGAAGTCATCGCCCTGGTACCGCCAGTTCGCCACACCCTGGAACAGGCCCTGGAATTCATCCAGGACGACGAGCTGTGCGAAGTGACTCCTAAGTCGATCCGCCTGCGCAAGAAGATCCTGGACGAAGGCGAGCGTACCCGCGCTGCCAAGAAAGCCAAGAACTGAGTTAGCTCAGGCTGAATGAAAACGCCCCCGGTCGAAAGACCGGGGGCGTTTTTTTTGCCTGCAGGATTTGTGTTGTCTTTGCGGGCCTCTTCGCGGGTAAACCCGCTCCCACAGGTGCTGCACAGGTCTTGAATGTTGTGGTGTACCTGTGGGAGCGGGTTCACCCGCGAAGAGGCCTGAACAGGCTAATGATCAGCGCCCGACAACCTTGGGCTTATAGGCACAATACCCCGGCCGCGGCCCGACCTTGGGGTGGTTGCGGCAGGTATCCGGCCGCTTGTCATAAATGGTGCACAGCCGGCTTTTACGGTCCAGGTACAGGCAGTCATCATTGCTCATCCGGGTCAGGGTGAAGATCCCCGACTTCTGGTTGAAGCGCTCGATGATGCCGTCCTTCTGCAGGCGCTTGGCGATGTTCTTCGGCGGTTCGTCTTTTTCGAACTCGTCGACCACGCCGATACGGATCAGATCCTTGATCTTCACCTCCACCGGCAGGGTGCAGCAGGTCGAATGGCAGCCATGGCACATGTTGCTGGTATAGCGCTGCCAGGTCTCCAGGCGGTCGACTTCGGCCGCGGCGATCAGGGTCGTTTTCATCGTTATGGGGGTGTATCACGGTCTTGGGGCGCGCGATCATACCGGAATTGTTCAATTTATGAACAACCTTTTGCCGGAATCGCAAAGTGGGCATGAAAACTGCGAACGGTAACTGTCACTCCCTGTCGAAGGGTCTAGGCTCAACAGTCTCCCTCCGTTTTCGTCAACTTGCCCGAGGATGCCGCATGTCCCAGGAACCAAAAGCTCGTGACGCCGAGGTGGCCGAATTTCGCGCCGCTGTACTGGACAAGCTGACCTACGCGGTCGGCAAGGACCCGGAGCACGCCTTCGACCACGACTGGTTCGAAGCCATCGCCCTGGCCGCGCGCGATCACATGGTCGATCACTGGATGGACCACACCCGCCAGGCTTATCGCCGCAGCCAGAAGCGGGTCTATTACCTTTCCCTCGAATTCCTCATCGGCCGCCTGCTGTACGACAGCCTGAGCAACCTGGGCCTGCTGGACATTGCCCGCGACGCCCTGGAAGGGCTGGACGTGGACTTGGAGCGCATCCGCCTGCTTGAACCCGATGCCGCGTTGGGCAACGGTGGCCTGGGGCGCCTGGCAGCGTGCTTCATGGAGAGCATGTCGACCCTGGGCATCGCCGCCCACGGCTATGGCATCCGCTACGAGCACGGGCTGTTCCGCCAGGCCATGGTCGATGGCTGGCAACAGGAGCAGACCGAGAACTGGCTGGACTTCGGCAACCCCTGGGAGTTCGAGCGCGCCGAGGTGATCTACCCCATCAGCTTTGGCGGCAGCGTCGAAACGGTGCACGACACCCACGGCCAGCAGCGCCAGGTGTGGTGGCCGGGCGAGACCGTGCGGGCGGTGGCCTATGACACGCCGGTGGTCGGTTGGCGCGGGGCCAGCGTCAATACCCTGCGCCTGTGGCGTGCGCGGGCGCTGGAAGAGCTGCACCTGGAGCGCTTCAATGCCGGTG
Organism: Pseudomonas sp. 32_A; assembly: GCF_017490905.1. NCBI lineage: Bacteria > Pseudomonadati > Pseudomonadota > Gammaproteobacteria > Pseudomonadales > Pseudomonadaceae > Pseudomonas > Pseudomonas sp. 32_A. The sequence continues at coordinate 21,441 of NZ_JAFGYI010000016.1, read as the reverse complement.
ACCATCTGGGCGCCGTGGCGGAAGTGGCACGGGCCGAAAGCATTTCGCGAGTGCTGTATCCGGCCGACAGCACCGAGGCGGGCCAGGAACTGCGCCTGCGCCAGGAATACTTCTTCGTCTCGGCCTCGTTGCAGGACCTGCTGCGCCGCCATCTGAACATGCACGACAACCTGCTCAACCTGCCGGACGCGGCGGCCATCCAGCTTAATGACACCCACCCGTCGATCGCCGTGGCCGAGCTTATGCGCCTGCTGGTCGACCAGCATGAAATCCCCTGGGATACCGCCTGGGAGCTGACCGTCGGCACCCTGGCCTACACCAACCACACCTTGCTGCCCGAGGCCCTGGAAACCTGGCCGGTAGCGCTGATGGAGCGCATGCTGCCGCGGCACATGCAGATCATCTACCTGATCAACGCCTACCACATCGACGCGCTGCGGGCGAAAGGCCTGCACGACTTCGATGTGTTGCGGGCCGTGTCGCTGATCGAGGAAGACAACGGCCGTCGGGTGCGTATGGGCAACCTGGCGTTCCTCGGTTCGCACAGCGTCAACGGTGTATCGGCGCTGCACAGCAAGCTGATGAAAAGCACGGTGTTCGCCGAGTTGCACAAGCTCTACCCGCAGCGGATCAACAACAAGACCAACGGCATTACCTTCCGCCGCTGGCTGTACCAGTCCAACCCGCAGCTGACCGCCATGTTGGTCGAGGCGCTGGGCCCCGAGCTGCTGGACGATCCGGAAGGGCGCCTGGCCAATCTGGTGCCGTTCGCCGAAAAGAGCGGCTTCCGCAAGCAGTTCGCCGCGCAGCGCCTGCACAGCAAGCGTGCCCTGGCCAGCATCATCCAGGACCGCCTGGGCGTTACGGTGAACCCCGAAGCGTTGTTCGATGTGCAGGTCAAGCGCATCCACGAATACAAGCGCCAGTTGCTCAACCTGCTGCATACGGTGGCGCTGTACCAGGCCATGCGCAACGACCCCGGTACTGACTGGGTGCCACGGGTGAAGATCTTCGCCGGCAAGGCCGCGGCCAGCTATCACCAGGCCAAGCTGATCATCAAATTGGCCAACGACATCGCCCGGGTGGTGAACAACGACCCGACCGTGCGCGGCCTGCTGAAGGTGGTGTTCCTGCCCAACTACAACGTCAGCCTGGCTGAAAGCATCATCCCGGCGGCGGACCTTTCCGAGCAGATTTCCACCGCCGGTTACGAAGCTTCCGGCACCAGCAACATGAAGTTCGGCCTCAACGGCGCGCTGACCATCGGCACCCTGGATGGCGCCAACGTGGAAATGAGCGAGCAGGTCGGGGCCGACAACATGTTCATCTTCGGCCTCACCGCGCAGCAGGTTGAAGCGCGGCGCCGCGCCGGGGACTTCGGTGCGACGGCGGCGATTGCCGCATCCAGTCGCCTGAACGATGTGCTGCAAGCCATTCGCAGCGGGGTGTTCTCGCCGGATGACCCGTCGCGCTACACCGCCTTGATCGACGGGTTGGTGGCTTATGACCGCTTCCTGGTGTGTGCCGACTTCGATGCCTACTGGGATGCCCAGCAGCGGGTCGAGGACCTGTGGCACAAGCCGCAGGAATGGTGGCGCATGGCGGTGCTGAACACCGCACGGATGGGCTGGTTTTCTTCGGACCGGACCATTCGGGAATATGCCAGCGAGATCTGGAGGGCCTTGGATTGAGGTAAGCCTGCACCGGCCTCTTCGCGGGTAAACCCGCTCCCACAGGGACTGCACAGGCCCTGAATTTTGTGAAGATCCTGTGGGAGCGGGTTCACCCGCGAATGGGCCTCACTCCGACCACCGGCCTGGCGCACGCTGAACTACCGACCTATTGTGCCGTCTGAGAGCCGTGGCGAGTCTCATCACTCGCTAGCCCGCAACTCTCCCTGTAAACTGCGGGGGTTTTTATTCCCCCCATCCTTTCGGAGCCATACATGTCCCGCGTTACCCTGAGTCGCTATCTGATTGAGCAGACCCGCAGCAACAATACCCCTGCCGATCTGCGCTTCCTGATCGAGGTGGTGGCGCGTGCGTGCAAGGAAATCAGCCATCACGTGTCCAAAGGCGCCCTTGGTGGTGTGCTGGGCAGCATGGGCACTGAAAACGTGCAGGGCGAAGTCCAGAAGAAACTGGACGTGATTTCCAACGATATCCTGCTGGAAGCCAACGAGTGGGGCGGCCACCTGGCCGGCATGGCTTCCGAAGAAATGGACAACGCCTACCAGATTCCGGGCAAGTACCCGAAAGGCGCCTACCTGCTGGTCTTCGACCCGCTGGACGGCTCGTCCAACATCGACGTCAACGTATCGGTCGGCACCATCTTCTCGGTTCTACGTTGCCCTAACGAGTACCTGAGCCAGAACGAAACCCTGAACGAAAACGCCTTCCTGCAGCCAGGCACCCAGCAGGTCGCCGCCGGTTACGCCATCTACGGCCCGCAGACCATGCTGATCCTGACCCTGGGCAACGGCGTCAAGGGCTTCACCCTGGACCGCGAACTGGGCAGCTTCGTTCTCACCCACGAAAACATCCGCGTGCCGGAAAGCACCGCAGAATTCGCCATCAACATGTCCAACCAGCGCCACTGGGAAGCCCCGGTTCAGCGCTACGTGGGCGAACTGCTGGCAGGCGAGACCGGCCCGCTGAAGAAGAACTACAACATGCGCTGGATCGCCTCGATGGTGGCCGACGTACACCGCATCCTGACCCGTGGCGGCCTGTTCATGTACCCACGTGACGCCCGCGAGCCGAGCAAGCCGGGCAAGCTGCGCCTGATGTACGAAGCCAACCCGATGTCGTTCATCATCGAACAGGCCGGCGGCGCTTCTACCAACGGTTACGATCGCATCCTCGACATCCAGCCAGAAAGCCTGCACCAGCGTGTGTCGGTAATCCTCGGCTCGAAGGAAGAGGTCGAGCGCGTCACCGCCTACCACAAGGAGTAAGTCATGCTCGCACCTTGGCAGCCGTTGCTGGAGTGGTGGTTCGGTTGGGGCACCAGTCCCCAGGCCGTGGCTGACGAGAAGAGTACGCTGTGGTTCGGCAAGCATCATGATGCCGAGGCCCATGCGCTGTTTGGCGAGCTGGTCGAGCATGCCCTGGCGGGTGGGCTCGACGAGTGGCAGCAAAGCCCGCAGGGCTGGCTGGGCCTGCTGATTCTGCTGGACCAGCTGCCGCGCATGATCTACCGCGACACGCCGCGCGCCTTCGAGGGCGATCGGCGTGCCCAAGTGGTGGCGATGCAAGGTTTGCAGAAAAACTGGGATTACCAGCTGCTGCCGATCCAGCGGGTGTTCGTGCTGCTGGTGCTGGAGCACGCCGAGGTACTGGACTGGCAGAACCTGTGCGTCGAGCGCTACCAGCTACTGCTGGAGGAGCAGCCCGAGGCCAACCGCCGGTTGTTCGAAGGCTTCCTCGACTATGCCGAGCAGCACCAGCGGGTGATTGCCCGTTTCGGGCGCTTCCCGCACCGCAACCTGGTGCTGGAGCGGCCGAGCACCAGCGAAGAGATGGACTTTTTGCTGGAGCCTGGGTCCAGGTTCTGAGATAGCAGGGGCCTGCTGCGCAGGCCATCGCGACACAAGGCCGCTCCTACAGGGGGCGGCTTTTTTATTGGGCGGATGATCAATGCTTTGTGATTAATCGCACAGTAGTGGCCATCCGACCAATGGCGTAGGGATAGAGGAGGGAGGGTAGGGAACCTGGGAGGGTTTTTACCGTCGAAGGTCACTGCAGGCCACTCGCCTGTATCCCCTCTCCAGGAGTGTCCTTCATGTCGTTGCGTTCCCTCGCCCTGTTGTCGCTGTGCGTCGTCCTGACTGCCTGCAGCAAGATCAATCAGGAAAACTATTCCAAGATCAAGGCCGGTATGAACAAGGCCGAGGTCGAGCAGTTGCTCGGCACGCCGACCGAGTGCTCTGGCGCGCTGGGGATGAGCAGCTGCACCTGGGGGGACGAGAAGAGCTTCATCAGTGTCCAGTATGCGGCTGACAAGGTGCTCATGTATTCAGGGCAGGGTCTCAAATGAGGCACCTGTATCTGCTGATGGGGGTATGCCTGGCATTGCTGCTGGGCGGTTGCGCCGGCTCCGTGCATGACCCGCTGGCACCGAAAACCGCAGGCAACATCGACCTCAAGCGCTACCAGGGCAAGTGGTACGAGCTGGCGCGCCTGCCGATGCGCTACCAGACCGGCTGCGAGCAGTCGGAAGCGCACTACAACCTCAGGCTCGATGGTAGCCTCGGCGTGCTCAACCGCTGCCGCACCATGGGTGACGAATGGCTGCGCGCCGAAGGGCATGCGAACATCCAGGAGCCGGGGCACACCGACAAGTTGTGGGTCGAGTTCGACAACTGGTTCACCAAGCTGGTGCCAGGGGTGGCGAGGGGCGAGTACTGGATTCTGTATGTGGATGATCGCTACCGTACGGCGGTGGTCGGCAGCCCGGACCGCAAGCACTTGTGGATCCTGTCGCGTACGCCGACGCTAGCGGCCTGGGAGCGCGAGAATCTGATGTCCAGGGCCCGGCAGCAGGGGTATGACACCAATCGGCTGATCTGGCGTGCGTCGGACCAGCAGATCGTCAAGAGGCACTGAATTTCTGAGGGTTGCTTTGCAACCCATCGCGACACAAGGCCGCTCCTACAGGGGAACGCATATCCCTGTAGGAGCGGCCTTGTGTCGCGATGGGCCGCAAAGCGGCCCCAAAAACTCAGCCCAAAAGCTGGCGCAACACCTCGGCAAACGCGCGCCCGCTTTCCTCTTGCTGTGCATGTTCCCCCTGGCGCACCACCCACTGCCCATTCACCATCACATCCCGCACCTGGCGATCGCCGCCGGCAAACAGCCAGCGGTTGAGAATCGCATCCCCATCGGCCATGGCGATGTAAGGGTCCTGCCCATCGAGCACCAGCCAGTCGGCGCGCTTGCCCACGGCCAGTTCCCCGACCGCCTGCCCCAGCGCCTGCGCGCCGCCCGCCAGCGCAGTGTCATACAGCGTGCGCCCGACCATCGGCTGGTCGCCGCGATACAGGCGGTTACGCCGCTGGTCGCGCAGCCGCTGGCCGTATTCCAACCAGCGCAGTTCCTCCACCACACTCAACGACACATGGCTGTCCGAACCAATGCCCATGCGCCCACCCTGTGCCAGATAGTCCACTGCCGGGAAAATCCCGTCGCCCAGGTTGGCCTCGGTGGTCAGGCACAGCCCGGCTACCGCGCCGCTGCGGGCCATGGCGGTGACTTCATCCGGCTCGGCATGGGTGGCATGCACCAGGCACCAGCGTGGGTCCACGTCCACGTGCTCGTACAGCCACTGCAGCGGGCGCAGGCCGCTCCAGGCCAGGCAGTCGTCGACTTCCTTCTGCTGCTCGGCGATATGGATATGCACCGGGCACTGCTTGTCGCTGGCTGCCAGCACTTCGGCGATCTGCCCGGGCGTCACGGCGCGCAGCGAATGGAAGCACAAGCCCAGTTGCTGCGCGGGTTGCGCGGCCAGCAGCGGGGCCAGCTGCGCTTGCAGTTGCAGGTACTGTTCGGTGGAGTTGATGAAGCGCCGTTGCCCGTCATTCGGGGCTTGGCCGCCGAAGCCTGCGTGGCTGTACAGCACCGGCAGCAAGGTCAGGCCAATGCCGCTGTCGGCTGCAGCCGCGCTGATGCGGCGGGACAGTTCGGCCGGGTCGGCGTAGGCCTTGCCGGCCTGGTCATGGTGCACGTAGTGGAACTCGGCGACCGAGGTGTAGCCCGCCTTGAGCATCTCGATGTACAGCTGACGGGCGATGACCTGCAGCTGCTCCGGGCTGATCTGGCCGACCAGGCGATACATCAGGTCGCGCCAGGTCCAGAAACTGTCATTGGGGTTGCCGGCGACTTCCGCCAGCCCTGCCATGGCGCGCTGGAAGGCATGCGAGTGCAGGTTGGGCATGCCGGGCAGCAGCGGGCCGGCCAGCCGCTCGGCGCCTTCGGCCGAGGCACCCGGTTCGATGCGGGCCACATGGCCATCACTGGTGACCTCGATGCGGACATGGCTGGCCCAGCCCGTGGGCAGCAGGGCGCGTTCGGCGAAGTAGGCGGACATCGGTGAAAATCCTGTTATTGTTAACTTGTATATACATATACAGGCGTTTGCCTGCCGGGTAAACTGCGGCAAGCTACCGCTCATTCCATTTGCACAAGGATCCAACGCCGTGCCGACACCTCCTGTCTCCGCGCTGGTTGCCCAGATGGGCGAGGGCCCGGCGCCGCTGTACGCCCGGGTCAAACAGATGATCATCCAGCAGATCGACAACGGCAGCTGGCCACCGCATCACCGAGTACCCTCGGAGAGCGAACTGGTCAGCGAGCTGGGCTTCAGCCGTATGACCATCAACCGCGCCCTGCGCGAACTTACCGCCGAAGGCCTTCTGGTGCGCATGCAAGGGGTCGGGACCTTCGTGGCCGAGCCCAAGGGGCGTTCGGCGCTGTTCGAGGTCAACAACATCGCCGATGAAATTGCCGCTCGTGGCCACCAGCATAGCTGCCAGGTGATCACCCTCACCGAGGAAACGGCCGGTTCCGAGCGGGCCCTGGCCCTGGACATGCGCGAAGGCCAGCGGGTGTTCCACTCGCTGATCGTGCATTTCGAGAACGGCGTGCCGGTGCAGATCGAGGACCGCTACGTCAATGCTGCGATTGCCCCCGACTACCTCAAGCAGGACTTCACCCGGCAGACGCCTTACGCCTACCTGTCGCAGGTGGCGCCGCTGACCGAGGGTGAACACGTGGTCGAGGCAATCCTGGCCGAGCCGGAAGAATGCCGCCTGTTGCAGATCGAGCGGGGCGAGCCCTGCCTGCTGATCCGCCGTCGCACCTGGTCCGGCCGCCAGCCGGTGACCGCCGCGCGGCTGATCCACCCTGGTTCCCGTCATCGCCTGGAAGGACGTTTCAGCAAATGAGTCAGCTGCAGTTGTTGCGTGCGCAGGGCTACCCGCGCATGCCGTGGAAGAACGGTGGCGGTTTCACCGAAGAGATTACTCGCGACAATGGCGAGGGCCTGGACGGCTTTGGCTGGCGCTTGTCGATTGCCGATATCGAGGAGTCCGGTGGGTTTTCCACCTTCGCCGGCTATCAGCGGATCATCACCGTGTTGCAAGGCGACGGCATGCGCCTGTTGGTCGACGGCCAGGCCAGCCGGCCGTTGCTGCCGTTCGATGCCTTTGCCTTCAGTGGCGAGAGCCAGGTCAGCTGCAAGCTGCTGGGCGGCGCGATCCGCGATTTCAACCTGATCTATGCACCGCAGCGCTACCGGGCGCGGTTGCAGTGGTTCGATGGCACCAGCCGTTTGTACAGTTCGGCGTCGACGCTGTTGCTGTTCGCGGCCAGCAGCCAGGTCGAGGTGGGTATTGCCGGGCGCGAGGCGCAGCGGTTGGGGCTGTATGACTGCCTGCGGCTGGAGGGCAATGACCAGTTGCTGGGGTTGGATGTGCAGGGGCGGTTCTGCCTGATCGAACTCGTTTCACGTTGAGATAGCCGGGGGCTGCTGCGCAGCCCTTCGCGGGCTTGCCCGCTCCCACAGGTACAGCGCACGCCTTGAAGGCAGTGGAGCTCTCTGTGGGAGCGGGCAAGCCCGCGAAGGGCCGCGCAGCGGCCCCATTTCTTTTGCCATTCAGCGGGAAAGTCCAATTATTTTGGTTGTCCATGCTTGTACATACAAGTAAAGGTGTGTTTGTATATCTACCACGACATACCCGCCCGCGGACGACCGCAGAGGACCTTTCCCGTGACCGACAACAACAAATACCGTGACGTTGAAATCCGTGCCCCACGTGGCAACAAGCTGACTGCCAAAAGCTGGCTGACCGAAGCGCCGCTGCGCATGCTGATGAACAACCTCGATCCACAGGTCGCGGAAAACCCGAAGGAACTGGTGGTGTACGGCGGTATCGGCCGCGCTGCCCGTAACTGGGCGTGCTACGACAAGATCGTCGAGACCCTGACCCGCCTGGAAGACGACGAAACCCTGCTGGTGCAGTCGGGCAAGCCGGTCGGCGTGTTCAAGACCCACAGCAATGCCCCGCGCGTACTGATCGCCAACTCCAACCTGGTGCCGCACTGGGCCAACTGGGAACACTTCAACGAACTGGACGCCAAGGGCCTGGCCATGTACGGCCAGATGACCGCCGGCAGCTGGATCTACATCGGCAGCCAGGGCATCGTCCAGGGCACCTACGAAACCTTCGTCGAAGCCGGTCGCCAGCATTACGGCGGCAGCCTGAAAGGCAAGTGGGTGCTCACCGCCGGCCTGGGCGGCATGGGTGGCGCCCAGCCACTGGCCGCCACCCTGGCCGGTGCCTGCTCGCTGAACATCGAATGCCAGCAGAGCCGCATCGACTTCCGCCTGGAAACCCGTTACGTCGATGAACAGGCAACCGACCTCGACGACGCCCTGGCACGCATCGCCAAGTACACCGCCGAAGGCAAGGCCATCTCCATCGCCCTGCACGGCAACGCTGCCGAAATCCTGCCAGAGCTGGTCAAGCGTGGCGTGCGCCCGGACATGGTCACCGACCAGACCAGCGCTCACGACCCGCTGAACGGTTACCTGCCTGCTGGCTGGACCTGGGAACAGTACCGCGACCGCGCGCAGACCGAGCCGGCTGCAGTGGTCAAGGCCGCCAAGCAGTCGATGGCTGTGCACGTGCAAGCCATGCTCGATTTCCAGAAGCAGGGTGTCCCGACCTTCGACTATGGCAACAACATCCGCCAGATGGCCAAGGAAGAAGGCGTGGCCAATGCCTTCGACTTCCCGGGCTTCGTGCCGGCCTACATCCGCCCGCTGTTCTGCCGTGGCATCGGCCCGTTCCGCTGGGCGGCGCTGTCCGGTGATGCCGAAGACATCTACAAGACCGACGCCAAGGTCAAGGAACTGATCCCCGACGACGCCCACCTGCACCGCTGGCTGGACATGGCTCGCGAGCGCATCAGCTTCCAGGGCCTGCCGGCACGTATCTGCTGGGTTGGCCTGGGACTGCGCGCCAAGCTGGGCCTGGCGTTCAACGAAATGGTACGCAGCGGCGAGCTGTCGGCACCGATCGTGATCGGCCGTGACCACCTGGACTCCGGTTCGGTGTCCAGCCCCAACCGTGAAACCGAAGCCATGCGCGACGGTTCCGACGCTGTCTCCGACTGGCCGCTGCTCAACGCCCTGCTGAACACCGCCGGCGGTGCTACCTGGGTTTCGCTGCACCACGGTGGTGGCGTGGGCATGGGCTTCTCCCAGCACTCGGGCATGGTCATCGTCTGCGACGGTACCGATGAAGCCGCCGCGCGTATCGCTCGCGTGCTGACCAACGACCCAGGGACTGGCGTAATGCGTCACGCCGATGCCGGTTACGACATCGCCATCGACTGCGCCAAGGAGCAGGGCCTGGACCTGCCGATGATCACTGGCTGATCGCCACGCTTTGGATCGCACCCCACAAGGGTGATACTGAACAACAAGAAGGAGCGCGCAGGCACCTACAAACGGGTCTGCGGCTCCACGCGATTGGAGTAGTAAAGTGACCGAATTGACCCTCAAGCCTGGCACGCTGACCCTGGCCCAGCTGCGCGCCATCCATGCCGCGCCCGTGCGCCTGAAGCTGGACGCCAGCGCCGCGCCGGCCATCGACGCCAGCGTTGCCTGCGTCGAGCAGATCATTGCCGAAGACCGTACCGCCTACGGCATCAACACCGGTTTCGGCCTGCTGGCCTCGACCCGCATCGCCAGCCACGACCTGGAAAACCTGCAGCGCTCGCTGGTGCTGTCCCACGCCGCCGGTGTCGGCGCGCCGCTGGATGACGACCTGGTGCGGCTGATCATGGTGCTGAAGATCAACAGTCTCAGCCGTGGCTTCTCCGGTATCCGTCGCAAAGTCATCGACGCGCTGATCGCCCTGGTCAACGCCGAAGTCTATCCACACATCCCACTGAAGGGTTCGGTGGGCGCTTCCGGTGACCTCGCCCCGCTGGCGCACATGTCGCTGGTGCTGCTGGGTGAAGGCAAGGCACGCTACAAGGGCCAGTGGCTACCAGCCACCGAAGCCCTGGCCGTGGCCGGCCTCGAGCCGCTGACCCTGGCTGCAAAGGAGGGCCTGGCCCTGCTCAACGGCACCCAGGCTTCCACCGCCTATGCCCTGCGTGGCCTGTTCCAGGGTGAAGACCTGTACGCCGCCGCCATTGCCTGCGGCGGCCTGAGCGTTGAAGCCGCACTGGGCTCGCGCTCGCCGTTCGATGCGCGTATCCACGAAGTGCGAGGCCAGCGTGGCCAGATCGACACTGCTGCCTGCTTCCGTGACCTGCTGGGCGACTCCAGCGAAGTGTCGCTGTCGCACAAGAACTGCGACAAGGTCCAGGATCCGTACTCGTTGCGTTGCCAGCCGCAGGTCATGGGCGCCTGCCTGACCCAGCTGCGCCAGGCTGCCGAGGTACTGGGCATCGAAGCCAACGCCGTGTCGGACAACCCGCTGGTGTTCGCTGCCGAAGGTGACGTGATTTCCGGCGGTAACTTCCACGCCGAGCCGGTGGCCATGGCCGCCGACAACATCGCCCTGGCCATTGCCGAAATCGGTTCGCTGAGCGAGCGCCGTATCTCGCTGATGATGGACAAGCACATGTCCCAGCTGCCGCCGTTCCTGGTGGAAAACGGTGGGGTCAACTCGGGCTTCATGATCGCCCAGGTCACCGCTGCTGCCCTGGCCAGCGAGAACAAGGCCCTGTCGCACCCGCACAGCGTCGACAGCCTGCCGACTTCGGCCAACCAGGAAGACCATGTGTCGATGGCCCCGGCTGCTGGCAAGCGCCTGTGGGAAATGGCCGAAAACACCCGTGGTGTGCTGGCCATCGAATGGCTGGGCGCCTGCCAGGGCCTGGACCTGCGCAAGGGCCTGAAGACCTCGGCCAAGCTGGAGCAGGCGCGCCAGGCGCTGCGCAGCGAAGTGCCGCACTACGACCGTGACCGCTTCTTCGCGCCCGACATCGAAAAGGCCGTGGAACTGTTGGCCAAGGGTAGCCTGACCGGCCTGCTGCCGGCTGGTGTGCTGCCAAGCCTGTAATGCCCCCAGGGGCCGCTGTGCGGCCCATCGCCGGCAAGCCGGCTCCCACAGATGGAGATGCGACACACCATCTCTGTGGGGGCTGGCTTGCCGGCGATTGGGCTGCAAGGCAGCCCCCCTCGATCTCACGACCACAAAAACAATTTAAGGACGTGACATGCAACAAGCTCAAGGTCTAAAGCGCGGGCTAAGTGCCCGCCACATCCGTTTCATGGCCCTCGGTTCCGCCATCGGCACCGGGCTGTTCTACGGTTCCGCCTCGGCCATCCAGATGGCCGGCCCGGCCGTGTTGCTGGCCTACCTGATCGGCGGTGCCGCCGTGTTCATGGTCATGCGCGCCCTTGGCGAAATGGCCGTGCACAACCCGGTCGCCGGCTCGTTCGGCCACTACGCCAGCACCTACCTCGGCCCCATGGCCGGCTTCATCCTTGGCTGGACCTACGCCTTCGAGATGGTCATCGTCGCCATCGCCGACGTCACCGCCTTCGGTATCTACATGGGCTTCTGGTTCCCGGAAGTGGCCCGCTGGATCTGGGTGCTGGGCATCGTCTTCCTGATCGGCGGCCTCAACCTGTGCAACGTCAAGGTCTTTGGCGAAATGGAATTCTGGCTGTCGCTGCTCAAGGTCGGCGCCATCGTGGCGATGATCCTGGCCGGCCTCGGCATCATGGCCTTCGGCTTCAGCCAGGTAGGCACCGGGCAGGCCGTGGGTGTCAGCAACCTGTTCGACCACGGCGGCTTCATGCCCAATGGCGTGGGTGGCCTGATCGCCTCCTTTGCCGTGGTGATGTTCGCGTTCGGCGGCATCGAGATCATCGGCGTCACCGCCGGTGAGGCCAAGGACCCGCAGCGGGTCATCCCCAAGGCTATCAACGCCGTGCCGTTGCGCATCCTGCTGTTCTACGTGCTCACCCTGTTCGTGCTGATGTGCCTGTTCCCATGGCCGCAGATCGGCAGCCAGGGCAGCCCGTTCGTGCAGATCTTCAGTAACCTGGGCATCGGCTCTGCCGCCGCGGTGCTGAACATCGTGGTGATTTCTGCCGCGATCTCGGCCATCAACAGCGACATCTTCGGCGCTGGTCGCATGATGTACGGCCTGGCCCAGCAAGGCCACGCCCCGCGTGGTTTCAGCAAGCTGTCGAAGCATGGCGTGCCGTGGATGACCGTGGTGGTGATGGGCGCTGCGCTGCTGATCGGCGTGCTGCTCAATTACCTGATCCCGGAGAACGTGTTCCTGCTGATCGCCTCGATCGCCACCTTCGCCACCGTGTGGGTTTGGCTGATGATCCTGCTCACCCAGGTGGCCATGCGCCGCAGCATGAGCCGTGAACAAGTGGCCCAGCTACAGTTCCCGGTACCGTTCTGGCCTTACGGCCCGGCCATGGCCATTGCGTTCATGGTGTTCATCTTTGGCGTGCTCGGTTACTTCCCGGATACCCAGGCGGCACTGCTCGTCGGCGTGGTCTGGGTGGTGTTCCTGGTGGCGTCCTACCTGCTCTGGTGCAAGCCGCGCGCAGGGCAGGGCCAGCCGGTAGCGGAACCGGCCGAGCTGCACCGCTAAGTACAGGAGTCAAGGTATGAGAACCGTCTGGCAGCACTGCCATGTGGCAACCATGGCCGAGGGCCGTTACTCGGCCATCGAGGACGCAGCCATCGTCACCAAAGACGGGCTGATCGAGTGGATCGGCCCAAGCGTCGAGCTGGCGGCGGTCGAGGCCGAGCGTACGGTGGACCTGAGCGGCGCCTGGGTCACCCCTGGGCTGATCGACTGCCACACCCACGCGGTGTTCGGTGGCAACCGCAGCGGCGAGTTCGAGCAGCGCCTGCAGGGTGTGAGCTATGCCGAAATCGCCGCACAGGGTGGTGGCATCGCCAGCACCGTGCGGGCCACCCGCGCGGCCAGCGAGGATGAACTGTTCGCCAGTGCCCGCCAGCGGGTCCAGGCGCTGATGCGCGATGGCGTGACCACCATCGAGGTCAAGTCCGGCTACGGCCTGGACCTGGCCAACGAGCGCAAGATGCTGCGCGTGGCCCGGCGCCTGGCCGACGAGTTGCCGCTGGCGGTGCGCGCCACCTGCCTGGCAGCCCATGCCTTGCCACCGGAATACGTCGGCCGGGCTGACGACTACATCGCGCACATCTGCGACGAAATGCTGCCGGCCCTGGCCGCCGAAGGCCTGGTGGACGCAGTGGATGCCTTCTGCGAACACCTGGCGTTCTCCCCGGCCCAGGTCGAGCGGCTGTTCATCAAGGCGCGCGAGCTGGGCCTGCCGGTCAAGCTGCACGCCGAACAGTTGTCGTCGCTGCACGGCTCCAGCCTGGCGGCACGCTACCAGGCGCTGTCGGCTGACCATCTGGAATTCATGACCGAGGAAGACGCCATTGCCATGGCAAAAGCCGGCACGGTCGCCGTGCTGCTGCCGGGCGCGTTCTACTTCCTGCGCGAAACCCAGCTGCCGCCGATGGACGCCTTGCGCCGCCACGGCGTGAAGATTGCCCTGGCCAGCGACCTCAACCCCGGCACCTCGCCAGGGCTGTCGCTACGGCTGATGCTGAACATGGGCTGCACCTGCTTCCGCATGACCCCGGAAGAGGCCCTGGCCGGTGTCACCGTGCACGCCGCCACGGCGCTGGGCCTGGGCGACAGCCACGGCTCGCTGGAAGTGGGCAAGGTCGCCGACTTCGTCGCCTGGCAGATCGAACGCCCCGCCGACCTGGCCTACTGGCTGGGCGGCGACCTGCCCAAGCGCGTGGTGCGCAAGGGCCACGAGATTTCCAACTGAGTGAGGCACGATGGACAAGGTACTGAGTTTTCACCAGGGCCGCCTGCCGCTGCTGATCAGCATGCCCCATGCCGGCCTGAAGCTGTCGCCGGCGGTACGAGACGGCCTGGTCGATCAGGCGCGCAGCCTGCCAGACACTGACTGGCATATACCACGGCTGTATGACTTTGCCCGTGAGATGGGCGCCAGTGTGGTGGCAGCGGAGTATTCGCGCTTCGTCATCGACCTGAACCGCCCGGATGACGACAAGCCGCTGTACGTTGGTGCCACCACTGGCCTGTACCCGGCCACGCTGTTCGATGGCGAGCCATTGTTCAAGGACGGGCTGGTGCCGACAGGCGAGGAGCGCAAGCAGTATCTGGAGCAGATCTGGCGCCCCTACCACGACACGATTCGTCGCGAGCTGGCGCGGCTGCGCGAGCAGTTCGGCTACGCCCTGCTGTGGGACGCCCATTCGATCCGTTCACTGATCCCGCACCTGTTCGACGGCAAGCTACCGGATTTCAACCTGGGTACCTTCAACGGCGCCAGTTGCGACCCGGCTCTGGCCGAACGGCTGAAAGAGGTGTGCGCCCAGGCCCAAGGCTACAGCCATGTGCTCAATGGCCGCTTCAAGGGCGGGCATATCACCCGGCATTACGGCGATCCGGCCAATCACATCCATGCGGTGCAGCTGGAGCTGGCGCAGAGCACTTACATGGAAGAAGCCGAGCCGTTCGCTTACCGCGAAGACCTGGCACGGCCGACACAGGAGGTGTTGAAGCAGCTTCTGCAGGCAGTGCTGGACTGGGGCAAGGCGCATTACGGGCGGTGAAGTTCGCCAGTAAGAATGGCGACGCGATGCAGGCCATGCGCGTCGCCAGTCACTACGGGTCAGTTGTTGTTGATCTGCTTGATGGTAAGTTCGCGCAGTAGCTCCTTCTCTTCCTGGTCCTTGTCATCTTGCAGGCCTTGCTGCAAGTTCAACTCGTCCTGAAGCGAGTGGTCCTTGCTGGCCAGCTCGAGTACCCGCAGGCGGAAACGTGCGTCTATTTCGGCGAAGCGGTCGGCACACTCGGCGCGCAGGCGCGTGGTCCAGTCCGTATTCGCCAGCATGTAGTCGACCAGTGCATCGCTCAGTTCACTTTTGCGGACCTTTTCCAACACACTGGATAGCTCATCGCGCGCCAGGTTCGCAGCACCTCGAAAACGCATGCTGTCGGCGATCGGCAGGTCCAGTTCCCTGGCCAGTTCCCGGCGGTAGGCCAGGCGTACCGAGACCAGGTCACCCGAGCCGGTCCGTTGGTTGGCCAGCAGCTCCAGCTGTTCGATCCGGAAAAGCTGCAACAGGCGACGACGCAGTGCTTGCAGGGAATCGCCGGCGTCGACCAACAGGCGTTGGCTCATCAGGTACAGTTCAATATTGTTGAACTCCTGCAGCGCTCCGTCATGGCAGGTCTGCGAGCCGGTTACCGGGTCTGGCAATGCCGCTGCGGCGATGCTCTCCATGATCGGGCGTTCGGTTTCGTTGCTTGCAGCCACCACCAGCATCAAGCGCACCCGTTCGCAGAAGGTGGCTCGCGTATTCGGGTCAACGTATGGGGCGGCATTGTGCAAACGGCCCGCCAGACGCAACAGATCACTGCCTTCGAGCCGTTCCCAGCAGTCCTGCAATGCGGCATTCTGTGCTTCGCTACCCAGCATCCAGTCCTCCAGCCTGGGCGTATCATCGCCCAGCAGTGGGAAGTGAGGGTGGTCGAGAGATCCTTCGCTGGAAGAGTCGAAGAACATCAGGTCGTCGGGGATATCCAGGGCAAAGGAATAGCTGTGCTGGCTGTCCGAGAACGTGCGTACCCGCAGGATGGTTTCAAGAGGCAGCGGGTTGTCGAACAAGGCGATCGACGAGATTGGCATGGGATTGTTCAGGTTCGTCAGGATGTGCTCGGGCAACTGGGTGATGTTGTTCGAGCTCAGGTCCAGAAGTTCCAGTGGCAGCAAACTGTCACACCAGCTGGGCCAGGCTTGCAGGTTCATGTTGGTCAATGCGAGTGACTGCAGGTTGCCGGCCAGCGATGCGGGCACATGGTCGATGCTGCCTGCCCGGTTGCCCGACAGGTCCAGCGAGGTCAGGTTTCGCAGCCCTGCGAAAATGTCCATCATGGCCTGGTCGACCTCCAGACCCATGTTGCGAAACTCCAGGTAGGTGAGTTGGGGAAGGCGAGCCAGGGCGGATGCCAGCGAGGGCATGGCGGCCTGGTGTGCATCGATGGTCAGCCGGCTGATGTTAGGGAACCGGCTGAGTAGTTCATCGAGCTGTGAGGTGCTGCCTCGCAACCGCGTCAGGCTGAGTGCACGTACGCGGGCGCCGAAGAACGCTGGAAGCCGCCTGGGGAAATGCTCGATGGCCACGTCCTCGAGTTGCAGGCGCAGGTATGACTGGCCCTGCTCCTGTTGTTCCCAGAATTGATCGATTGCTGACGCGATACGTTGCCTGTCCGCCAGTGCGGCCTGGGTCAATGGGTTGCTCGAACTGGATGCCTGGGCCCAGCCATCGATCGCATCGCGCATCTGCCGTCGCTCATCGCGAATGCGTGCTAGCTGTTCGGAAAGTGCTGCTGGCTGGTCCGTGGTGATACCCGAGGTGTCGACGTGCTCGTTCAGCAACAAGCGCTGCAGGTGGGATTCATTGATACTGTTGCCTTCCAGCGAGATCACCGGTGGCGTGGTCAGCATGTCCGCTTCATGAAGCAGGAACGTGGGCAACGACCTGAGATTGTTGTGGCGCAATGACAGGTGGGCAATGCGCGCCAAGGCGTCGCTACCAATCCCGATCGGCCATTGGGCCAATTGCATCTGGTCCAGGCCCAGGTAATCCAGGGTCAATTCATGGAAGCTTGGCCTGTTGCTCTGCGCCAGCCGGTTACCACTCAGGTCGAGGTATCTCAATTGGCGAAGCCCTGACAGCAGGTTCAGGTCGCTTTCGGAGAGCGTCATGTTCTGGTTGGTGAGCACCAGTCGTTGCAACGCTGGCAGGCACTCGGTGATGGTGGGCACGCTGAACAGGAAGGGCGAGGGTGTTGCCCTGGGGTCAAACGGACGGCTGATTTCCAGCGACTCGATCTGCGGCATCTGCCTGAGCAGGCGTTGCAGCAGGCGCTCGTTTTGCGCCCAGCCCGCCAAGGACCCTGACGGTAAGTCGATCAGGCTCAGGCTGCGCACGCGTGCGTTGAAAAAAGCGGGCAAGGTGAGGGGCACGTCGGCAAGGGGGACGCGGGCGATACGCAGTTCGGTGGTGGGCCCGGTGCTGTCCAGCGCAGTGTCGTACCAATGTTGCATGATCGAGTCACGCAGGCTGTCGTAGTCCTGTGCTGCCTGGTCGCTTGCCGGCGAAATGGCTTCGCTCCAATCGTCCAGGCTGCTTTGCAGCTCGTTGCGCTGCTCCAGTAGTGTCTGCAAATGTTCGAATATCTGCAGTTGCGTACGGCCGCGGCTGGCAAGTGCCAGCAGAACCTGATCCGCCGAGCGGCCGGTGCGTTCGGCGAGCCCTGTGGCTTCGATAGCTTCGAACAGCTGCTGGCGGGTGATGCCATGGGTGGCCGGGCCGCCGCCACTGAGTGGGTAGCCCAGGCGGCCATCAGCCAGGCGCATGGGAGAACGGTAGCCTGGGCGTACGGGCTGCATGCCCAGCAGCACCCTCAAGGCCGGGCGAGGCAGCAACGGGCTTTCCTGTACAAGGCGCTGCAGCGCTTGCTGATCGGCGACGTCCATGCTTGCCATGGCCGCTGGCAGTGCCTCGTACAATGCAGCGTAAAGGCTTGAATACACCTTGACCGCCGCGCTGGGCAGGCTTTCGTCGTGGACGATGTACCCTGCCTGGGCATGGGTGATGGTCTTGAATGGGCGGGTGTCCAGTGTGCCTATGGCATGATCCTGGGTCGGCCAGGACATGCGCTGGAGCAGCCGGAGCCTGGTCTGTGCAGGCCAGCCTGGCAAGCGTTCGAGCGTATGCACGATCAACAGGTCGCTATCCCAGTTCGGCACGCTGGACAGGTACAGCCCTTCGCAGGCGTGTGCAAGGCGAATTTGTTGCTGGTAGATGCGGGCCTCTTCGGCAAGGCGCAGTGGTACCTTGCCGTTGTCGAGTATCTGCAGTTCGTTGGCACTGGCCTCGCGCGCCAGCTCATTGGCGACTGCTGACGGCAATTTCGGATACGCCCTCTGGATGGCCTCGGCGCCCGGCGCCAGGTCGCGCGAAAGGCCGGCGTAGGCCCTGGCAAACTCAGCGGGCCGAGTGCTCTCGTCCGCCAGCTGGCGGACCGTTTCGTCCAGCTTGAAACGTTGCAGGGTGTCTTCCAGCAAGGCCGGCAGCCGCTGGCTTTCGGCCAGGGCGCGGCGCAGCTCGTCTTCGTGTACGCCGCTGACGGCGATAATCCGTTGCAGCGTCGGCTCGTCGAAGTGCCCACTCAAGTGGCCGATGCGGCGCAGGAGTGTCATGCCCGACCAACTCAGTGGCTTATCGGTAACGTGCAACCATGCTCCGGCACCGTTGTGCCGCACTGGCGGCTGGTAACGGCGAGGACTTGCAGGGTGTTGCAAACGATATTCACCAGTCGTTGGCGCTTGGCTGACGATGTACTGATTGCCCTGCAGTACCAGCCAGCGTTTGCCTTGGTGATGCCGTAGGCCCAGTTCGTCCGGTACCAGGTCATGGGGCAGTGTCTCGAAGCTCTGGTAGGGCGTGAGGTCGGGTTTCCACAGCCGCATCTGACCATCGGATGTTTCCACGTCTTCCAGTTCTTCGATGAATGAAGGCGTTTCTACAGGAATACGGGCTATCCCTGGTTCCTCGTCCTCTGGCTCTTCTACCGCCGGACCTTCCGAAGGCGTGCCGGTTTCGCTGCCCTGCGAGCCTCTCAATGCTTTGGCTGCTGCGCTGAGGGCGGCCATGACGGCCACGTTTTCGATCACATCGACCAGATAGCCATAGGCAGTATCACGCTCGTCGTTTTCCCAGGCGTCGATCCCTTCATACACCTCATGGGCCAGCTGGGCCAGGCAAACGGCAAGCATTGCCTCGCCAAGCCCCGGCACGAAGAAGCCGGCGATGTTCAAGGCCGTAAGCACACGGCCGGCGATCAGTTCCCGGTGGGCTTGCGTGGTGCGCCGGTCGACGATTTCGGTGGGAGTGGCGTGGAACAGCACATCCTTTTCATGACGCTGGGCCTTCTGGAAAGCCATCACGCCTTGGAAGGCGTAACTGAAAGGCTTCATGACCGGATACAGGGTGGCGTGCGGGTCCGGAACACGTTCATGCAAGCCGCGGACACTCCAGGCGAGGGGCATGAGCCGGTCCTTCAGGCGGGTGGTTATCCGCGCCTTGTCGCGGTCGGCGAGGTGGCTGTCCAGGTAGCCGATATCGGCCTGGAGCCTGTCGCGCAATTCGTCGTGCATGGCTTGCTGGCTGGTGAACTCCTTGAGGGGCGTGGTGCTGTCTTCAGGGATGTACAGCGCCACGGCCTGATGCCCTTCAGCTTGCAGGGTAATGAGCACAACGCCGGTCAGCTCGGCTTCCCACAACTCGAGCAAGCTGAATGTCACCGGCGAAGAGGGCGATGGCGCCTGGTCAAGTGGTGTGGCGAGAGCGGCGGAATATAGCGTTTCGCTGATATCACCCTTGAGGCGGGCGAAATGCAGGGATTGCCGGAATGCCGAGACCTCGGCACGCCCCAAGATTTCATAAACGGCCAGTGCGGCTTCATCGGCGCCGAGTGACGGCGTGGCCACCGGGTAGTAGATGGCATGTACCTGTTCGTGATACTTGCCGCCGATATCCAGCGTGCGACACAAGTCGGCGAAGTCTTCGGCGGCGATACCCAGTGCATTGATGATCGGCACGGTGCCCATGAAGCGCCGGTGATCGACGATGACCGACCTCTTGAGCAGGGAGGCGGGCGCGTCCATGCCGTGTTCGGCAGCGGCGGCCTGGTCGAAGTTGTGCAAGGCGCAGTGCAGCAGCGAACGTGTAGCCCGGTCGACGGCCTGGCGGCTGTCGATGGCGTCGGTCGTTTCGATCAGGCGGGCATCGACGAGGTAGGTGTTGCGCACATCCAGGTCAAACCTGAATCGCTGCTGGATGGCTTCGGTGAGTGCCTTGGCGGCGTAGGTTTCCAGGGTCGGAAGCTGTTCGAACAGCTTGTGCACCTGCACCTGGTGCTCGCGGTGGCGTGCGTGCTCTTCCTGCCATGCCTTGGCGACTTCCGGTTGTTGCTGGAGTGCCGTCACCAGCCAGGCAGGGGGTTGATGCCAGTTGCGCATCGCAAGTCGGGTTTCTGGTGGAGCCTGCTTGAGCCAGGTGGGGATTCTGCGCTCGATGGTGGCGTAATGAACACTAGGCACGGCAGTGACTGCAGTTGGCATGGCGAGGCCCTTGCTTGATTTGGGGCGAGGGACTATCGCGGGCCTGCCTGAACTGCTGGAGGTAGATATATGTGCCCTTGAGGTGCGGCGGCATCAGCGCGGGCAGTGCTCAAAGCGCAATTCAGGTTTATGATGGCCCACGGCCGAATAATCCTCACACGGAGTGCGCAATGCAGACCCTGTACCCGCAGATCAAACCCTACGCCCGGCACGATCTGGCCGTGGAAGCGCCGCATGTGCTGTATGTCGACGAAAGCGGCTCGCCAGAAGGTCTGCCGGTGGTATTCATCCACGGCGGCCCGGGCGCCGGTTGCGACGCCCAGAGCCGCTGCTACTTCGACCCGACCCTGTATCGCATCATCACCTTCGACCAGCGCGGCTGTGGCCGCTCCACGCCGCACGCGAGCCTGGAGAACAACACTACCTGGCACCTGGTCGAGGACCTCGAGCGTATCCGCGAGCACCTGGGTATCGACAAATGGGTGCTGTTCGGCGGCTCGTGGGGCTCCACCCTGGCCCTGGCCTACGCCCAGACCCACCCCGAGCGGGTGCATGGCCTGATCCTGCGCGGCATCTTCCTGTGCAGGCCCCAGGAAATCCAGTGGTTCTACCAGGAAGGCGCCAGCCGCTTGTTCCCTGATTACTGGCAGGACTACATCGCACCGATCCCGCCGGAGGAGCGTGGTGACCTGGTCACTGCCTTCCACAAGCGCCTGACCGGCAACGACCAGATCGCCCAGATGCACGCAGCCAAGGCCTGGTCCACCTGGGAAGGCCGTACCGCCACCCTGCGCCCCAACCCCCTGGTGGTCGACCGCTTCTCCGAGCCGCAGCGCGCACTGTCGATCGCCCGTATCGAATGCCACTACTTCATGAACAACGCCTTCCTCGAACCGGACCAGCTGATCCGCGATCTGCCAAAGATCGCCCACCTGCCTGCCGTGATCGTGCATGGCCGCTATGATGTGATCTGCCCGCTGGACAACGCCTGGGCGCTGCACCAGGCCTGGCCGAACAGCGAACTGAAGGTGATCCGTGACGCTGGCCACGCGGCTTCCGAGCCGGGCATCACCGATGCCCTGGTGCGCGCCGCCGACCAGATGGCCCGGCGCCTGCTGGACCTGCCCCTGGAAGAAGCATGAGGGGCCTGCTGCAGCGAGTGCGTGGCGCACGGGTGGAGGT
>NZ_JAFGYI010000147.1:0-558 GCF_017490905.1 Pseudomonas sp. 32_A | reverse complement strand
ACAATATATAGCTTTGATGTACTCCTTTCCCAGCTTGGAACCAGTCTGTTGTTCCATGTCCAATTCTAACTGTTGTTTCTTGACTTGCACACAGATTTCTCAGGAGGCCAGGTAATCTGGTATTCTCATCTCTTTAAGAATTTTCTCCAGCTCTTTGTAATCCACACAGTCAAAGGCTTTGACATAGTGACTAAAGCAGAAGTAGATGTTTTTCTGGAACTCTCTTGTTTCTTCAATGATCCAGCAGATATTGGCAATTTGATTTCTGGTTCGTCTGCCTTTTCTAAATCCAGCTTGAACATCTTGAAATTCACGGTTCACATACTGCTGAAGCCTGGCTTAGATGATTTTGAGCATTACTTTGCTAGTCTGGTGAATTCGCTGGCAGTTCAAATGGTTAGGACTCTGTGCTTCTACTGCAGAGGGTCTATATTGATCCCTGGTAGGGGAATTAATATCCTGCAAGCCTAGAAGCCAAAAAACAAAAATAAACCCCCCAAAAAGGACATCTGATCAAAGAGCATATAGCTTCTGAGGTTCAAGCCCAAGTCTACCACC
>NZ_JAFGYI010000145.1:0-559 GCF_017490905.1 Pseudomonas sp. 32_A | reverse complement strand
CCGCCGCGAAGCTGCGCTGGCCCGAGCCGGCGCAATGGTGCGGCTATCTGCGCACGCCCGGCCTGCGCAACGTCGCGATCAAGGAGTCGTTCATGCACAACGGCGTGTTCGACACGCTGCGCGATGCGGTGGCGTTCTACAACACGCGCTCGACGGATCCGAAGCGCTGGTATCACGGCCGCGACACGTTCGACGACGTGCCGGCCGCGTACCGCGGCAACATCAACGTGAACTCGACGCCGATGAACCGCCGAGCCGGCACGCCACCCGCGATGACGGACGCCGACGTCGACGACATCGTCGCGTTCCTGCGCACGCTGACGGACGCCCGCTACGTCGGGCTGATGCCCGCGGCGCCCGACGGCAAGGCGGCGCGACCGTGAAAGCCCGCGGCCGCCCGCCCCCAGGCGGCCGGAACGGGGAACGCCTCGCCCGAGACGCCCGGTGGCGGGGCGAAACCCGCATGCCGAAGCTCAGGGCGACATCACGCGAGCGGGAAATCGGGAGACCGATACACTGTGACGTATCGACGAAATTCGTCTAACGAACGGAGGAAACG
>NZ_JAFGYI010000144.1:0-562 GCF_017490905.1 Pseudomonas sp. 32_A | reverse complement strand
GGGCGGCTCGCGCGCAAGCCGGTGGTCTGGCATCTGCGCGACATCGTGAGCGACGCGCACTTCGGCACGAAGCAGCGGCGCGCGATCAAGCAGTGCGCGCGGCTCGGCGTGACGCGCGTGATCGCGAATTCGGACGCGTCCGCGCGCGCGTTTCTCGAATTGACGGGCTTCGAGCGGCGCGCGGTGCAGGTGGTCTTCAACGGCATCTCGGCCGAACCGTTCGTCGCGCTGGAACCGGTCCGCCCGGCCGCGCTGCGCGTGCGCTTCGGGCTGCCCGCCGATGCGTGGATCGTCGGCTCGTTCAGTCGGCTCGCGCACTGGAAAGGGCAGCACGTGCTGCTCGAGGCGGCGCGGCTCTATCCGGACATGCACGTCGCGCTCGTCGGCGCGCCGCTTTTCGGCGAGGACGAGTACGCGGCCGAGCTGCGCGGCTTCGTCGCGCTGCACGGGCTCGGCGAGCGCGTGCATTTCCTCGGCTTTCAGCGCGACGTCGCCGCCTGCATGAAGGCGGTCGACGTCGTCGCGCACACGTCGATCACGCCGGAGCCGTTCGGCCGCGTGA
>NZ_JAFGYI010000143.1:0-565 GCF_017490905.1 Pseudomonas sp. 32_A | reverse complement strand
TTCCGGCCTGTGCGCATGGTTGTGTCGGGGGCACGGTCGTCCGCGCGGTGATGTGATAGGGGCAGAGAGCGTGCCGGATGACGGCGTTGATCCCGCAAGTCCGTGCGACGTGAGCGGCGCGTTGCAGCAGGATCTGTGGCGGAAAGGCGGCGGGCACGGGCTCGGCGACGGCTGTTCGTTCGACGGCGGACTCAGGTGGAAAGAGACTAACCGGCCGTTCAGCGGGTGGGCGGGCGGGTTGTCGGACGGGCGCGCGTCCGGACCTTGAGTGTCGATCGGGCCGAACGGCACCGCGTACGGATCGGCGAGGTAATAGTCGATCGCCTCGAGCCCGGTCGTGCCGGGGTAGCCGATCCAGCTCACCTGGATCGGCGCGGGCTGGCGCGCGAACATCGGCAGCCGGTTGCGCCCGCTGTGGCCGGACAGGTCGACGAGGATGTCGATCCTGTCGTGGCGCACGCGTTCGGCGAATTGCTCGTCGCTGAGCGGCATCACCATGTGCCAGCCTTGCGCGTACGAGCGAATCCGCTCGGTCACCGAATCTTCGCGGGCGAACGTGTAATAG
>NZ_JAFGYI010000142.1:0-565 GCF_017490905.1 Pseudomonas sp. 32_A | reverse complement strand
ACATATAACACGGCATATCAAGCAAGTGAAATGGTAGATGCGAATGTGACAGTCATAGATTC
Source organism: Pseudomonas sp. 32_A (assembly GCF_017490905.1). NCBI lineage: Bacteria > Pseudomonadati > Pseudomonadota > Gammaproteobacteria > Pseudomonadales > Pseudomonadaceae > Pseudomonas > Pseudomonas sp. 32_A. The sequence goes on along the minus strand of NZ_JAFGYI010000142.1, from coordinate 503 downwards.
TAAATCAATTTCCAACGGTTTGGCATATCAAATTAAACATATCGTTGAATTGATAGAACAAGGTACATCTACAACTGACATCGTAAAAAGCGTTAAAGAATTGCAAGAAAACACGAAACTATTTGTTGTCATTGGACAATTAAACCAACTTATTAAAGGTGGCCGTGTAAGTAAGACTAAAGGACTTATTGGTAATATCATGAGAATCAAACCAATAGGTACATTAAATGATGGCAAATTAGAGTTAGTACATAACGCTAGAACTCAAAATACTAGTATCAATTATCTAAAAAAAGAAATTTCAGAATTCATAGAAAATCATAAAATTAAATCAGTAGGTATTACTCATGCAAGTGCATTAGATTTTGTTGATAAAATTAAAAATACCTTTACTGAGGCATTCAATTGTCAAGATTATGATATTAACATCACAACACCTGTTGTCACTACGCATACTGGAAAAGGTGCAATTGGATTGGTTGTCGTTCGAGAAAAATAATAAT
>NZ_JAFGYI010000015.1:0-122382 GCF_017490905.1 Pseudomonas sp. 32_A | reverse complement strand
GCTGTGCTGTTCGGCTTGCACCAGGCAGCCGCGCAAGCCGAACAGCACAGCGGTGAAGGCGGGTGCAGCGTCCATGGCAACTTCCCTCAAATAGTCCGCAGGCTATTCGGCGACTGTTACCACCCTGTGACAGCGGGCGCCGCGCAACAGTTGTTCACAAATTATTGAGCAGAGGTGTGTAAAGCTGTTTATCAGCCCGCAAGCCTCTATACTGCCGCCGTACAGCAGCGCACCCGTTTGCGCTTGCGGCCGAGAAATTCGATGGAGAAACACCTATGCGTAGGATCGGTGCCAGTGTGATCGAACGAGTCACCCAGGCCTGTGTATGCGCCAGCATGCTGCTGGCGCCCGTGGCAGCCACCCAGGCCGCCACCGAGGAAGATCCCTGGGAAGCGGTCAACCGCCCGATCTTCCGTTTCAACGATACCCTCGACACCTATGCCCTCAAGCCATTGGCCAAGGGCTACCAGGCGGTTACCCCGCAGTTCCTCGAAGATGGCATCCACAACATCTTCCGCAACCTGGGTGATGTGACCAACCTCGCCAACAACCTGCTGCAGTTCAAGCCCCATGCGGCGGGCGTGGACACGGCGCGGCTGATCGTCAACACCACCTTCGGTCTGGGCGGTTTCTTCGACGTGGGCACCAAGATGGGCCTGCAGCGCAACGACGAGGACTTCGGCCAGACCCTCGGCTACTGGGGCGTGCCGAGCGGCCCGTACGTGGTCATCCCGCTGCTGGGCCCGAGCACCGTGCGTGACGGCGTGGCCAAGTACCCGGACACCTACACCGAACCCTACCGCTACATCGACCATGTGCCGACGCGCAATTCGATCTTCGCCCTGGACATCATCGACACCCGCGCCGACCTGCTGTCGGCCGAGAAGCTGATCCAGGGGGACAAGTACATCTTCATTCGCAATGCATACCTGCAGAACCGCGAGTTCAAGGTCAAGGATGGCGAGGTCGAAGACGACTTCTGATTGCAGTGCTGGCTTCATCGCCGGCAAGCCAGCTCCCACGGGAATTGCACCTGCCTCAAGGTCGGTGTGGGAGCCGGCTTGCCGGCGATGAGGCCGGGGCAGGCGCTATCAGTGCATTGCCAGAATCCGCAACCCGAACTTCTGCTGCCCGCCCGGCTGGTCGGCAATCCACACCACTTCCGTGCTGGCATGCAGCCCTTTCAGCGCCGGGTGGTCGGACTCGATCCGTACTTCGATATGGTCACTCACCTGGAAGCGCTGCGGTGCCTGCACCTGCATGCCGCCGCTGGACAGGTCCAGGCACACCGCCGCAATTACCTGGCCTTCGTGCAAAAGGCTGACCTCGGTGTCGATGCGCATGCGGATGAAGTCGCGTTTCTCGCCATGGCTGGAGGGCGTGTGAGGCATGCTGCATCCTTCCCATCGGGTTGCGCTGGTCGACTTTCTTATAACTCCCGGTGATTTGCCCTGTAAAGTGCGGCGGGGTCGACCCTTGCATGCTTGAAACGCTGGGCGGATGGGAGTACCGTCTGCGCCTTACAAGGTAGCTCTCACAGTTGCCGGACAGTTGCCGGGCAGGTGTTCTTGTCCTACAACTCAAGTAGAGTGTGACCACAAAGAATTCCCGTAGCTGGCCGTCTGCCTTGCCGACACCGCTGCACCAACCTAAATCGGCGCCGTTCGCCCACATGCAGAAAACCAGTGCAACGCTGCTGATCATCGATGACGACGACGTGGTCCGTGCAAGCCTCGCCGCCTATCTTGAAGACAGTGGCTTCAGCGTCCTCCAGGCCGGCAATGGCCAGCAGGGGCTTCAGGTCTTCGAAGAACACCAGCCCGACCTCGTGATCTGCGATCTGCGCATGCCGCAGATGGGCGGCCTCGAGCTGATCCGTCAGGTCAGCGAGCGCGCCCCGCAGTTGCCGGTTATCGTGGTGTCCGGTGCCGGCGTCATGAGCGATGCGGTGGAAGCTTTGCGCCTGGGCGCTGCCGACTACCTGATCAAGCCGCTGGAAGACCTGGCCGTGCTCGAGCACTCGGTGCGCCGTGCCCTCGACCGCTCGCGACTGGTGCTGGAAAACCAGCGCTACCGCGACAAGCTCGAAGCCGCCAACCGCGAACTGGAGGCCAGCCTGCACCTGCTGCAGGAGGACCAGACCGCCGGTCGCCAGGTGCAGATGAACATGCTGCCGGAAAGCCCCTGGGCGGCCAGCGAGTTCGCCTTCGAGCACCAGATCATCCCGTCGTTGTACCTGTCGGGTGATTTTGTCGATTACTTCCGTGTCGACGAGCGGCGCATTGCCTTCTACCTCGCTGATGTGTCCGGGCACGGCGCGTCGTCGGCGTTTGTCACCGTGTTGTTGAAATTCATGACCACTCGGCTGATGTTCGAGCTCAAGCGCAGCAGGATGCGTGAGTTCAAGCCCTCGGAAGTGCTCAGCCACATCAACCGCGGCCTGATCAACAGCAAGCTGGGCAAGCATGTCACCATGGTTGGCGGGGTGATCGACGAAGAGTCCGGCCTGCTGACCTACGCCGTTGGCGGCCATCTGCCATTGCCGGTGCTGCACACCCCCGAGCACACCCGCTACCTGGAAGGCCGTGGCCTGCCGGTGGGGCTGTTCGACGAGGCCACCTACCAGGACCTGGTAGTGGAACTGCCGCCGCAGTTCAGCCTCAGCCTGATGTCCGATGGCATTCTGGACCTTTTGCCGGGTGACACGCTCAAAGATAAAGAAACCGCCCTGCCGGAAATCGTCAGGGCAGCAGGTGGCAGCCTGGATGGGCTGCGTCAACGATTTGGATTGGCTACGCTTGGGGAGATGCCGGATGATATCGCCCTATTGGTGTTGAGCAGGAACCTTCAATGAGTACCGGTAGAATCCAGTTCGCCGAGCAGAGCGGTACCTTCGTCCTGAAATTTGTCGGTGAAGTGCGCCTGACCCTGTGTTCGGCATTGGATGCAACGATCGAGAAGATTTTCACTGCGTTGAACTTCTCGGCGATTGTCATCGACCTGACCGAAACCGAGAGCATCGATAGCACCACCCTGGGCCTGTTGGCCAAGTTGTCGATCCTGTCGCGCCAGAAGGTGGGCCTGTTGCCGACCGTGGTCACCACCAACCCGGACATTTCCCGGTTGTTGCAGTCGATGGGTTTCGATCAGGTGTTCAACATCGTCGATCGGCCGATTCCGTGCCCGGAATGCCTGACCGACCTGCCGTCCCAGGACCAGAACGAAGACGTGGTGCGCTCCAAGGTGCTGGAGGCGCACAAGATTCTCATGGGCCTGAACGACTCCAACCGCGAAGCTTTCCATGACCTGGTCAATGCCCTGGAGCGGACCTGATCTTCAGCCTGTACCGGCCTATTCGCGGGTGAACCCGCTCCCACAGGGTCAACACGGGTTTCGAATGCAGCACAGTACCTGAGGGTGCAGTGCATGACTCAAGGCTGGTGCATAACCTGTGGGAGCGGGTTCACCCGCGAATAGGCCGGCAAGGCCGACACCAGCTACTTGCCTGACCACTCCCGCCGAGCAAACTCGGTAGCCTCACCCCCACCCGCATCCAGCTGATACACCCGCGCCGGCCGCCCCTGTTCATCGAAGAACACCTGCCCCAACCCCGCGCCATTCCACAACCGCTCGCCAGCCTTGCTATGGCTGGGCGTACGCGGCACTACCTCCATTTCCCGCCGCTTGGTAAACCAGTTCAGCGGCGAGCGCGGCGCATACAGCCAGCGGTTGAGCCGGTCGAGCACATCCAGCAGGCGCCGCGGGAATTCGTTCTTGATCCCGCTGCTGGTCACCTGCCACAAGTGCGGGCTGCGCTGGCGGTGGCGGATCAGCACCTCATAGACGAACGAGTAGTGCACATCGCCGGACAGCACCACGTAGTGCCCCGGCGTGCGCGAGTGGCGGAAGATGTTGAGGATGACCTGCGCTGCACCGCGGTGGGCCATCCAGTTCTCGGCATCCACCAGTAGCGGGTAGCCCAGCCAGCTGAACAGTTTCTGCACTGTCTCGATCAGTTTCACGCCGAAAATCGGCGCAGGCGACACGATGATCGCCGACGGGTGGTCCAGCAGTGCTTGCTGCAACTCGCTCAGCGCCTCCCAGTCGAGCAGGCCGGACGGCTTGGCCAGGCTGCTTTCGCTGCGCCAGCGGCGGGTGCGGGTGTCCAGCACCAGCAAGGGTGGGTTGGTGGGCAGGCTGAACTGCCAGCCCTGGAAGCGCAGCAGCGCGCCGATCAGCTCATCCTGTGTCTGGCTGTCCAACGCCTGGCATTGCCCGACCAGGGCCTTGCAACCCTGCGGGTCGTTACCCCAGGCCTGGCACAGCAGGTAGCCGAGCAGGGCATTGCCGATGATCCGCCGCGAGAAGGGGTGGCCGTAAGCGGTTTCTTCCCACTGCGCCGAGAGGTTCCAGTCGTCGGTGATGTCGTGGTCATCGAAGATCATCAGGCACGGCAGGTGGGCCATCACCCTTGCTACCTGGCCCAGGTTGCCGGCAAACGCCTGGATCAGCGGCAGTTCCTGCTGGTAACGGGCCTGGCGCGGTGCGGTGAGCCCGTTGGGCATGTCCAGGTTCACCAGCTGCCACGGCACCGGTGACCACACCAGCAGGTACATGGCCATGACCTCAGCGAAGGTCACCAGGTGGTTGTCGGCGTTGCTGGAGGAGAAGATCGGCTTGCGCTTGCCGCCGAAGAAGCGCTCGCGCAAGGTTTCGTTGCGCTCCTGCGCCGGCAGCAGGTCGGCGCGGTGGTAATAGCAGGCCGGGTGCTGGTACAGCGCCTGGCTGTCGGGCACCACCGCGCCCTCCAGTTGCTCGTCGAACAGGCCAAGGCGCGCTATCAGGCTGTGGACGGCGCGCAGCATCGGGCCGGCGACGTCGTCGGCATAGACCTGGTCGCCGGTCATCAGCAGCACGGCGGGGCGGTCTGTGGGTTTTTCGCAGGCCTGCAGCAGGCGGTCGGCGCACAGCAGGCCATCGGCGGCCGGAAAATGCGGCTTGCGGCAGGAACCGTGCAGCAGGTGGTCGAGCCGATCGCGCAGTACCAGGTTTGGGCGCTGGGTGCCTGCGTACAGCAGATGTGGCGCCCAGTCGGCGATACCCTGGCCTTTGATGAGCAGGTCATAGTCGAGCAACTGGTTGCAGGGCAGCGGCTGGGCGAAGTGGATGTCCAGCAAGTGGATGAAGGCGTGCTGACCCACCGCGACCACCTGGCAATCGACCTGGGCCTTGCTTGCCGGGAAGATGAGTTCGGGTTGCAGCGGTTGCGTGGCGACCAGCCAGATGGCCAGGCGCTGGGGTTCCAGACGGCGCAGTATCGGGCCGGCGAGTACGAGGGGCAATGGGGTAGAGGAGGTCATCGACAGCTCGGGTGGCTTATCGGGCCTCTTCGCGGGTAAACCCGCTCCCACAGGTACAGCGCCAACTTCGGACCTGTGCGGATCCCTGTGGGAGCGGGTTCACCCGCGAAGAGGCCCTGGGATTCAATACACATCTGAAGCCAGGCAAAACAAAACGGGCGGAAAATGCTGAACACTTCCCGCCCGTCAGGCAATCCCGAAATGTATCAGGCCTTTTCAGCCATCAACTTCTCCAGCTTCTCCTGGTCCCGCGCGAACTGGCGAATGCCCTCTGCCAGCTTCTCGGTACCCATGGCGTCTTCGTTCATGGCCCAGCGGAACTGGCTCTCGTTCAGCTGCTGCTTGGGCTCGCCGGCATTGCCCGGCTTCAGCACCTGCGGCAGGTCACCCTGGTCATCGCTGAGCTGCTGCAGCAGCTCTGGGCTGATGGTCAGGCGGTCACAGCCGGCCAGCTGTTCGATCTGGCCGATATTGCGGAAGCTGGCGCCCATGACCACAGTGTTGTAGCCGTTGGCCTTGTAGTAGTTGTAGATGCGAGTGACCGACTGCACGCCCGGGTCTTCGGCGCCCACGTATTCCTTGCCGGTGCTCTTCTTGTACCAGTCGTAGATACGGCCCACGAACGGCGAAATCAGGAACACACCGGCATCGGCGCAGGCCTGGGCCTGGGCGAAGGAGAACAGCAGGGTGAGGTTGGTCTGGATGCCTTCCTTCTCCAGCTTTTCGGCGGCGCGGATGCCTTCCCAGGTGGAGGCCAGCTTGATCAGCACGCGGTCGCGGCCAACGCCGGCGGCTTCGTACAGCTCGATCAGCTTGCGCGCCTTGGCCAGCAGGGCGGGCTCATCGAACGACAGGCGGGCATCCACCTCGGTGGAGATACGCCCCGGGATGACCTTGAGAATGCCCGAGCCCACGGCCACCGCGAACTTGTCGCAAGCCAGGTCGACATTACCCTTGGCATCGGCCTTTACCTGCTTGAGCAGCTCGGCGTAACCCGGGATGGCCGCCGCCTTGAGCAGCAGCGACGGGTTGGTGGTGGCATCCACCGGTTTCAGGCGGGTGATGGCGTCCAGGTCCCCGGTGTCGGCGACCACGGTGGTGAACTGCTTGAGTTGTTCCAGCTTGGAGGTCATGGGCGTGCTCTGTCCTGTGCAATGACTCGACATTACCCGAGCCCCGACGGCCACTCAAGGGCTCGCGAAGCGCGGTGCGAAAGGTGAGGATTCGAGTCGCAAGCAGCCTCGAGGTTCCGCATCTGCTTGCACGGGCCGCTGGAGATACAACTGGCTTACACAAAATGTGGTGGTTTGCGCCATCCCTGTGGGAGCGGGTTTACCCGCGAACACCGGCGAAGCCGGTGCCACACACCGCGTTGTTTTCTTCGCGGGTAAACCCGCTCCCACAGAATCTGCATACATCTGAACCCCTGCAACATCCCGCAGGGGCTGGCTTGTTGGCGATCAGGCCCGCCTGCTGAATCACCGCCCCTGCAACAACTCCACCGCCTGGTCGAACACAGCCAACGGCTCTGCCGCCTTGTGAATATCCGCCGACAGCAGCTGGCGGAAGCGCCGGGCACCCTTGAACCCTTGGGCCAGCCCCAGAATATGCCGGGTAACGTGGTGCATCGCGCCACCACTTTCCATGTGCGCGACGATATAAGGCCGCAACTGCGCCAGCGCCTCGCTGCGGCTGACCACTGCCGCCTCGCTGCCGAACAGCTGCTGGTCCACCTCGGCCAGCAGGTAAGGGTTGTGGTACGCCTCACGCCCCAGCATTACCCCATCGAAGGTTTCAAGGTGTGCCTGGCACTCGGCCAGGGTCTTGATCCCGCCGTTGAGCACGATCTCCAGGTCCGGGAAGTCCGCCTTCAACTGCGCCGCCACGTCATAGCGCAGCGGCGGAATCTCACGGTTCTCCTTTGGCGACAGCCCTTCCAGGATCGCGATGCGCGCATGCACGGTAAAGCTCCGGCAACCTGCCTCGCGCACCTGGCCGACGAAGTCGCACAGCTCGGCGTAGCTGTCGCGGCCATTGATACCGATGCGGTGCTTGACCGTTATCGGGGTAGACACCGCATCGCGCATGGCTTTCACACAGTCGGCCACCAGCGCCGGGTGGGCCATCAGGCAGGCGCCGATCATGTTGTTCTGCACCCGGTCACTCGGGCAGCCGACGTTGAGGTTGACCTCGTCGTAGCCAGCCTCCTCGGCCAGGCGGGCACAGGCGGCCAGGTCCGCCGGCACGCTGCCGCCCAGTTGCAGGGCCAGCGGGTGCTCGGAGGCGTCGTGGCGCAGGAAACGCTGGGCGTCGTTGTGCAGCAGGGCACCGGTGGTGACCATTTCGGTGTAGAGCAGGGTGTTTTTGGAAAGCAGGCGCAGGAAAAACCGGCAGTGGCGGTCTGTCCAGTCCATCATCGGTGCAACGCTGAAGCGGCGAGAGGGCTCAGGGCGCGTGGTTTGTGGCTTTGATGCTGATTCTAGGGGCATTCTGGTCTACGCATTTTTGTGCCGTTTTCTGGGGTTTTTGGGCGTTTTTGGTGTGACGGTGGTACGATGTACCACCGCCAATCACGCTTGTACCACCGAAAATCATGGCAACGATCAGAGCAAGGAAAAAGGCCGATGGGACGGTCAGCTACACCGTCCAGATCCGCCTCAAGAAAAAGGGTGTCATAGTTTACCAAGAAGCTCAGACATTCGCCCGCAAGCAGGCCGCTCAAGCCTGGGCGAAGCGACGAGAGACCGAATTGGCGGTACCTGGTGCGATCGAGCGGGCCAGCCGCGAGGGACACACGGTCAAGGAAATGATCGATCGCTATTTGATTGAGGCGGAGAAAGCCCGGCCTCTTGGCGAGTCCAAGCGGCGAACACTCAATGCCATCAAGAAGAGTTACCTGGGCGATAAGATCGATTCGGATATCAGCCAGCAAGTACTGGTGGATTATGCGCTTTGGCGCATGGGGCCCGAAGGTGGCTCAGTCAAGCCTCAGACTGCCGGCAATGACTTAGCTCACCTAGGTTCAGTTCTGTCCCTGGCCCGGGCAGCCTGGGAGTACGAGATCAATCCCCTGGCGATGCCCGATGCGCGCCTTGTCTTGAAAAAGTTCGGCTACAACATGAGGAGTCGCGAGCGAGATCGCAGGCCTACATTGGATGAGCTCGATAAAGTGATGGAGCACTTCTTCGAGACGCTGCAGCGCAGGCCGACAGCCATCCACATGCCCAAGGTGGTGGCGTTCGCGATCTTCTCCACTAGGCGAATGGATGAAATCACGCGCATCCGCTGGGACGATCTGGATGAGCACCGGAAAGCGGTGAAAGTGCGGGATATGAAAAACCCCGGGCAGAAGATCGGTAATGATGTCTGGTGTCATTTACCAGATGAGGCCTGGCAGATTGTGCAGAGCATGCCGCGGGAGTGCTCGGAGATATTCCCATACAACACGGATTCAATCGGTGCGGCCTGGTCGAAGGCATGCAAGATGACCGGTATCGAGAATCTGCACTTTCATGACTTGCGCCACGAAGGGGTGAGTCGGTTGTTCGAAATGGATTGGGACATACCGAGAGTTTCAAGTGTGTCCGGCCATCGCGACTGGAACTCGATGCGGCGCTATACCCATTTGCGCGGGCGCTGCGACCGGTATAAGGGCTGGAAGTGGTTGGATCAGATTATCGAGTCCAAGGTGAGGCTTGGGGCAAGAGTGTCTTGAATAAACACTTGTATTTTTGTCGCTAGGGTTCTTCGGAGGGGGTATGATGGAAGAAGGGGTGGTTACTTTAATTGTTGGGGTTGCAGGTATAGTATCGACTTTATTGGTTGGTGCGCTGGGTCTTTATTATACGGCCAAGGCTAGGGTGGCTCCTTTGAGGGATGCACTTTTTTCTAGGCAGTTGGATCTGGCGGTACAGATAAGCCACCTTCAATCGCGGCTTCGAGTTTTCGTTACTATCCTTTCAGATGATGAATCGCTGTATCATGATGAGGCAAGAGAGGATATTCGTGAATATTACAAGCAGTTTGCTGAGTTAGAGGAGCGAGGTGCGGTTATACTCCCCGTTGAGCTTTGGGTGGAAGTCAAAAAGCTGTCCAGCGCCGTATCTGGAGCCATTCTGGAGTTTGATGAGGAAGGTATAATAGCTGTCTCTTCGAAGCTTGGTATTGAGGCTAGGATGGCTAAGGTGGCTTTGATATGTCGCACCATTACGGGGGCGGATCAATTGTCGGAGCACGCATTAAGTCTTTTTTCAAGTCGCAAGGTTTACAGGCGAGTCGTAGAAATGGATGTTTCTAGATTTGAGTCCATGTTTGGAAAAGGTCCTGATAATGTCTAGGTATTGGGCGCCGAAGTGGCGCCCTTGTACCTTATTTGGCTCTTGTTGTGCGGTGCTTTAGCAAGCTCGGTGTACTCTGTTGAGTTGCTGATGTTCCTTGAGTGCTAGAGCGCGTTGAGCTTCTAGGTACTCAGCAAGATCTGTTATGTGTATTCCTTTGGCGCTTTTCTGACTACTCTCCAATCGAGTGATTGGGATTTTTATCTGGCCTGATAAAACTTTCCGCTGAAACATTTCAGGAGTTAGATGTTTAAAATAGTCATTGCATACCACTTCAAGCGGGATTATGGCCAGCGCATTATATTGCGCCATCAGCACGAAAGCGGTATTCATACTTCTCTCCTCATTGCTCGTTTCGCGACTACATTGGCCACGTAGCTTTTCCACTTGGTACTTTTGCGCCGTTGGCGGATCTGGTTGCATTTGACGTGTCGTTGGGTCGACCTGCATTCGCCGAAGACATCGCGGATGGCGGGCAGCACTTCTATTAGTCTGGGGGTTGGCTCGCCCTGGCGCTGCAACTGAAGCTGAAGCAGTGGATATGCGAGGTCGGGCTTGAAGCCCTCCGCTTTGTCGAGGCTGCGGCTAGTCGCTGCCTCAGCGCAGGGCATGTCGAAGGGCAGGAAGGTGCTCTCGGGCTTGCAGCCCTCGGCGTTTATCGGGCGTTGGCGCCGGCATTCGCTTTTCTCGCCGTCCACCGCGCCGGCTTTGTAGCCAGCCAGGTACACCAGGTAATCGCTGTGCGTGCGGTCGTCGGCGAACCCGGAGCTGTCTTTCTCCAGTTCGCGCTCGTCCAGGCCGAGGGGGTTGAGGCTTATGAACAGGTCTCGTGGATCGGTGTTCATGATTTACGACCTCGCATGATGATGAAGCCAGCTGCCTGACGGGTTTTGGAGCACCGGTCGTGATTGCCCTTCACTCGAGCCTTGCCGCAGATGTCGCATATGAACGACATGGCGGGGCGCAGCATGGGTTGCATGCCCTTTGGTGTCCGGGTTGTCGGGGTGTAGGTCGGTGTGTTGATCACAGCGAATACCTCTCATGGGCTCGACGGGCGTGCGGGCTGAGGGCTAGGTGCTTAAAGTTCGTGGCGCTGTTAACAGTCGGTAACGTGCCTGTCGCTGGGCGGAGGGCGGTGCTGCTGTGATGCAACTTGACCAACGCGGCGATCAGCGCGACGGCGAGCGCAAAGCTAATCAGTTGCCAGATTCGTGTTGGGTTAGGCATGGTGCCGGCCCTCATTGATCTGGCTGAGCACCTGTTTGCTAGCAAGCTCGAACAGCTCGTCGGCGGTAACCGGCCTTACGGACTGCTCGAAGTTGCGCACTGCGTCAAACCGAGTGCGATACAGCCCGGCCCGGCCGAGCCAAGCGGCTGCGTTGAGTTTCGCGGCGGGTGGGGGATGGTCGTGCTGGCTCATGCTGCCTCCCGTTGGTACAGGTCAATCAGATCCTTGGCGTTGGCGGCAATCAAGTCTTCCGCCTCGTCAGGGCAAACGCTGTTCCCGATCAGTCGGATCTGGTCGGTATTGTTGATGGCGCGCCATTCCAGCCGACCCGTGTGAGGGTTCTCAAAGAGTCCGCGATCGAGGATGTATTCAGGGCTGAACCCTTGTGCTAGCTTCAGCTCTGGTGCTTTGAGCATGCGCAGGGTGAAGTCCACCAGGGCGTACTCGCCGAGCAGCACTACATCAACTTGCTCGGGGAAGTGTTCAGGCAGGTACTTGTGCAGGAAGCGGGCGCACTTCCGGGCTCGTTCTATCAGTTTCGGCGGCAGGATGGCGGCTGGCACCTGCACGATGGTGACCAGGGCCATGCGCTCTTTCGTTGGCAAGGTGTGCATCGGCTCTTCCATGCCTTGCCACTGCCCGCCCGTGCCGTAGTACTTCACTAGGTAGGCGGTGGCCAGTCGCTGATTGGAGCCTCGGCCGAGGATGGTGCTCAGTGGTGCCTTTGCGGCCCGCCCGTCGCTGGTGTAGAAGCCGCCGTTGGCCTGTTCGAAGTGGCATGCGGCAAGGGAGTGGTGCCCGCTGCTGGTGGTCAGGTGCGTGAGGTGTGCTGCTGCCATGGCGAAGTGACCGCCCTTCACTTGGGCAACCTGAGTGCGCAATGGCTCCGCAATGCTGAAGGTCCGCTGTGTGCTCGCATTGGCGAACTCGGTGAGGCTGGCGGCGGCCAGTTGCTGGTCGTTCAACGGAATTACAAATGGTTGCTCAGCCATTACGGTGTGCCGCCAGAACCCCTTCGCGACCCGGCGGCAGGTGTTGTCCACCAGCGGGCGCTTGCGTTCGAGGATACTTTTGCCCAGGTCAGAGAAGTCGATGCACTCCGCCGCAGTTCGCCATGGCAGCTGATCGGCCTGAGGGTTCTCGTGTCGCTTGGGTTTAGTCCACACAATGGGACGGCCATCGGTGCGGCCGATCAGGAACAGGCGCTTGCGGATGGTCGGTGACCCGGCGTTGGACGCGCGGCGTTCTTTCCATTGCACGTTGCAGCCCAGGCCGCGCACCAGGGCTTCCATTGGAACCCACTGGCCAATGCAGTCCATGATTTCCGCCATATCGGGATGATCGGCGGGCAGGCCGGTGGTAAGGCAGGATACGAACGCCCTGAAGGTTCGGCCCATCTCGGCCTTGATCGGTTTACCAGCATCGTCAAGCGGCCCCCAGGCCTGGAACTCCTCAACGTTCTCCATGAGGAACAGGCGTGGGCGTGTCGCGAATACCCAGCGGACAACGACCCATGGCAAAGAACGAACGCTTTTGCTGCGTGGCGCGCCACCTTTGGCCTTGGAGAAGTGCCGGCAGTCCGGGGAAGCCCACAGGATGCCCACGGGCTGGCCGCCGGTGGCCTCCAGTGGATCGACCTCATAGATATCGCTGATGTAGTGCCGGGTCTTGCGGTGATTGGCCCGGTGCACGGCGATGGCGATGGGGTTGTGGTTGATGGCCACATCAGGGTCGCGATAGGCGCGGGCACCGCCGCTGCTGGCTCCGCCTGCCCCCGCAAACAGGTCCACATACAGTTCGCGCTGGAAGGGGAGTGCCTGCTGCTGCGCGCTTGCCACGTTGATCTGCTGGGCGGCTGTCATGCTGCAGCCCCTGCATTTGCAGCACTGGCCGGTGTTTCGCGCAGCTGAGCGTGTATGCGCTTAGCCAAGTCGCCCAGTCCGGTGGCTTCCAGGCCGGCGCGTGATGCCTGCTGAGTTGCCTTCATTGCCGTAAGCGTCCGCTCGGTCAGGTTCAGGGTTTCTATGGCACTGATGAGCAGCTCGTAGTCCGCCCTGGTCACTGCAAGCCCGGTGTAGGACATGATCCGGGCTTCAAGTTCGCGGATACTGCTTTTGAGGTGTGCGATAGCCAGGTGATGCTTGCGCTGGTCCGCCTCGGTCTGGACCCGGGCTTCGTCCAAGTCGTCTTGAAGTCCTTTGATCTGCAATTTCAGATCGGCTTTCAGGCGCTGTTTGCCGGCGTCCAGGCCTCGGTTGAAGGCGCGATGGCGGGCTTTCGCAAACAGGAAAGGCAGGATGAGCAGGGTGATCAGCCAGAGGATGCCCATGGCAAGAACTTGTTGATGCGGTTGCATGTGTTGTGCTCCTGATGCTCAGCCCCAAGCGGTAAAGCTGTGGTGAGGCTTGGTACTGAGCGAAGTGCCCCAGGTGGCCGGGGCCGCCTTGTTACTTATTGATGCTCCCCGTGCCCCACGGAAGTAGGCCGGAGCTGGCGGCGGACAGTCTCGACGAGCTGGTCCTTGCAGTGGCCTTTAGTGCTGGCACAGATGTCGCCAAGATCATCCAGCACGATCACGCGGAAAGGGTGTTTAGGGTCGATAGTGGGGCTGATGTAGGCAGTGTGCTCGGGGCCGAGAGCGGCATTGACCGATTCCAGCGCCTCCCGCATTGCGATGGCCTCTCCTGATCGCCGTCCTGACTCCGTCCGGCCGTTGGCCAAGTCCTGCAGAAAGTCTCGAAGGGCCATGTACTTCGACGAGTCGCCTCTCTGAAGGGTGATCGTTCCGGTGGCAGGTCCGAACGTTACCTTCACTTGGTGGGTGCGAAGGTCGTTCTCGATCTCAACGTGGGCGTCGATGCTGGTTTCGGGGCGCTGCATTGGGCAGCGGGTCGTGCCTCCGTTCTCCAGTACATGCTGGAGCAGCATCACGCGGCGGAGGGGAATGAAGAACTCGCTCATGCTTGGCTCCCTCCAGTTGGTCGGTTGGAGAGCCACTCATTGAGCTGTTCGCGGGGGTAGCGGACCTTGGAACCCACTTTGATATACGGCACGGAATAGCGGCCAGTGCATCGCCATGCGGCGAGAGTCCTGGGGCTCACGCCAAGCAGGTTTGCCGCTTGGTCGGGTGTCATTAGCTCGGCCTGGGTCATGCCTGCCTCCCGTCGTCCAGGGTGGCCATTGCTAAACCTGTTGGCGTGGTGATGACTTTCAGTCCGGTGCGGCGCTGGAAGGCATCTATGAAGCTGGGGCGGGTACAGGCGGTGGGGTGCAAGTAGACCTTGCACCCTTGGGTGTGTTGTGCATGTAGCATTTCTGAGCCTCGGTGGTGAGAGGATTGCGGCTCAGACAATACTTAAACGAATATGTTGGGTCAATACCTTTCCGTACTGCCCGCGTATACCTCAATACATCAGAATATCTCCACCTTCGATACGACCACGCCGCAGATCACGGCATCATCTGGTAGCTCAATGATGGGATCTGGCCAAGATGGGTTCAGTGGCTTGAGGAACTGGCGTTCGCCTTCGATGACAAGCTGTTTGAACGTAGCTTCCTTGCTATCCGCGAGCTTTGCGATTACCAGAGAGCCGTTCTCGTAGTCCTTCGCGGGGTCGACAAAGATTATGTCGCCCTCCCTGAATGAGCGACGTTCATGCGGGTTGAACATTGAAAGGCCGCGAACTCTCAGGGCAAACGTGCCGCTGCTGTGCGAAACCGCGCAAGGCAGCCAGGACTCGACATTCTGAAGCTCAAAAGGCTCCTGCATTTCGCACCACGCCCCAGCTTGCACCCAGGAAATCAACGGCACGAATCCGCGAACCTTTGGTCCTGGTTCGACGTTTGAGTGCGGGCCGGTTGTGACCGTGGGGTTGGCTTCACCTTTCCAGAGCCATTCGGTAGAGACACCCAGCACTCTAGCAATTCTTTCAACATTCTGTTGGCGGGGGCTGGCGGACGTTCCAGACAATATTCTGTGAATAGTAGGCTGTGGCACGCCAGACCTCCTGGCGAGCTCGCCTCCGGACAGCCCTAGCTCATGCATGCGCTTTGCTATGCGGTTTCCTATCACTGCTCATTGCTCTGATTTGTTTGCGTATCGCAAGTGTATTGCTTACACCTATTCGTTTGGGTAACATCCATCTATTCGCTAACGAATAGGCAAGCGCTATGTCCATACAAGAGATGCTTCAAACACTGATTGAGCAGGGTTTCTCGCAGCGCGCTATTGCTGAGCGAGTGGGGGTTACCCAGCCAACCATTTATCGAGCAACGAAGGGCGCGGCGATCCGCTATGAGGCGGGCAAAGCGATTGAGCGCTTTTATGAGGAACAGATGGGCCAGCCTGCTGAGGGCGACCCGCAAAAGGATTGCTGAGCTGGGGCCTCTCACCACAAGAATCCCCCAGCTCGGCGTTAGCAGTGCAAAGCACTGTGTATCCCCGCCATCCGGAACCTCTCACCACAAGTTGCTCCGGATGACTAGAACGACAAGCCGTGTCGCACAACACATTGGAACAGGCATATCGGTCGTAGTCGTAGGATAGGGCTTGCCCGCACCCATGGCTACACCGTTAACCGAGGTTTAACGGTTATGAGTCGCATCGACACTTTGCCGGGCGCTGGCCCGGTGCTCTCCCTGCGGCAGGCGCTCTATCGCGCTGGTCGTGACTATCCGGGCGGAATCACCGCGCTCGCCTATGACATGGGCATTGATATCGATGCCCTGCAGAAGAAGCTCAAGCACGACGAAGAGCGTCGCTGGCTATCCCCCGACGAGTTGGAGGAAGTCCTTCAGTGGACCAGGTCCGCCCGAGTCCTTGACGCCATTGGTAGAGCTGCAGGGGTCGTCTGGTATCGCCCAGAGCCGATGCCAGCGACGCATGGAGCACTCAAGGCGGTCGGCAAGCTGCTGGATGAAGCCGGAGAGTTCGTTGGAAGCATGCATGACGGCGCTTCCGACAACGTATGGGAACCCCACGAAGTGCTGCATCTCGAGCAGCGTGGCGTGGACGTCATTCGCCAGGTGCTGGCGATCATGGCGGGTGCGCGTCAGGCCATGGAGGATCGCGCCAATGGCTGATGATATTGATCGCGCTAACGACCAGGCCGAGTATTTCCTGCAGGCGGCGCTCAAGCGTCAGACCGGCAAGTTTGTAGGGCCAAGCGCGCAGTTCTGCGAAGACTGCGACGAGCCGATCCCGCTCCTGCGACAGCACGCTGTCGCAGGTTGTGAAACCTGCGTCAGCTGCCAAGAGCTGCGGGAGCGGCGCCGATGAGTGAGCGTCCAGCATCTGTAACTGCCGACTGGGCGCGCCGGTACATTGAAACCTTCGGTCTAGCCCTGGTTCCCATCGAGCCTGGAGAGAAAGGGCCTAAGGGGCATGCTTGGAACCAGCCGGGTGGATACTTTACTGATTCGGTGGCTGCTGAGCGGTTCTGGCAGGAGCACCCTAGTCACAACCTGGGTGTGGTGCTGGGACCGAGCCGTGTCTGCTCGCTTGATGTAGATGACGTGCAGTGGACCCGCCATGTTCTGAAGGAACTGTTGGACTTGGATGTGGACGCGCTTGCAGATGTCTATCCGACAACGGTGGGTAATCCAGCGCGTTTTCGCATTATGTTCAGGCTGCCTGATGGGGTTGAGCTCAGTCGCCGGTCGCTTGCTTGGCCGAATCCGGGGGATGTTGACGGTTCGGTGTTGAAGGCCTTGATGGCCCAGGTGAAGGCTGCCAAAGAGGCTGGAGATGCTGTCCGAGTGGACGCTTTGCGCATGGCCGCTGAGCCCTTCAAGCGAATCACTGTCTTCGAGCTGCGAGCTGGCCTGGTGCAGGACGTCCTCCCGCCCTCCATCCATCCTGGTACCGGTAAGCCGTACACTTGGCGGACCCGGCCCAGCGTTGATGGATTGCCAGTATTGCCTTCGGAGCTTCTCGCCATCTGGCAAGGTTGGGACGAAGTAAAGCCAAAGGCTGAAGGGCTCTGCCCCTGGTTGCCAAAGGCTACCGCACCGGTTGGTCGTTCCCCGCAGCAGAAACCACGGCCGGCCATCGGCCGTGGTGGCTCGGATCTTCCCGAAGTGATTGCGCTGTTCAATGAGAGCCACGATCTTGCCGCTCTGATCGAGGCGCATGGCTACGAGCGGAGGGGAGATAAATGGCTCTGCCCTCAGAGCACTAGCGGCGATCCTGGCGTCACTATCAACGAAGGCAAGTTGTATTCGCACCACAGCTCCGATCCCCTGGCAAATGGACATCGAAACGATGCGTTCGATGTGTTCTGCATCCTGCAACATAACGGCGATCAAAAGGCAGCAACCAAAGCCGCGGCGCGAATACTGGGGATCGACGCGGCATCACGCCTGCCGGCACCGCCGCCGTTGGGCGAGCGTCCTCGTACCCCATCGGCTAATGATGCTTCCGCACAAGCCGCTTCGCTCGATGAGCTGGCGGAGCTTAAAGCGGCGGTCCTTCCCCTAGCCCCATCGTTGGACGAGCCGCCCAGCCCGGCCGGCTCCTCGGCCGATAAGGGGGCGGGGGAAGATGTGGTTGAGATCAAGGATGCGCTCCGGCGCTTTGCCCTGATCGAAGGCTCTACGAACGTGTGGGATCTGGACAAGGCAAGGCCAATAAAGCGGTCTGGGTTCGAGGCGCTTGTAGGAAAGCCGCTGGCGAAGGCCTGGATGGAGAGCACCGACAAGAAGCTGATTGCCCCCGAGAAAGCCCAGGAACTCGACCAGATGCGGCGCATGGCTGCGAAAAAGGGTGGGGCGCTGAAGCTTGATCCGTTGGAGCGCTATGTCTACATCGACGGAACCAAGGACGTTTGGGACTGCGAGAAGAAGCGGCGTATCCCGGAGGGTGCTGTGAAGATGGCCATCGGGGAGGATTACAAGTGGTGGCTGAACAGCCGGGATCGGCGGGTGGTGGACGTCAACAATATTGTGTTCGACCCGTCTATGAAGAAGGACCCCAACGAATACATCAACACCTTCGAGGGCTTGCCTCTTGAGCCGGTGCGGAATGACGCCGCCTGCGAAAACCTCCGGTGGTTGATTTCGTTCCTTTGCAACCATAACGAGGTCGAGTTCGACTGGCTGACGAAATGGCTCGCCTATCCGTTGCAGCACATGGGAGCCAAGATGGACACGGCGGTGTTGGCCCACTCGGTCATGGAGGGCTCGGGCAAGAGTCTGCTCTTTGCCGATGTCCTCGGTGAGCTATATGGCCAATACGCAGCGGTCGTAGGTCAGACGCAGCTGGAAGGCAGCTTCAACGCCTGGCAGAGCGGCAAGCTCTGGGCTGTGTTCGAGGAAGTTGTGAGCCGCGATCAGCGTTACAACCAGGTCGGTAAGATCAAGCATCTGATCACCGGCAAAACCGTTCGGATGGAATCGAAGTTCATCAATGGTTGGGAAGAATCCAACCACATGAATGCGGTGTTCCTGAGTAACGAGATTCTTCCTTGGCCGATCAGCGACTCAGACCGCCGCATGTTGGTTATGTGGCCGATGGAGACGCTGCCACGCGAGCGGCAGAAGGCCATCGGGCAGGAATTGGCCAATGGTGGTGTCGCTGCGCTCTACGGTTGGTTGTTGAGTATCGATCTGGGTGAGTTCGACCAACGCACGCGGCCACCTGAAACTGAGGCGCGTCAACGGCTGGTAGCGCTGAGCCGAACGGCTTGGCAGACCTTCCTCAGCCTCTGGCGAACTGGCGAACTCGGGCAAGGCCTTTGGGGCTGCTGCATGGCCAGCGACCTGTATGCGCTCTTCTTAGAGTGGTGCTCGCGCAACAAGGAGCACTCCATGAGTCAGACGAAGTTCTCGCTGATGATCAGCGCGACGGTGCAGAAGACTCCGCGGGCTGTCCCCTGGACGGATGGTAATAACCGGCGCTTCGCCGCGTTCTTCTTCCCGAGTGATGGGGATCCTTCCCTGCCCCCTTCCTTGTCGTCGGCCGAGCTGGGGAAGACCGTCGTGAAGTGGCGTGACAGTGCGAAGCTGGCTGGGTGGAACGTTGATGCTTGGGACCACATTAAGGGGCTTGCCGCATGAGTACACCTATAAGTGTGTCGGGTGTGTTGGGTTTGTGTTGCGTTGATTTTGCTAGGTCAACACACGCGCAGTCCAAGATTCATGCGGCTTACGCGGGGTCCGTGGTGGGTGTGCTGGGTTTGCGTTCGCGCACGCGCAGGCGCGACGTTTGTAGCGGCGCCACTGATGGCGTAATTGAAACCCATGCGAACCCAAAAAAACCTAACAAACCCAACACACTCAACACAGTTCCTAATAATCCTTTGATTTTATTGATGTTTAAGTGTGTTGGGTTTGTGTTGGGTTGTGTGAATTTGTGCTGGGTGTTTCTTCTGGAGGGATCGCGATGACAAATGACCAAGGATTACGCCTTCAGCTCCTGATACATGAGGCGCAGCACAAGTCCGATATGGCTGAGCTGATCGATCAGCCCTCCCGCCTTCGCCTAGTGGGCGAGCTGATGCAGCACTGGGGGGAGCAGCGTTCGCGGTTAGGGCTGGCCTCAAGCATGGGCAGCCAGATGGGCACCATCATGGAATGGAAGGGGGCTGCGCCGAGAGGCGGTGCGTCCGGGGCGCGGATCTTAGTCAGTGGGGCGGGTCTCGACCATGCAGCGGCGGAAGTTGATGCGGCTGTGGCGGAATTGGCTCGTCGCAACGACCGGGGCGTAACCCTGGCAAAGCTGGCGACACTTCGATACGTCCACGGTGTGACCGTCCGGGAGCAGATGCGCGAAGTAGGGCTGGCCGAACACGCGGATAGAACCTACCGGAACTGGGTAAAGGCGCTCCATCTTCAAGTGCTAGCTATCTTGGCGGCCCGATCAGGTCGGGTGCGCCTACAGACCGTTCGTCGGGTAACTATGACGCTGGCGAGCCCTCTAAATCTACGCAGATAGATGCCGAACCATGTACCGAAAATCACCCCTTTTCGGTTTTTCCGGAGGCATGTAAAAAGGCGCCACGATATGAAAAGTGCGCCTAGCGCTCCCCCAACAAGCACTGTTTTGCGAACCGAGAACCCTGCCGACTGGCAGGGTTCTCTGTTTCTGGCGCTGTGCTTTGCCAATGAGGCCTTCATGAATAGTGAGCAGCAAGCGTTAGTTGAGATGCCGATCTGGTTGGTGATCGTCTTATCCCTAGTCGGCGGTGTTTCGGGCGAAATGTGGCGAGCCGACAAGGCCGGTGTTCGGGGCTGGTCTTTGGTGCGTCGGATCGTGCTGCGGTCTGGTGCCTGCATCGTCTGCGGGCTGTCGACCATCATGCTGTTCTACTCGGCGGGGTTGTCGATCTGGACTGCTGGTGCAATCGGCTGCCTGACCGCGATGGCCGGTGCCGATGTCGCCATCGGTCTGTACGAGCGCTGGGCCGCCAAGCGCCTGGGCGTTTGCGAGATGCCGCCACGGGGCGGCGAGCCAGGTCAGTGAGCTGGTCGCGCCCCCGGCCGGACCCGGGGACCCTGGCAAATATCGTGGGGTACGGGGCAGGAAACCCGCGGCTCTTCGTTAGCGGGAGGTTCACCAGCTTAGTGAACTGCGGTGAACTGGTTAACCCCTTGAATCCATTGGGTGAGCTGGACTTTTGAGCATGATCTACCTGACCAAATCGGAGTTCGCCGCCCGACGCGGATGGTCGAAATCCTACGTTTCCAAACTGGCCAGCCAGGACCGCTTGGTGCTCACGGACGACGGCAAGATCGATGTCGTGGCCACTGAGGCGCTACTGGCCGAGTCAGCCGATCCCAGCAAGGCAGCCGTCGCGACCCGGCATGAAGAAAACCGAGTGGAGCGGGATGTGCGCAGCCACCTACAACCAGGCGGCGACACACCTGCGGTGCAGCCACTGGTCCAGCAGCCAGGCAAGGGCCTGGACTTCCAGAAGGCAAGGGCGCATCGCGAGTTCTACCTTGCCCAGCTTGCTGAGGCGGAGTTCAACAAAGTTCAGGGAAACCTGGTCGAGCGCAAAGCGGTGGAAGACGCCGCCTTCGCAGCTGGCCGTACGCTCCGAGACCTGATGTTCGGCCTTGCTCCGCAGCTTGCTGCCGAGCTGGCGGGTATGAGTGATTCCTGGGAAATCGAAAAACGCCTGACGGGCGCCTTCCGCCAAGTCTTCGAAGACGCGGCCAAGATGAGCGGCGCCGATCTCAACCAAGCCATGACACAGAGCTGACCCTATGCCTACCGGATACGCGGACGGTGCGAAGGTGTACCGCGAAGCGTATGGCCGGGGGCTAACGCCCGACCCTGAATTGTGGGTTGACGAATGGGCTGACGAGTACATGCGGATCCCGCGTGATACTGGTGCAGCCGAGCCCGGCAAATACCGCACAGCACGGACGCCGTATGCCCGTGAACCCATGCGCTGCCTCTCGCCAGCGCACCCCTGTAAGCGCGTCATTACGATGGTCGCCTCGCAGCTGATGAAAACGCAGATCGCCCTGAACTGGATTGGGGCGCTGATCCACATGGCACCGTCTAACATCCTGACGTTGCTGCCCAGCCTGGCCCTGGCCAAGCGGGTGTCGGCCAGGATCGGCAAGACCATTGCCGCAACGCCTGAATTGAAGGCGCGTGTGGCGGCTTCACGATCCCGGGATGCCCGCAACACCATGGATACCAAAGAGTTCGAGGGCGGCACGCTGTACGCGACCACCGCTGGCTCGGCCTCCAACCTGGCCGAGCTTGCTGCGCGATACATCTACGGTGATGAGATTGACCGCTGGGATGTGGATGTCGATGAAGAGGGCGACCCTGTCGATCTTGCCGAGACGCGGGGCAGTACCTTTGGACGCAACGCTAAGTTCTACTTCTCCAGCTCGCCAACCATCAAGGGTGCCTCACGTATCGCCGATCTGTTCGAGACCAGCGACCAGCGTTATTACTACGTGCCCTGTCCAACCTGCGGTCACATGCAGGTGCTGGAGTGGGAGCGTCTGCTGTACTCCGCTGATTTCCAGACCGTCCACTACAAGTGCTCCTCACCTGATTGCGATGTGCTGATCGAAGAGCACCACAAGGGCGAGATGCTTGCCCAAGGAGAATGGCGCTCGCACGCTCAGGGCGATGGCGAAACTGTGGGTTTCCACCTCAACGCGCTGTACGCCCCGCTTGGTTGGACCTCATGGGCTGACCTGGCCAAGCAATTCGAGAAGGCCAAGCGCGCCCAAGACCGGGGCGACCTTGAACCCATGCAGGTGTTCTACAACACCCGTTTGGCGAAGGTATGGGACAGCGCGGTCGAGCAGACCAAGGCCGAAGTCCTGCAGGCCCGAGCGTTGCAGGAGAACTATGTGCTCGGCACCGTGACGGTTGGCGTGCTGGTACTGACTTGTTCCGTCGACGTGCAGGCCAACCGTCTGGAGGTGATGATCATTGGCTGGGGCGCTGGGATGGAGCGCTGGATCGTTGACTTCAAAGTCATCCCGGGTGATCCGGCAGATCAGCGAACCTGGGAGCTTCTGGATGACCTGTTGAAAGTGCGATACCGCCATCCTTGCGGTGTCTCCCTGGGCATCCTGGCTACGGGCATCGACTCCGGCGGTCATCACACCCATGAGGTGTATCAGTTCTGCCGCGTGCGCCGTTGGCGCAACGTCTTCGCGTTGAAAGGCGCAAGTAAGCCTGGGCGCCCCGTCATCGCGCAGCGACCCTCCCTGGTGGATGTCACTTGGCGAGGGCAGACCGAGCGCAACGGCGCCGAGTTGTGGATGGTTGGTACCGACACGGCCAAGGACTGGATCTACAACCGTTACAGCTTCGAGTCGGGCCCTGGCGCTGTGCACTTCGCCAAGGACCTGCCGGACGAGTTCTTCCAGCAATGCGTGGCCGAACGCAAGATTGCCCGCTACGTGAAGGGGTACAAGCGAATCGAATGGGTCAAGGGCAAGGCCGACCGCAACGAAGCGCTGGACCTTCAGGTGTACAACCTGGCCATGGCGTACTACCTCGGCCTGCATCGTTACGGCGAACAGGACTGGGAGAAGCTGCGCCAAGCCTTGGCCCAGGCGAACCTGTTCGAGGAGCCAACACCAGTAAAGCCGTCGGCCATTGAGCAAGATGATGACGACGATGATGCTGAAGTCGAGTCGCAATTACCGGCTCCGCGCCCAGTCCGGCCCGCTCCTACGGCCTCGCCAACGCCGCCTCGTCCGGCACCCCAACCAATGCAACGCCGCAGCTCAAGCAGCGGCTATCTGAAGAGACGCTGACATGGCATACACCCAGGCACACCTTGCGGCTGTCGAAGGTGCGATTGCCCGTGGCGAACGTATCGTTCGCTACAGCGACCGCACCGTCGAGTATCGGACGGTGGACGAACTCATCAAGGCCCGCGATCTGATCCGCACCGAGCTGGCCCTGGCAGCTGGCCGACGCTCACGCGTGGTTCGGCTTTTCCACGGAGGTAAGGGCTTGTGAGCGGCCGCTATATCTCCACGCGCTCAGGCCTGCTGGTACCGGAGCGCATCAAGGCCAGCTACGAGGGCGCCGCCGAAGGGCGGCGTTCCTCTAACTGGGATGCCCCTGATACGGGACCAAACAGCCTGATCATGCCCGCCCTGCGCAACCTGCGTTCGCGCTCGCGGGCAGCGGTGCGCAACGACCCGTATGCGGCCAACATCATCGACAAACGGGTCAGCAACCTGATCGGTACCGGCATCACGCCTCAACCGCGCTTGCTCGACAAGGCGCTGCGCAAGGCCATGCAGGTGCTGTGGGAGGATTGGGTGGACGAATCGGATGCGGACGAGCGCACCGACTTCTACGGTCAGCAGGCGCTGGTAGCACGCACGGTCGAGCAATCAGGTGAGTGTTTCGTCCGCTTGCGGCCACGCCGGCTGGAGGATGGACTGGCGGTCCCGCTGCAGGTGCAGTGCCTTGCACCTGAATTCGTCCCGCACGACAAGTTCGAAGTGACGCGGTCCGGCAACGTTATCCGCGCCGGGATCGAGTTCAACAGCATTGGACGACGCGTTGCTTACTGGTGCTACCGCAATCACCCAAGCGACAAGGCCTCGCTCAATGCCGGCTACAACCCTCTGGTGCGCGTCCCGGCCGAGCAGATGTTGCACATCTTCGAGCCCTTGGAGCCCGGCCAGCTACGTGGTGTGCCTCGGCTCGCGCCGATCCTGAAACGTCTGCGCAGCCTGGACAACTATGACGACGCGGTGCTGTTTCGCCAGGAAGTGGCGAACCTGTTCGCAGGCTTCGTTCGCAAGCCCGCGCCGGAAGGGCCAGGGCATCCGCCGATGGACATGCTGACCGGCGCACCGGTTGTCCATGACCGCGATGCCTTCACGCCGATGGTGGCATTGGAGCCCGGCACCATGCAGGAACTCGGGCCGGGGGAACAGGTGGAGTTCTCCGACCCGCCCGATGGCGGCAACAACTACCCCGACTTCATGCGGCAGCAGCTGATGGCTGCAGCCGCCGGCGCAGGTCTGCCTTACGAGCTGATGACCGGTGACATGCGCGATGTGAACGACCGAGCGATTCGTGTGGTGCTCACTGAGTTTCGCCGCCGGCTGGAGCAGTTGCAGTTCCAGGTGTACGTCCACCAGTTGTGTCGTCCTGTGCGAGCCGCATGGATGGACATGGCTGTGCTGGCCGGGGCGTTGGAACTGGACGACTACGTGTTGCAGCGGCGCGAGTACCTGCGCACGCGGTGGGTGCCTCAGGGCTGGGCCTACATCCATCCCGTTCAAGACGTTCAGTCGCGGATGCTCGAGGTGGGGGCGGGTTTCGCCTCGCGCACGGAGATGTGCCTTCGCTCCGGTACAGACGCGGAAGTCGTGGACGAAGAGAACGCCGCAGATATCGCCCGGGCCAAGGACCTGGGCCTCAACTACAGCAGCTTGTCGGCCATCAAGGATGAGCCGGATGAGCCCGACGAGAAGGGGAAAACATGAAACCGTTGATGCCGTTCCGCATCTTTAACAAGGCCAAGTCCATGCCGCAGGTCGAGGATGGGCACTGGTACAAGATCGCTGCAGCCGCCGAGGGCGAGGCCGGGGCCAAGGTGATCGAAGTTTATGTCTACGGCGAGATTGGCGCCTGGGGCATCACCGCGAACCAGTTCATTCAAGACCTCAAGGCGGTGGACGATGGCGTGTCGGAAGTGGTGGTGGCCTTCAATACCAACGGGGGCGATCTGTTCGAAGGCCTCGCGATTCACAATGCACTGAGCCGGCTGGGTGAGCGCTGCACCGGCCGGGTCGATGCCCTGGCGGCCAGTGCTGGCAGCGTGGCGGTATGTGGTGCGCACCGCGTGGTGATGGCATCGAACGCCATGCTGATGATCCACAACCCCTACACTTGGGTCGGCGGCGATGCCGAGGACCTCCGGCGGGTGGCGGATGTTCTCGACCAGGCGCTCGAGGCCATGATCGCTGCTTACAAGGCCAAGGCGCCGAATGTCGATGACGCTGAACTGCGGCGTCTGGTCGATGCGGAAACCTGGCTCACTGCCCAAGAGGCCGTGGACCTTGGCTTGGCCGACGAGATCGGCAACGGCATCAAGGTCCAGGCTTGCTTGGGGCAGGGGGCCACTCTGGCGCGGTACCGAAATACCCCGCAGGCGTTGTTGGATCAGCTCCAGGCCAGCCAGGCCGAGCCAGAAACCCCGAGCGAGCCCGCTCCGGTCGATGAGCCCCCAGCTCCCAGCACGACTAACTCGACGGCGTTGGCATTGATGATCACCCAGGCTTGTGCGAAAGCGGGCATCAGCAACCTGGTCGAACCGCTGATCGCATCGACCAAGCTGGCCGACGAAGCCACGGTCCAGGCAGCGTTGACTCGCGCCAAAGCAGTGCGCGACCTCTGCGTAGCGGCGCGCTTGCCTGAGATGGCGGTCGAATATGTCGGCGCTGGCCTGGACGCGACCGTGGTTCGGGCGCGGCTGTTCGACAAGCTGGTCGGCTCGGGCAAGGGCTTCGAGATCGACAACACCCTTCCGCCGGCTGGTGATGAGCCTGAGACAGTCCAGGCGAAGCTTCCAAACCCCAGCAACATCTGGTCTGCGCGACGGCAGGCCGCTCAACAACGCACCGGCAAAGGAGCCTAAGCATGAGCAAAACCTATGTGGAACCGGTGCATGCCGGTGAATTCCTGCTGTCCGAGGGCGCAGGAAAGATCTCCCGCGAAGTCATCGAGCTGGCCCCTGGTGCTGCCTTGGTCGCCGGCCAGCTTCTCGGTCAGCTCACGGCCTCCGGCCAATTCGCTCCGTACAATCCCGAGGCTGCAGACGGCAGCGAGACGGCCAAGTGCATCTTGTTTGCGTCCGTTGGTGAATCCGACGTAGCCCGGCGCGGACGCGCGGTAGTACGCCTGGCCGAGGTGAGCGAGGGGCTGCTGACTGGCCTCGACCTTGATGCTGAGAAAGCCCTGGCCGCGCAATTCATCATCGTTCGCTAATAGCGAGCCCACCCTTTTACAGCCCCGCCTAGTGCGGGGTTTTGCATTTCTGGAGGGCCTTCATGGCTGACATCGATATTTTTGAAGACAACGCCTTCTCGGTTCCCGCGCTCACTGCGGCGATCAACGAGCAGCCATTCGTGCCAGGGCGCCTGGCTGAACTGGGGCTGTTCGAGGAAGAGGGCGTGACCACGGTGACCGTCCAGGTCGAGAAGGACGGCGACACTCTGGCCTTGGTGCCAGCGGGCGAGCGGGGTACCTCAGGGCTGGTGGTCAACGGTAGCAAGCGGATCCTGCTGCCATTCAATACCGTTCATCTGCCCGAGCGCTTCGCCATCAAGGCGGACGAGATCCAGGGCATCCGCGCATTCGGTGAGCAAACTGAGCTGCAGGCGGTCCAGGATGTGGTCAACAAGCGCCTGGCGAAGGCTCGGCGGCAACTGGATGCCACGCATGAATTCCATCGCATGGGCGCGCTCAACGGCCACGTGCTGGATGCGGACGGCAAGACAGTGTTGCTCAATATCTACGCCCGTTTCGATCTTGATCCTATCGAGATCCCGATGGAGCTGACCAACCCGGACACCAATGTCCGGGTGAAGTGCGTGGACGCACTGGATGCCCAGGAGGAAGCCTTGGGCGCCGCTACTACCAGTGGCGCTCGGGCCTTCTGCGGGAAGAACTTCTGGCGAGCGCTGATCGGACACAAGAGCGTCGCAAAAACCTACGAGGGCACCCAGTACGCTGCAGCGTTGCGGGCTGACGGTCGCGAAACCTTCGAGTTCGGCGGCATCACCTGGGAGCGCTACCGGGGCAAGGTTGGCGGTATCGCCTTTGTCGCGGACGACGAAGCGCGTCTGGTTCCAGAAGGTGTGCCGGGCCTGTGCATCACTCGGTTCGCGCCGGCTGACTACATGGACACGGTCAACACCGATGGCCTGCCGTACTACAGCCAGTTGGAAATGATGCCTTTCAAGAAGGGTGTGGCCGGTGAGGCCCAGTCGAACCCGCTGCACCTGGTGACCCGTCCTCGCGCCATTCTCCGCTTGAAGCTCTGACCATGGGCTTCCGGGACCTGATAACTGACGTTGACGCCACGGTGTTCGAGATTCTGGGCGACACCGTGCTGATCGAGGGGCGCGAGGTGCTGGGCATGTTCTCAGCCCCTTGGTTGCAGCCCAAGCTCGGCCAGATAAGGACCGCGTTGCGTGAACCCCACCTAGTCATCCGCGTGCAGGACAACGTTGGCATCGAGGTGAAGCACAAGGTGTTCTTCGATGTGCCTCAGGAGGATGGCGGCGGCAATTACCTCATCACTGGCATCGAGCCGGGTGGCGATGGGCTGGTGACGCTCATCCTGAGGAAATCGTTATGAGTGTTGGTAGCTACTACAAGCAGTCGGCCTCCAGCGGAATGATCTCGCTGAGGGTCGATCCGCAGGATGTGAAGGGCTTTCAGGACTTCATGCGGTTGGTCCCCAAAGCTGTTGCTGCGGCGCAGCGTCGAGCCATCAACAAGGTTCTCCGCTGGCTTCGGACGCACATCGCCCGCGATGTCGGCCGTCAAGAGCGCATCGCGATTGCAGCAGTGCGACAGCGCCTCAAGGCGTTCCCTGTATCCAGCAATGGACAAGGCCGGTTGTGGTTCGGGATCAACCCTATCGAAGCCAGTCGGGCTGGCCGGCCACGACAAACCCGCTCGGGTGTGTCGGTGGCCGGGCGGCGCTATGAGGGTGCGTTCTTCAAACGCGTTTACGGTGGCAGTCCAGATATCTGGATCCGTACGGCCAGCAAGCACTTCGACGCGAGCGACTACCCCGACAGCGAGGTGTCAGGCGGTGGTGGCCGCCGGTCTGGTTGGATCTCTGAGAACGATAGCCGCTTCCCCTTGGCCAAGGCGAAAATCTCGCTTGATGACACCCGGGCGCACTTCGAAGCCTGGACCAATCGAGCGCACGAACGTCTGCAAGTAGTGATGGAGCAGGAAATGAACTTCGAGCTGCAGAAATATTTGCGGAGAGCGGGCAATGGATGACGATCCGATCCCTCTTGGTCAGGTGTATGCCGCCATAGAGGAACATATCAAGGCGGCGATCCCTGGGCTTGCCTACGTCGGGACCATGCCGGAGAGCGTCATGGTTATTCCGCCGCCGGCGGTGGTGATCGAGCTGGCAGGGTTCGAGGCAGCAGAAAAGGACCCTGGCACTGGTGAGGTCGCGGTGGAGGCGCGCTTCGAGGCCCGTGTGATCGTTGGACAAGAGGAGGCGAACTGTCTGCAGGTTGCGGCATTCGTCGCTGCGCAACTGGCGGTGCTGCTGCGCATGCAGTCTTGGGGCTTGCCCGTGGAGTTTGCCGAGTTTGTGCGAGCGGAACGTGATTGGACGCGGCCTGAGCTGGATGGCTATGCCGTATGGGTCGTCGAATGGGTGCAGGTCATTTATCTAGGGGCCGAGGAGTGGCCCTGGGAGAGTCAGCCACCGGGCTCGCTGGTGTTCGGCTTCGATCCCGACAGCGGGCCGGGCAGCGAACATCAATACCAGTCACCGGAGGCCATGGCATGAGTTATGTGGCTGGGCAGCTCGACCGGCTGTTGGCCGGCCTGGTGATTCCTTGCTATGTGGTGGGCGTCGACCTGGCGGCCGCCCGGGTGCGCGTTTCCGATGGTGGCGACTGGACCAGCGCCTGGGTGCGCTGGCATGCCCTTGCCGCCGGCAAGGCCCGCCACTGGCGAGCGCCAAGCATGGGTGAGCAGGGCGCACTGGTCAGTCCAAGCGGCGATCCAGCGCAGGGCACGTTCGTGCCTGGCCTGTATGGCAACGCTGGCCCGCCGCCGGACAACCGCGACCATGTCGAGGTGTGGCGCTTCGACGATGGCGGCTCGCTGGTCTACGACTGGCAGGGCAAAAGCTACACCATCACGCTCCCCAGCGGCACGGTCAAGGTCAAGGTCGGCGGCAGCGAGGTGGTCGTTACGGATGACGCGATTGTCGCCAAGTCCGGAGCGGTCACCATCACCGGCCCCGTCACCATCAATGGCACGTTACTAGTAACGGGCGATATCAATGGCGGTGGCCGAATCATCGACACGGCCGGCAACACGGCCAACCACAAGCATTGAGGTGCCCATGAGCGAGAAAGACCCGCTGCCGCCAATCAATGGGGCGGATCGGAACTTGGTCGAAAAGATGGTGGGGTACGGTATCACCGGCACTTCCGACCACTTCCGTATGCTGAGTTTCTGGCGCCGGCTACTGGCTGGCGACAACGACCCCGAAGAAATCGCCCAGGGCTTGGTGATGGCTCTGCGGCCACGGCGCTACATCCCCAACCCCGGCCCCGGCCCGAGCATGGCCGTCACAATCAACATTTCGGGCAGCCCCGATGCGCAGGCGTTGGCCGATGCGCTCAATGGTGCGTTAGGCGTTCGCTAAGCCAGTCAAGGCTGCACCCACTATCAACTCTACAGGCCCGCTCTCGCGGGCTTTGTCATATCTGGAGGGCCCTATGGCTACCAAGAAACCTGCGGACGCCGCGACCACCACGCCGGCGGCCGTGACCTATCGCGACAAGACCTACACCTCCCGCGTGCTGATCTTGGGCAAGCGTGAGCTGAAAGTGGCCGGCGGCCAGCTGCAGATCGAGGAGGGCGACGCCGAGGCGCTGGCCTGCCTGGATGCGCGCGCCGACTTCGAGCGCCTGACCCCGGCGGGTTAAGGCCATGATCGGGCTGGATCGTCGCACCGGGCTACCGCTATCCGGCGTGGCCCACCTGAAACAGTCCATTGAGGACATTCTGACCACGCCTGTCGGCAGTAGGCGCATGCGCCCGGAGTACGGCAGCAACCTGCGCCGTTATGTCGACCTGCCGGTTAACGAGGGCTGGAAAAGCGCGGTACAGGCTGAGGTGGCGCGCGCCCTGGGGCGCTGGGAGCCGCGTTTGAAGCTTGAGCGCGTGCGCGTGGTGGCGGTGGTCGGCGGGCAAATCACGCTGTCGCTGTCGGGTATCTACCTCGGTGACAGCGTTGTATTGGAGGTGAGTGCATGAGCGCAATCGACCTTTCCCAGTTGCCGGTGCCTCAGGTGCTGGAAGACCTGGATTATGAAGAGCTGTATCAGGCCGACCTCGCGACCTTCCGTGCGCACATGGGTGACAACTGGAGCGCGGCGTTGGAAAGCGACCCAGTCACCAAGCTGCTGGAGGTCGGGGCCTACGGCAAGCTGCACAATCGCTCGCGCGTCAACGACGCGGCCAAGGCGCTGATGTTGGCCTATGCCGTGGGGGCCGACCTCGACCAGCTGGCGGCCAACGTCAACCTGACGCGCCTGGTGGTCCAGTCCGAGGACCTGACGGCGGTTCCGCCGCAGGCTGAGGTGCTGGAAGAAGACGACGCCCTGCGCGAGCGGATTCAGCTGGTCTACGAGGGTCTGACAACGGCCGGCCCTCGTAACAGTTACATCTTGCACGCGCGCAACGCCTCGGGTCTGGTGGCCGATGCCACCGCCGAAAGCCCGTCGCCGGCGGTGGTCGAGGTGACCGTGCTGGCTTTGGAGGGTGACGGCACGGCCTCGGTCGAGCTGCTGGCAACCGTCGCCGCTTACCTGAACGACGACGATGTGCGGCCGGTGGCTGATCGGGTGATCGTGCAGAGCGCCGAGATTCTGCCGTATCAGATCAACGCCAAGCTGTACATGGCCAGCACTGGCCCGGAAAGCGAGGGCGTACTGGCTCAGTGCGAGGCACGCCTGGCCGCCTGGATCAACCCCCGGCGCCGACTGGGGGTTGAAGTGCCCCGTTCGGCGATTGACGCCCAGTTGCACATCGACGGGGTGAGCCGCGTCGAGCTGACGGGGTGGGCGGATATCAGCCCGACCAAGTCGCAAGCGGCCTGGTGCACAGAGTTCACCGTTGAGCGGGGTGGCTGATGAGCAGTCTGCTACCGCTCAACCGCACGCCGCTGGAAGCCGCTATCGAGGCCGCCGGTACCGAAGACTTGCCGACCATGCTGCGCCGCCTCTACAACCCCGACACCTGCCCGGCCGGGCTGCTGTATCTGCTGGCTTTGGCGTGGTCGGTTGACCGCTGGGATGACCGGTGGTCCGAGGCGGTCAAGCGCTCGGTGATCCGCTCGTCGTTCTACATCCACGCACACAAGGGAACCATCGGCGCGCTGCGCCGTGTGGTCGAGCCGTTCGGCTATCTGATCGAGGTGACCGAGTGGTGGAAGACCGTACCCCAGGGCGTGCCGGGCACCTTCGCGCTCAAGGTCGGCGTAGCCGATGAGGGCATTAGCGAAGAGACCTATCTGGAGCTGACCGCGCTTATTGATGACGCTCGGCCGGTCAGCCGGCACATGACGGGACTCGCCATCAGCCTGGAAACCACCGGCGCCATGTATCTGGCCGCCGCTGTTTACGACGGCGAAGAACTCGACGTTTACCCGCCGCAACAGGTTGATATCGAAGTCACCGGCGAGATTGGCCGTGGCGGCCGCGATCACACCATTGACTATCTGGACGTTAACTATGGTTGACCAGACTTCACAGTTTTACGCGATCCTGACCAACATCGGGGCCGCGAAACAGGCCAACGCGGATGCCCTGGGCGTCCCTTGGACCTTCGCTCAAATGGCTATCGGTGACGGTAACCCGAACGGCCTGGAGAACCCGCCGCACCCCATGCCAACGGCCACGCAGACGGCACTGCTCAATGAGTGGCGGCGGGCGCCGCTCAATCAGCTCAAGGTCGATCCCAACAACGCAGCGGTGATCATCGCCGAGCAGATCATTCCGGCCGACGTAGGCGGTAAGTGGATT
The DNA here is from genome assembly GCF_017490905.1 of Pseudomonas sp. 32_A. Lineage (NCBI taxonomy): Bacteria > Pseudomonadati > Pseudomonadota > Gammaproteobacteria > Pseudomonadales > Pseudomonadaceae > Pseudomonas > Pseudomonas sp. 32_A. The sequence goes on along the minus strand of NZ_JAFGYI010000015.1, from coordinate 90,202 downwards.
CGCGAGATTTCCCTGATCGACGCGGACGGCGACACGGTGGCGGTGGCCAACTGTCCGCCGACCTTCAAGCCGCTGCTGAGCCAGGGTTCGGGGCGTACCCAAGTGGTGCGCCTCAATCTGTTGGTCGGCAACTCCAGCAACGTACAGCTCAAGATTGATCCGAGCGCGGTGGTGGCTACCCGAGAATGGGTTGAGGGCAAGTTCGCCGAGCAGGACACCAAGCCATCGGTGCTGGTTGCCACCACGGCCAACATCGTCTTGAGCGGGCTGCAGACCATTGATGGTGTGGTATTGGCCACCGGCGCAAGAGTGCTGGTGAAGAACCAGGCCGCCGCCAAGGACAATGGCATTTATGTCGTCGTAGCCGGCGGCGCCTGGACCCGTAGCGCCGATGCGGACCTGAGCGCCGAGGTTACTCCCGGCCTCATGGTGGCTGTTGAGAAAGGCACAGCCAACGGGGATAGCGTGTGGCAACTGGTGACCGATGCGCCGATTACCCTTGGCGTCACCGCGTTGGCCTTTGAAATGCTCGCCGGGCGCTCGGGGGTAACGGTCGGGACTTACAAGAGCGTGACCGTCGATAAGTACGGGCGCATCGTTGCCGGCTCCAATCCGACCACGCTGGCCGGTTATGGTATTACCGACGCGGTTGCCTTCGGGCAATACGGGGTAGGGGCGCCGCTGGGGTTGGTCGGTGGATCGGAATTGAACACGCTGTTGCAAGATGGTGTGTACGTCTACTCGTCCGGTTCCCAGTTGGGCCACGCGCCGATTGAGGGCGCGAGCCATGTGATTGTTCGCGGTAGTGCTGCCTACCCGCACCAGGAACTCAAGCGCATCTATCAGAACCGGTATTTCTTCCGTTCCGCGAACAAGGTTAACCCCACTGTGGCAGAGACTGATTGGGAGCCTTGGGTGGAGATGTTGCACACCGGCAACATGATCGAGGCCACCCAGGAGGAAGCCGAACAGGGCGCCGTGGGGACAAAGTGGATGTCGCCGCGTCGAGTGTTCCAGTCAATTGCCAAGGTTGTCTCCCAGGCGACGGAAGCGGCGTTTGGCTGGCTCAAGATCGCCACGCAGCCGCAGGTCACCATCGGTACGGATGACACCACGGCGGTCACCCCGAAGAAGCTCAGGGCGGCGCAGGCTACCCAGGCTGAGGCCGAAGCCGGCGCGCTCGATAATAAACTTATGACGCCTCTGCGGGCGTTCCAGGCTTTCAGTAAGTGGCTGGTCAAGGTCAGTTCGCCAACCGATACCACGGCGGGTTCTTTGCTTACGGTTGGCACTTACGGTTTGGGGGTCGGCCTCAACACCCTTGATGTTGACATGAACAACTACCGGACACCCGGCAATTACTTGACGCCGATGGCCGGGCTGCTGAACTTGCCGGCGGGCTGGTCGCCGTCATTGCGCTATAGCATGGTGGTTGATGGGTACAACGCTTATAACTACCTGGTGCAGACCCTAACGGCTGGCATGTCTGACGGCACCCCAACTGGCACGGCCAGGCGCACCATGACCAGTGCAGGTGTATTCACGCCGTGGGAGGTGACGCTAACCAGCCCACTGGCGACGAAGGCGCAAGCCGAAGCGGGTGTAGACAACGTCGCAGTGATGACCCCGTTGCGGGTGTTTCAAGCCCTTCGCGCAGCCACGGCGATTGCCACCGAGGCGTTGCTGGGGACTTTGCGTATCGGCACCCAGGCCGAGGTCGATGCCGGCGCGCTGGATATGGTCGCGGTGACGCCCAAGAAAATGCGCTGGGGCTTTGCCTTTTCTTACGGCTCCAATGGCTACCTGGCATTGCCGACCTGGTTGGGCGGGATGATTTTCCAGTGGGCCAACGGGCAGATCAGTGCCGGTGCCGGCACCGCCCGGGTCAATGTACCCATTGCGTTCCCGACGAGCCTGGTTTTCTACTCGATTGGAACTTCGGTGGCAGGGGTGGTTATGACAGGTCAAGACGCCTCGCCTACTGGCATGGATATCAACGCCCGCGTGGTGGTCAGCGGTTCTTACGTTGTTCCGCCCGGAATTGTTGGTTACACCTTCTTCTGTATCGGGAAATAAGACATGCGTTATTACAGTCAATCCACTGGTTGCTGCTACCTGGAAGGCATTCATGCGGCCATGCCCGATGATGCGGTAGAGATTCCTGATGAACGCTATGAGACGGTCATTGGTAACCCTGAACCGGGCAAGGTGCGTTCCCATGACGCACTGGGTCTGCCGATCCTGATTGATCCGCCGGGGCTGACCACTGCCGATGTCGAGGCCCAAGAGCGTGCTTGGCGCGATGCCGAGCTGGCGGCCCGGCAATGGCTACGTGACCGCCACCGCGACGAGCAGGACCTGGGACGGGCGACGACGCTTAGCGAGGCGCAGTTTGCCGAGCTGCTGGACTACCTGCAGAAGCTGCGCGACTGGCCCCAGGCTGAGGCCTTCCCCGACTCGACGCAGCGGCCGACGCCGCCCGACTGGATCGGCCTGTACACCCAATAACGCCCCGCACTGACGGGGCGTTTTCTTTTCCGCTGTACCACCTGGCCCTGCTTTGCGGGGCCTTTTTACATCTGGAGTAAACATGGCTGGATTCTTTCACGGCGTTACCGTAACGAACGTCGACAACGGCGCGCGCACCATCGCCCTCCCGTCGACCTCGATCATTGGCCTGGTCGACACCTTCACCCCCGGCCCTGGTGTGGATAGCACCCCAACCGCCAAGGCGAACGACCTGGTGCTGATCACCAGCGAGCGCGAGGCCATCGCCGCCTTTGGTGCTGGCTCGGCCATCGCGAAGGCCTGCCAGGCGATCTACACCCGCGCCAAGGCGGTGATCGTCGCCTGTGGCGTGACCAAGGTGGAGGATGCGGCCGCGCAGACCTCCGCCATCATCGGCGGTGTGTTGGCCGATGGCACCCGTACCGGCCTTCAGGCGCTGCTCGATGGTAAAAGCCGTTTCAACGCCCAGCCGCGGCTGTTGGTGACCCCCAAGCACAGCGCGACCCTGGCGGTGGGCACCGCGCTGGTGGCCCTGGCGGACAAGGTGCGCGGTCTCGCCATCCTCGACGGCCCGGGCACTACCGACGAGGCCGCCCAGGCCTACGCCGCCGAGTTCGGTGCTCGGCGCGCGTTCATGGTCGACCCGGGCGTTAAGTACTGGGACACCACCGTATCTGCCACTGTGGATGCCCCAGGCTCGGCCTGGACCGCCGGCCTGTTCGCTTGGACCGATGCCGAATACGGCTTCTGGGCTTCGCCATCGAACAAGGAATTTGTCGGTGTGACCGGCACCACCCGCTCGGTGGAGTACCTGGACGGCGACGAGACCTGCCGGGCCAACCTGCTCAACAACGCCAATATCGCGACCATCATTCGCGACGAGGGCTACCGCCTGTGGGGCAACCGCACGCTGTCGAGTGATCCTAAGTGGGCCTTCGTCACGCGTGTGCGGACCATGGATATCGTCATGGACGCGATCCTGTACGGCCATAAGTGGGCGGTCGACCGTTCGATCACCTCGACTTACATCCGGGATGTGACCGAAGGCCTGCAGGCCTTCATGCGCGACCTCAAGAACCAGGGCGCAATCATCAACTTCGAGGTATACGCGGACACCGAGCTGAACACCGCCAGCCAGCTGGAGCAGGGCAAGGTGTATTGGAACATCCGCTTCACCGATGTGCCGCCGGCGGAGAACCCGAATTTCCGCGTCGAAATCACTAATCAATTCCTGACCGAAGTTCTCGACTCGGCTGCATAAGGAGCGCTTTACATGGCAATGATTCCCGAAACCCTGGCCAACCTGAACCTGTTCGTGGATGGCATCAGCTTCCAAGGCGATGTGCCCAGCCTGACCCTGCCCAAGCTCACCCTCAAGATGGAGGAGCACCGCCCCGGTGGTATGGATATGCCGGTGGAGATGGACCAGGGCATGGAAAAGCAGGAAGCCAGCTTCACCACCACCGGCGTTCGCCGCGAGTCGCTGAAGCTCTTCGGCCTGGCCGATGGTACCGCCTTCAACGGCGTGTTCCGGGGCGCCTTCAAGGGCCTCAAGGGCAAAATCAACCCGGTGATCGTCACCCTGCGCGGTAGCCTCAAAGAGGTCGACATGGGCGACTGGAAGGCCGGCGACAAGGCCGAGATCAAGCACGCCGTCAGCCTGACCTACTACAAGCTGGAGGTCGACGGCCGCACGGTCTACGAGATCGATGCGCTGGGCATGCGCCGCGTCATTGAAGGCGTCGACCAGCTGGCCGAGCAGCGCGCCGCGCTCGGCCTGTAACCCCACCTCCCCACGAATTCAAGGAAGCACCCTCATGACCACCAAGAAAAACCCAGCCTGGCTGAGCCTGTCGGCCGACCGCGTTACCGTAACGCTGAGCAAGCCCACCGAACTGAACAGCGTGACGGTCGATACCGTCAGTCTGCGCTCGCCAACCGTGCGCGACATTCGCGTGGCGCAGCAGGGCGCCGGCGCCGATGACGAGCAGCGCGAGCTGAACCTGTTCGCTTCGCTGGCCGAGGTCAGCGCCAAGGACCTGGAGGGCATGGCCGTCAAGGACTACACCCGCCTGCAGACCGCATATTTTCGCCTGGTGCAAGACGACGACGTTTGATGCGGAAGAGCAACGGCAGCTGGCCAGGCGGCTGGCTGCCGAGCTGAATTTCTCTGCTGCTGAGATATACGACATGCCCTACGCGGACATGTTGTGGTGGCTCGCTGGGACGAGAAAGGGGTAACCGATGGCAAAAATGCAGTTAGCCCTGGTGATCGGCGGCGCCGTCGCGTCGTCGGTCGGCGCCGCGTTCAAGAACGTCGAAGGGCGCATTTCCAAGCTCGAACAGAAAGGCAACAAGGCCAAGGTGCTCAAGAGCACCATTGGCGAGACCATGAAGCTGCAGGCCGAGTGGAAGCGGGCACACGACACCGGCGCCGCCGGCGCCGACAAGCTGCTGCGCAAGCTCAATGGCAACCTGGACTCGCTGCGCAAGCAGGGCGTCGAGGTCGGCCGGCTAAGCCGCGAGTATCAGCGCCTGGCACGGGAGGCAAAGGGTGCCGACTTGCAGCTGAAGGGGCATCAGCAGATCAATGCGGGAAAATCGGGGCTCAAGTCCAACGCGGCAGCGGCCGCTGTGGGTGTGGGCCTGGCGGCTGTGCCGACCAAGATCAGCGCCGACTATCAAGCCATCATCCGCGACATTGCGATCAAGGCCGATGCGGTCAACAAGCCCGAGGAGGTGCAGCTCAGTCGCACCGTGATTCAGACGGCCAAAGACACCGGCATGGGCCGCAATGATGTGGCCGATCTGATTAACCAGCTGGTCGGCGCCGGCATGGAGCTGGACAAGGCCATGGCCTATGCGCCGACGGCGGCCAAGTTCGCAGTCGGCCAAGGCGCCTCGGGCGTCGACACGGCCAGCATGATCATGGCGCTGCAGCAAAACGCCAAGATCAGCGACCCCAAGGTCATGGAGCAGGCTCTGGAGGCCATCGCCTACCAAGGCCAGGCAGGCAGCTTCGAGGCCAGCGACATGGCCAAGTGGTTCCCGCAATTGCTCGCCGGCATGGAAAAGAACGGCATCACCGGCATGGACTCGGTTTCGTCCCTGGGTGCGATGCTGCAGGTGCAGATGAAGACCGCCGGCAGTTCGGATGAAGCGGCGAACAACTTCAAGAACTGGATGGAGAAGATCGGTTCCAGCGATGTGGTCAAGGCCTACAAGGATGCAGGTATCGACTACCAGGCCTCGCTGAATACCGGCCTGCAGAAGGGCATGAACGTTATCGAGTCCTCCATGGCCCTGGCCATGAAGTACGTCGAAGCGACAGACCCGGCGAAAGCCAAGAAGATGAAAGAGGCCCAGGCCAACATCGACAAGGAAGTTGACCCGGAGAAGGCCAAGGCGGCCCTTGAGGCGCTGGAAAAGACCCTGCGCACCGGCGACCTGTTCGCCGACATGCAGGTCAAGGCAGCGCTGACCGCCTATGCGCAAAACCGTGGCCTGTATGCCGACCTGAAAGCCGATTCGCAGAAGGCGACAGGCATTCTGGATAAGAACCTGGCCGAGCGCCGCGAAACATCGTCCCAGCAATGGGCCGAGACGGCCCAGGCGGTTGACGATGCCATGCGCAGCATTGGCGATGCCATCCGCCCGGCCACCGACATGGCGGCGAAGGGACTGACGGCGGTTGCCCAGGGCATCACCACACTGTCGGACAAGTTCCCGGCGGTGATCATGGGGCTGGCAGGCCTGGCAGCTGGCATCAGCGGGCTACTGGCTGTCCGCAGCGGGGCCAAGGTTGCGCGGGGCGCGTTCAACGTCGCGCGCGGCCGCGCCTGGAGCGCTCGAGGCGGCGGCAAGCTCGAGGAGGCCCCGGCCGGGGCGGCGCTACCCAAGACTGGCAATCGCGTGCTCGATGCCGGCATGGGGGCGCTGGGCAAGGTGTTCGGCGCGCCGGCCAGCAATGACCCGGTCCCAGGCGTCGGCAGCGAGCCGCAGCCCGTGTTTGTGGTCAATGCCGACGCTATCGGCCGGCTTGGCGGTAGCGTGGCTAATTCGGGCTCTGCAGAGGCTGGTAGCCGTCGTGCGCGTCGTCGCCGCCGGCGCCGTGCCGGGACCATGGCCGATGTGCGCCATGCGCCTGGTGCGTCAGTACCAGCGGCCAAGGCGCCTGTAGTGCATCTGCCGGCGGCCGGCGCGTCGGCGCTCGCAGGCGCAGCAGAGGCGGCCGGCGAGGCGAACAAGCTGGGGCGGATGGTGCGCAGCGTACGCGGCATCACCCGGGCCGCTGGCAAGCTGCCGGGTGGCAAGCTGATTGACGCGGTACCGGGCGCGCTCGATGTGGCGTTGAACGCCGAAACCAAGGACGAAAAGGCCGAGGGTTACGGCGGGGTGGCGGGCGGCATGGCCGGCGCCATGGCAGGCGCGGCCGCAGGTGCGGCGATTGGCTCGGTTGTGCCGATCATTGGTACCGCTGTGGGTGGCGCCATTGGTGCGGCCCTCGGTGGCCTCGGCGGTGAGTCCGTCGGCGGCTGGCTGGGCAAGCGGTGGTTCGGTGAGGAAAAGCCTGAATCGGACCAGGTCGCGAGCGCAGAGCCAGCGGCGCAGCAGGGCGAGGTGCAGGCTACGCCGGCGCCGGCGGCCAAGGAAGCGGCCCCTGTGCCGGCCCTGCCGGTGGCGGCTTCGATGCCGGCACCAGTGGTCAAGGACCTGACTTCGGCGCCTCCAGCTGCAGCAGCACCGGCGCCGGTGGCCAAGGAGTCGGTTCCTGTTCCGGCCCCACCGGTTGCGGCTGCTGTACCGGCGGCGCCGGCTGCGGCCGCCATGCCGGCGCCAGTGGTCAAGGACCTGGCCCCGGTGGCCGCTATGCCTGCACCGGCGGCGGTCACCACCCGGCCGGCCGCGCCGACCAAGCCGGTCGATCAGATGACTGACGCCGAGGTCGAGCAGGCCTATGCCAAGCTGCCGAAGTCCGCCCAGCGCGACATGTTCGACGGCGTGGGTGGGTTCGGCGGTACCGGCGCGGGCCTGGGTGAAGACTTCGCCCCGACCTTGACGCTGGATGCCAAGCCCGCCAAGCCGCGCCCTGAGCCGCCGCCGGTGGATCAGACCCAAGCACTCGGCATGGCTGTGCGCGAGCTGCAGAAGGTGCCGCAGCTGCCGCCCTCGATTGCCCCGGTGGTTTCGCAGGTGGTCAAGGGTGGCGGTGAGCCCGGCACCATGGGCGATGTGGTGCGTTCCCTGGTGGCATCGGTGCAGCCGCCGGCAGCGGCCCTCCCTGCGGCCGCCAAGGCCGCCGAGAAGGCCAAGCCCGAGCCGGCGAAGGTTGACCAGTCGTTTACCTTCGCACCGAACATGCCCGTTGTCGTGCATGGGGATGTGAAAGACCCCAACCAGATCGTGCGCGAAGCCGAGCAGGCGTTGCGCGTGATGTTTGAAGGGTTCCAGCGCGAGGTGGCGGCCCGCCAAGCCTCGGTTAGCTTGTTTGATGCGGCAGATGTCGCTTAAGGAGGTGCCATGGCCTACATGGAGCTGATGGGCTCGACGCTGTCGTCGCTGGTGGCGGCTGGCCAGGCCGGCCGTACCAGCCTCGACGGCATGCTGGGTCCGCTGAATGGGGCCGTCCGTGACATGACGGGGGCGGCCTCGGAGCTGGATAGCCTGCCGATCGTTGGCCCGATGGTGGGCGAAAAGCTGCAGCGCACCATGCGGCAGATCAACGCGGCCCAGTCCGCAGTGGGGCAGGTGGCGGCGAAGTACAACCAGGCCGTTTCGGCGGCCTCTCAAGTGCAGCAGCGCCTGGGCACGCTCAAGGAACAGGCGGCCAAAGCCGGGGCGGCGATCAACCGCATTGGCGGGAAGCTCAGCCCAAGCCTGGGCAATATCTTTCCAAGCAGTGTGCTGGGCGCCGACATGACGCCGGCGGCCGAGGCGGTGAAGCCGTTCCCGCATCTGCTGATCATCCAGCCGCAAGACCCGAAGCTTAAGCCCTACTACTTCAACCTGGACACGGCCGCGTTTGACGAGCTGACGCGCAAGACCGCGTTCCGCTGGGCCGGGCAGGAGCGCCTGACGCGTGAGATTGCGCAGCAGGCGGTGGGGCAGGGTGAGGACAAGCTGACGATCAAGGGGGCGATCTTCCCGCTGTTCCGGGGTGGCATCGGCCAGCTGAACGAATTGCGCACCATCGGCCGGCGCCTGCAGCCGCTGACCCTGACCACGGGTTACGGCGAGGTGCTGGGCACCTGGTGCTTGTTGAACGTGGACGAGGAGCAAGGGGCGCTGCTCGCCGGCGGCATCCCTCGCAAGCAGTCCTTTAGCCTGGAGTTTGTCGCCTATGGCAATGACATGCAGAACGTCTGAGGGCGATTTGCTGGACAGCCTGTGCCACGCCTACTACGGCACCCTGGTGGGCACCGTCGAGGCCGTGTTGCAGGCCAATCAGGGCCTCGCCGAGGAGGCGCAGCCGTACCGCGCCGGCGTGCTGATTTACCTGCCCGACCTGACAGCGGCCGAGACCGAGCAAGTCACCTTGTGGGACTGACCCCGCGTTACGCGTAACGAACCCCGCCCCGTGCGGGGTTTTTCTTTTCTGGAGCAACCCCATGAAGCCCACGTTTCAAATCGTCGCGGATGGCAAGGACATTACCGCGCTGATCAATGACCGCCTGTTGCTGCTGCGCACCTCGGACAAGCCCGGCATGGAGTCGGACGAATTCGAGCTGCGCATTGACGACCGCGCCCAGGCCGTCACGCTGCCCTCGCGCGGGGCCAAGATCGAGGTCTTTCTAGGCTACGGTGCGCAGGCCATGGCGCGCCTGGGCAGTTACACCGTGGACGAGGTCGAGGTGACCGGCCCGCCGGACACCATCACCTTGCGCGGAAAGGCCAGCGACATGCGCGGCAGCGGCAAGACCACCCGCAGCGGCAGCTGGGAGGATGTGGCACTGGCCAAGATCGTCAGCGATGTGGCCGCCCGCAATGGCTGGGAGCCGGGCTGCACGGTGCAAACCAAGGTGCCGCGCGTCGATCAGCGCAACGAATCCGACTTCAATTTCATCACTCGCCTGGCCAAGCAATACGACTGCACCGCCAAGGTGGCCAGCGGCAAGCTGGTGGTGCTGCCGCGCCAGGGCGGGCAGAGCGCGAGCGGCAAGGCAATCGGTACCGTCACCATCAACCGCGCCGATGTGAGCCGCTATTCGTTCCGCCTGGGCGACCGCAGCACGCAGAAGGCGGTGAAGACCCAGCACCAGGACAAGGCCACCGGCAAGTTGAACGTGGTGGAGCTGGGCAACGACGACGCCCCGAGCGGCCTGCCGGGCGTGCATACCGACCGCCATATCTACCCCAACAAGAGCGCCGCCGCGCAGGCGGCCAAGGCACGGCTGGCCGCGTTCAATCGCAGCACCGCCGCCGTGCGCCTGGAAATGGTCGGGCGTACCGACCTGTTTGCCGAACGGACTATCAACGCCCAGGGCTTCAAGAACGGGCTCGATGGCGAGTACCTAGTGGACAGCGTGGAGCAGGTGTTTACCGCCTCGGGCTGGACCACCACCGTCGAATGCAACGGTGGCAAGAAGGGCAAGGCCACAACCAAAGGCAAAAAGAAAAAAGAAACGAAACCATTGCGCACGGTGGATGTGTCGCCTGCGTGACCTTTACGGAGATAAGCAATGCCGATCACTGAAAAACAGCTGCAGCAGATCCTCCCGAACGCCGGCCGCAAAGCCGGCGTTTTTGTTCCCGGCCTCAACGCCACCATGGGCAAGTACGCCATCATCACGCGGCTGCGCATGGCTGCGTTTCTCGCCCAGGTGGGGCACGAGTCTGGCCAGTTCCTGTACGTGCGCGAACTTGGCAATGATGCCTACCTGTCGAAGTATGACACCGGTCGCTTGGCGCAGCGCCTGGGCAACACGCCTGAAGCAGACGGCGATGGCCAGTTGTACCGTGGTCGTGGGCTCATCCAGGTGACAGGTCGCGACAACTATGAAGCCTGCAGTGAGGCGCTATTCGGCGACAGCCGACTGCTCAACACACCAGAGCTGCTTGAGCAGCCGGTCTATGCCTCGCTGTCTGCTGGCTGGTTTTGGCACAGGGAAGGCTTGAACAGCTTGGCCGACAAGGGCGACATCCTCGCCATCACCAGGCGGATCAATGGCGGTACTAATGGGCTGGAGGATCGAAAGGCCATCTACAAACGGGCACTCGAGGTGCTGCAGTGAGCGCGTGGGGCACTCGCCACATAGTCTTGGCAGCGCTGGTGATCACGTGTGCCATCGGCGCCCGGGCGGCTTGGGTTTGGCAGGCCAACGCGTTCGGAGCGCAGCTCGCAGAGCAGGCCGATGATTACGGCAAGCAGTTGGCGGACAAAGACCGCGCGCACGGCCGTGAGCGTGAGGAAGCCGCAGCAGCGGCGCTCGACCAAATCGCAGAGCAGCAGGAAGCGCGCCGCGCCCTGGAAGCTCGCCTGAAGGATCTGACCAAAACGCACTGGAAGGAAATGAACGATGCTCAACAGACTCAGGCTCGTCTGCGTGACCGGCTTGCTACCGCTGATTTACGGCTGTCAGTCCTTGTCGACACCGCAGCCTTTGCCACCCCGAGTTGTGACGGTGGGGTGCGAGAAACTGCCAGCCCCGGAGGCTTGGTTCATGGAGCCGTACGCGCCCAACTTGACCCAGCGCATGCTCAACGAATTGTCGCCATCACCGACGAAGGCGACCGGGGGCTGATCGCACTGCAGGCCTGCCAGGCTTACGTCCGCGAAGTCACCAAGTGAAAAGAGGCGAGCCGGGTGGATGCGCCAACATCCAGCCCGGCCCGCCGAACCCGCAGACCCTTCCTGCAAGTCCAGCCGTGGCCTCTGCCTTGTGCACAAAGCGCGGCGAGCCTAACACCTGTTTATCCATACAGTAAAGACTTGCATACCTATGACCTCTCCAATCATCCCCTGGATGGGTGGCAAACGCCGCCTGGCCGACCGCTTGATCCCCCTGTTTCCCCCTCATGAATGCTATGTCGAAGTCTTCGCTGGCGGTGCCGCCTTGTTCTTCATGCGACCCCAGCCCGCCCCGGTGGAGGTGCTGAATGATCTCAACGGTGACCTGGTCACCCTCTACCGCGTTGTGCAGAACCACTTGGAGGAGTTCATCCGCCAGTTCAAATGGGCGCTCAGCTCTCGCCAGATCTTCGAATGGCAGAAGATGACGCGTCCCGAGACCCTGACCGACATCCAGCGTGCTGCCCGGTTCTTCTATCTCCAACAGCACGCTTTCGGTGGCAAAGTCACCGGCCAGACGTTCGGTACCGCAACCACCGGGCCGGCCATCAATCTGTTGCGCATCGAGGAGAACCTATCCGCCGCCTGGCAGCGACTCGCCGGCACTTACGTCGAGAATCTAGCCTGGCTCGATTGCGCCGAGCGCTATGATCGAGCGCACACCTTTTTCTACATGGATCCGCCTTACTGGCAGACCGCGGGCTATGGCTTGGATTTCCCCTTCGAAGAGTACGACCGCATGGCCGATTTCATGCGCCGTTGTAAGGGAAAGGTGATGGTGAGTATCAATGACCACCCGGACATCCGGCGCGCATTTGATGGCTTCCACTTTGAATGCCTGGATATTCGCTATACCAACACAAATCAGCGTCAAGGCAAGGCCGAGGTGACCGGGGAGTTAGTGATCATGAACTGGGACCCCGCCCCTTTAGGGCAGCTATTCTAGAGACTCTTTTCGCGTGCTCGTTCGAGATCGGTCTCGAACGAGCATATTGGGGTCATCACATTGGAGGGTCAAAATCAGATGTGGATTTTAAAATCGCTTTTACTGTTTCGATAGGGCGTTGGCTATGAAACATGACTCTTAGAAAAACACCATCCATCAATGGAGTTTCAAATTTGTCATTGCCAATGAAATAGGCTTTGCCTTTGTTTCGGTAGGGGTGAAAGCCTTTTTGGTCCATTTCGCTAGCCTCTTTGTTGGTGGCTTCCCGGACTTGTATTCCATTTTTGTTGAGCTGCTTCAAGAAGCTAGGTATATTTAAACCTATGCAAACATTCTTCCTTCCGAATAGTATGTCCAACTTGTGCCTGTCAGCAATGTTGCGATTAAAAATCGGCAGGGCTAGTGGATGTGTCATGCAGTCGATCAGACGCGCTCGTGGGCAGTCTGGGGTGCCGCCACACCTATCAAACCAATTGTTGAATAAGATATGGCCTAGTGCTGTCTTGGTAGTATTCGAATACGATGCTATGAATAGGCATTCATCGATCGCCTGGAAAGCATATCCCCTTGTGTCTGAGGTGTTGAGTATTTCGTTGAGCTCTTTGTCCCAGCTCTCGATGTAAAAGGTTTCATCTGGAATGTTTACCTTTTGCTCAGTATCTGGGTCTTGCGATGTTCCGGAGTTAAATATTTCGGTGACATGAGCCATCCTGTCTGCTTGTCGCATCATTCGTTGTAGCTGCTTCAACGACTGAGGGCCATGTTCCTTTACGAAAAACTGGAGGGCGCGAGAGCAACCACTTCGAACATAGAACTTCATGAAATCAAGGATCTGATGGTTTTTGTCGCCTTCCTTAACTTCCGCGATGTGAAAGCGCCCATCGGGATCGGCCAATAAAAGATCTCCTACTTGAACGAAGCTTGTCAGGTCAGATATTAGTGCGAAGCCATCCGGTACGCTTTGGTGGTGGTGTTCTACTGCTCTGATCACAGAATCAAAATTAGAGTGGTTTAAATCCACTATGTTTTGATCTTTATAGAATCTTCTTGCATAGCAAAGCTGGCTTCCTATCATTTGCCATGCGATGCTGTCCGCTAATTTATGCAGTAACTTCTTGTTTCCGCCTGGCCAAGGCTCTTCACCTTTAACTATATTTATTATTTTTTCTTGCGCTTGTCGCATACCCGAGTGCGCAAGCGCTATAAACCGTTTGCGAAGCTCTGGTGGCGGTTTGCCGTGGCTCAGTTTTAATTCATCCCAAACTGATTCAGAACCTTTGCTCGCGAGGTTATGCAATTCTGAAGTTAGATCCTCAAAGCGACTATCAAACCTACGTGGGCGCAGGGTTTGAATTTGATCGTACGCGACCTTTGCCCTTCCTCTCTTCGCCATGTCCTTTCCTTGACCGCTCGTCGGCCTAATGAGGTTTTGTCGGGTTCATTGTGGGGGATATTGACGCAAGCTGAGCCAACCTGTTAACTGTATGGATATACAGTTTTTTGGGTCATGCGCCATGTCGATTAGGTTTTTGGGTGTGCCACACAGCGGTCAAGATCGTTTGCCCGTCTACTCATTCCGTGTCCCCGCAGGCTTTCCTTCCCCAGCAGCAGATCACCTGGAGCGGCACATTTCTTTGGATGAACTGTTCGATCTTCGGGCGCCGCACATGTACCTGGTGCAGGTTGAAGGTGACAGCATGCAGGGAGCCGGCATTTATCCCGGGGATTTGCTGATCGTAGACCGTAGTCGTGATGCCGAGCACGGTGACATCGTGATAGCGGCCATCAACACGGAGCCGGTGTGTAAACGGCTATACCGGCGTAACGGGGTGGTGGTCCTGCAGTCGGAGAACCCGGCCTACCCGTCCAGGCACGTCATGGAAGGTGATGACCTGGTGATTTGGGGCGTGGTCCGCTACAGCGTGCGTGACCATGCGCAGTGACCAAATATTCGCGCTGATTGACTGCAACTCGTTTTATGCGAGCTGTGAGCGTGTGTTCCGTCCGGATCTGGCCAAGACTCCCATCGTCGTGTTGAGCAATAATGACGGCTGTGTGATAGCCAGGTCGTACGACGCGAAGCCGTTCGTCAAGATGGGCGAGCCTTATTTTCAGTGCAAGGACACGTTGCAGCGGCACGGCATCGTAGCCTTTTCATCAAACTATGCACTCTACGGCGATATGAGCGAGCGCGTCATGTCGCTGATTGAATCAATGGTGCCGGCGGCAGAGGTGTATTCGATTGATGAGTGCTTTGCCGATTTGACCGGGGTTCAGGGCAACCTTACCGAGTTCGGACGGCAAGTGCGGGCCAGGGTGCTCAAGTGCACCGGCATCCCGGTAGGGGTAGGTATTGCCCGTACCAAGACGCTTGCGAAGCTGGCCAACCACACCGCGAAGCGCCTGCAGGCGCAGACCGGAGGTGTGGTCGATATCTGCGACCCGTTCAAGCGGGACTGGGTGTTGCGCAACACCGAGGTCAAGGAAGTCTGGGGGATCGGCCGGCGGATGACGGCGCACCTCGAGGCGATGGGAATTCGCACCGCGATGGACTTGGCCAAGGCGGACCCATGGACTCTGCGCCAGAAATTCAGCGTGGTAGTTGAGAAGACTGCCAGGGAGCTCGCCGGCACACCGTGCCTTGAGCTTGAGGAGGCTGCCCCGCCTAAGCAAGAGATTTGCTGCAGCCGTATGTTTGGCAAGCGCCTGACTGAATTGGCGCCGATCAAACAGGCGGTGGCCAGCTATGCCGGCCGAGCGGCCGAGAAACTCCGGGCGCAGGGTTCTGTGTGCAAGCGTATGCGAGTAAGCATCCGCACGGGCATGTTCAATCCCGACGAAGCCAAGTACGCCAAGGGCGTTCTGGTGGAGCTACCTTACCCCACCAACGATACCTTGCTGCTCACCAAGGCGGCCACCGAGGCGATGGAGCAGGTCTATCGGCCAGGGTATCGATACAGCAAAGCCGAGGTGCTGCTGATGGATTTGCGGCAGCCGGGTGAGTTCACCGATGACTTGTTTGCGGTGACGCAGCCGGTGGCTTGCGACCGGCTGATGTTGGTGCTAGACGAGATAAATGGAAAGTATGGTCGGGGAACGATGCGTTCGGCCAGCGTCCCCCGCACCCCTGATTGGGGGATGCGGCGGGAAATGATGAGCCGTTCGTACACGACCCGGATTGATCAGTTATGGCGGGTACGCTGATCCTGGTCATGCTTTGACAATGAAACGTACGATGAAACCATTACAAGTTGAGCACTTATCCGATGAGTAGGATGGTCAAATTCAGAATGTCTGAAGGCATGAAACTTGCGACGATTTGGGGTGTTTGGGGTTTCCTAGCCTTTGGTGTATTGGGATGGGTGCTGGTTGTAGTTCTTGAATATGTGGGGTTATCACCAGATTTCAAGTTGGACTTAGCTCCTTGGATAGCGATCTTGATATCCTTACTGGCATTGGGAGCTACTATGTGGCAGGCCCACCTTGCCCGCGTACATAATAAATTAAGTGTACGCCCTTATCTCGCAGGGCATAGTTCATGGACGGAAGATGGTGTCTACCGGCTTGTACTGCGTAATGATGGGCTTGGCCCTGCGATAATTACCGGCGCAAGGGTATACCGCGACGCCGTGTTGGTTGAAGGAGAGGGGCCGCCTCTAGTTAAGAAAGCGTTCGAAGGGATACCAGGTTGTGCGCTGTTGGGGCATGAATTTTTCTATTTGGAATATGTAGTCCCCGCTGGGCACTCTGTGGAGATTTGTACGGTAAAATTTAGTCCGGAGATTAAAGATGTCGATACCTTCCTCGCTAGTCGTCTCACGCTCGAGTTGGATTACAAATCGGCTTACGAGGAGCCTCTTCCTATGTATTCAACACGCAAGACGTAGCTATAGCTTTGGGTTATTAAGTTGGTTTTTTCGGAACGATTGGTACGCAGATGGCAGTGCCATATTTATGACCACGTAGGCGCGACAATAAGTCAGAAGCGCTTTTTCTAAATTCGGCAATTCCAAGTTCTGCCATTGCGTCGCAGTGTTTAATCATTTGATTTGCTAGTGTTTCTGGCTTGTCGCTTGACGCGTAAATGAGTGTCATATTCTCGGGCAATATGTGCTCACCATAGTAGGGTGTTTTTCGAGCGTTAATTTCGGGTAGTAAACCTAACTCACTATCAACAATTACGCCAATTTTTTTTGAGTTTAAAGCTGGAATGGTGATCAGGCGTGATATGTTTAAATGCCAACCAAGAGGCTCAGGGTTAACAGTGGGGCCAGGATCCACAATCAAGTAGGCAGCAACTGGTGTTGATTGTACGTTCTCCGGTAGCGAGTCTAGAGATTGATTAATCGCGCTGCTGGCACACACGCTAACTCTGCATCCTTGTGTGCGCTCGGGCTTTTCAATGGTATTGGTGTCAATTGCAATTAAGTAATCAAATTGTTTTTTTAGTTGGTCTAGATGGCTTTCGTTAAGCGCTGAAAAGCCCTTGGCTGGCGTTGAGTAGATCACTTTATCCTTACCATTTTGCCTCTGGTAGGATATTTCGCTACGTAACGTGCTAGGATCTAACTCAAGAATACTAGCAATACCGGTTATAGTATCGATATTAAGTGTTAGCGATTTAATTATTTCGGTCGCGTGACCAGTTACAAAGTGGTCGCGCGGAATCCTGTTTTTATCCTTTTTCCTTGACATTTGTATCCCTTTAACATGTGAGCAGAGTTGTAGCTTCACATACATACTAGCTGAATAGACAACATAACTCACCCTGGCGCGGGCTCATCTAGAACTGCTCTGATGCGCTTCTGCCTGCCAAGCTTCGTGGTGCGCGCAGTTCGGCCGACTGGGTGTGGCGTGGGGCTAAATTGAGGTAAACTTTTCGCCATTTCATGCCTATCTATGCCAAAGCACGCGTTGATGCTGGAAGGCAGAAGGCGCTTAAGTCCCAGTGCTTCGGGGCTTAGACGCCTTTTCCTGGTGTTACGACAGCATAATTGGGGTGTGTAAGCGACTCTTGACCATCCAATTTGGATAAGCCAAAGCGATCATTGATCGCCAATTGCCTACCGATAGAGAAATGGTTTTACGTTTGCAATCAATCTCTGTAATTCGGCCAGATTATGTTGCAGGTGGTCGTGGCGCCAAGGTTGGTCATTACCCTCATAGCAAGATGTTGATAGCTCTTCGCCGATTTTTTCAAGTGACATACGACGTAATACGCGTAAAGGTTCGGGCTCCTCTAGTGTTCCAAGGAGGTAAACGCGGTCCGCAACGTCGCGTGGAAAATCTTTTTTGAAGAATCGGGTCCTTTCTTCAACATTACTATCAAAATCAATCAGAAGGGCCAAGTGGCCGTGCGGGTGGTTCCTTAATTGTGCTACGTAAGACTCGATGAAGTCAGTATGAACTTTCGCCCATCCGCCTGATGGCGGGAGCACTTGTACTGCACGAAGATTTACTGAGGGGTTTTGCAAAAAACCGTTCGCTAATTGGCGATTAGCATCATCTTCTGGCAAAATTAGTAAGTGAGGTCGGTATCGATTTACACTCATGGCTCGAGATCACCATAAATCAGTGACTGAATCACGTCAGGTCTAGGAGGTAAATCTTCAAGTAAACGAATGATGCTTGGCTCTAGATGAGACCTACGCCCGATGACCCAAGTGTTGTCATTCGAAAATCGTCTTACCGCCTCCTCATTGTGGGAGGTCATGATAATTTGCCCACCCTTGTAGAAGCCCTGCCGGAGTGCCATGACGAAGTGGCTTACCTCGCTAAGCGCCAAATAATTATCAGGCTCATCCCAAAAGGCGAACAGCGGCCCATAGCAATGATTGGCAGCCAAAACTACGGCGCAAAGGAAGAAGCACTTTTCGCCATCAGACAAGCTATCGAATTCAAATTCGTGTTCTGTAGAGTCGGATTTGAAATTGACAAGTAGAGATTTGGCGTCCTTGCCAACTCGCTCAAATCGAAATCCGGCTAAGTCTGGCATAACGTCTTGAAGGTGCTGTGTGAGCGTCGAATAAGCGGCAGGGTATTGTGCGAGAACTCCCGAAAGCCAGTCAGAAAAATTTTTGCCGTCTTCCTCAGGTTCTAAAGTTTCACCGCTTGCATACCCTCCCATAATCCTAGGGTTGGGAGCGAGCAGAATCATATTGGCCAGCCAGCTCCGGAACGCGCTTAAAGCATCACTGCTGGAAGGGTCCTGTATGACGGGGAGAGCGATTAGATGCCAGTCAATATTGAATTTTGCTTCCGATTGAGTCGGTCCTTGCCGCTTGATCGTTACTTGGGCTAGCTCGCGTGAGTATATAGTCTCGTCGTTGAGTACTAGCGTTTCTTCTAGCACTCTTAATTCCCTGAAGCGTTCCGGCAGGTCTAAAACCAGCGTATAACGATAAATATTATTCGAGAGCTTTGTCTCGATTTCCAAGCGAATCGGTACATTAGTGCGTTCCAGCGTGAAATCACTGCTTGCAACCAAAAGACCTACTCGGTTCGTACCGCGACCAATAGCTTGAAAGAGCTTGAAAATGTTAGCGAGCGTACTTTTTCCGCTACCATTTTTTCCAATTAGCAAAGCCGATGGGGTGTCGCCCGGTTTGAATTCGAAGTTCTCCAAGCATCGGAAATTGTGAACATATAGGCGTTGCAGCATGAATGCCATCCCTCAGACTAGATGCTTATCTCCACGACCTATTGCTCAAAATGTAGAGCCATGGCATGGATTGCGTATGTCATTAAACTGGCGCCTCCTTCGCGGCGCCGCTGCCTCCAGCCTATCACACACTGCTACCTAGGAGATCACCTGCGAGGGATGCTAAGCAGCAGTGATTTTTCGCGGGTGCAATAGAGATTCATCCGGGTAGTTTCTCAGTGAATGGTACAAAAATGGTACGAAAGATATTTTTGGGGGATGAAGGTAGCGCGAACAAAGGGTTCTTGGAAAAACATGCCCAATCCATCATCGGTGCAACGCTGAAGCGACGGGAAGGCTCAGGGCGCGTGGTTGCTGGGTTAGAGCCTGGGTTTGTGGTCATATCGTTCAACGTGTCTTGTACCAAATTCAGCAATTTCGAGGGTGTTTGTAGCAATCCGAGGGCGCGAGGTAGCAAAAGTCGACGGCGGGAGATCGGTGATTGCTAGGGCAGGCGGCTAGTTTATCAAGAGAGCAGGGTATCCGTCTGGACTCGATCTATGCGCGGCCCTGCAGCCTTATGCCGGATCACCTCCGGCATAGGGCACGCGTTTCCCGCCGATCTCAGCCGAAAACGGACGAAGGTCTCGCAGATGGCATACCTCAAAACCCCTGGCGGCCGTCTAGCCAAGTTACTTGAGCGGCACGTAGATATCCGTTTGCCATTGCTCCAGCGGCGTTTCCGGATACACGCTCAAATAGTGAAAGAACAACGGATGGTCACGCAGTTCCTCGTTACTCGAAGGCAACCAGTCCCGATAAACCGGATAGATGGTTTCACCAATGTAGTCAGGCGACCCGGTATGCCGGAGTACGGCGCAGCGGCCCGCCGGGATGATGCGTTCGTGCACGCCAAAATCATTCGGCTGCACGGCTTCGTCTATCTCGCCACACACGGCGAAGCGAAAGGCGTGCGCCGGGGTGGTATCGGGGTTGTCGTAGGGAATGCCGAAGGTTCGGCTGCTGGCCACCGGTGACTGACCGCTTTGAATGCGCCATTGGCGAAAACGCGCAACGCTTTCACTGATGAGGCTGGGCGCCCCTTGGTGTTCGAGCGCGGCTACATGAGTTTCGGCGAAATCCACGATACGGATCTGCATGGTGATGCTTCTGGAATGATGGGGAACAATGAAAACCGCACTCCAGGCCTGCCAGTTCGGGGCCTTGGCGAATACGCTCGGCGCCATGCCAAAAGCACGCTTGAAGGCCCTGGAAAAGGCTTCGGGGCTTTCGAAGCCGGCGCCGAGAGCTGCTTCCAGCACCGAGATGGCAGGCGAGGCGACCAGTTGATGCGCCGCGCGTCGAAGCCTCATCAGTTGCACATACCGTGAAACCGGAACGCCGATGTATGCCGTGAACTGCCGATGGAAATGAAATGCCGAGAAGTGGGCGACGCGGCTCAGGGCAGTTACCGACAGGTCACCTTCGAGGTGGCTGTCGATGTAGGCAAGCACGGCTTCGAACCGTTTTGCGTAGGTTGGGTTGTGCTGTGAGTCAGTCAACGAGCGGAATCTCCGGAAGGTGCGGTGAGCGCTAGCATCCGTTGTTCAGGCATGGAGGTGCCTAGCCGTGATTGCTGTATCCGGGATTGTCCTGACCGTACCGTGGATGGTACCGGTGCTTGCGGTGTTCGCAGGGGAGGGCAGTAGGGTGAGTGCGATCGCTGGCGCTTCCGTGCAAGGGAAAGCGCCAGCGTAACTGTCCCGGCATGATCAGTCGACTGGCCGCAGCGGTAGTTCACCCCGATCAATGAGGCGCGCTGGCTACCGCATTGCGTTCGCCAGAAAACGCTTGTAGGCCACCTGGGTCAGAATGCGTACACCAAGGTGGCCGTGGCGCTACGCGGGCTGCCATACCAGCCACGTGAGCCGATCGCCGTGTAGTAGGTCTTGTCGAACACGTTGTCGAGGTTCAGCGAGACGCTGGTTTGCGGCGTGAGGGTATATTGCGCCATGAGGTTGACCACGCTGTAGGCACCCTGGGTGAAGGTCTCGTGGTTGGGGCCTGCGTTTTTCTCGTACTCCGAGCCTTGCCAGCGCACACCACCGCCCACTTTCAACTGTGGCAGTGACTGCAGTCGGTAGCTGGTGAACAGTTTGAGGGTGTCGCGGGGTACTTCGGTGAGCAGGCGGTCGCCATCTGAGTTCTTGCTCACGGCATAGGTGTAGCTGGCCGATACTTGCCAGTCAGGCAGGATCTCGCCCGCCATTTCCATCTCGAAACCGCGGGTCCTGGTGCCGGACTCGGCACGGTAGGCCTGGTTGCCGTCCGGCGCCTTTTTGTCGCCGTCCTTCACGGCCAGGTTGTCCTGGTGCACTTCGAACACGCTGAGTGCAGCAGTCAGGCGCTTGTCCCAGAACTCGCTCTTCAGGCCCAGCTCGTAGTTCACGCCCTCCAACGGGTCGATGTAGCTGCCCGATGCAGTCTGTTTGTCTTGCGGGTTGAAGATGGTGGTGTAGCTGGCATAGGCCGACCAGTTGTCATTGATGTCGTAAACCAGCCCGATGTAAGGGGTGACGACCCCGGTTTCGCTGCGCGAGGTGTGTTTGGTTTCACCGCTCGCCAACTGCTCCTCGGTTTCGTCACGTCGCCAGTCGATCACCCGCGCGCCGGTAATCAGCGACAGGTCATCGGCCAGGCTCCAGCGCACCGAAGCCACCAGGCCGTCCTGGGTTTCGTCCAGCGCATTTTCCGTCGTCTTGTTGTGGATGGCGTCAGGTATTGGCAACGAGCCATCCCAGTCATGGATGTTGTCGATGTCCTGCCAGGTCCAGAGATGGTAGCCGTCGTTGCGGTAGTAGGCCCGGTAGTGGCTGAGCCCGACGTACGCTTGGTGCTCGCGCGATAGCACTTCGAACGGGCCCGTAGCCGACAGGTCGAACGAGGTCTGCCGAGGTTCGCCTGCCCAACGACCAGTCCAGGTCTGGATGCCGCTGCCATCAGGGTTGACTGTGCCGCTGGCGGCGGTGGCAAATACGTCGTCGTAGCTTCGGCGACTGTGCTCAGCGTTGAATTTCAGGTGCCAGCCGTTGGCCAGGTCGTGATCCAGTGTGGTGAACAGGGTCTTGGTGCGACGCTTGTGATAACTCCAGTCCGAGGCCGAATTGAACGAGCGGGAAGGGCTGAAGTGACTGCCATCGGAGTTGAACATCGGGAAGCCGTGGTTACCGGCGCCGTCGTTGTCCATTTCCTGATATTCGGCCCCCACGGTCAGCATCGTGCTGTCGGTGATATCCCATTCCAGCACCCCATAGGCCACCTGCCGTTCCAGGGACTGGCGGTCTACGTAGCTCTGGCTGTCGGTGTTCGAGGCCACGAGGCGCCCGCGTACGTGGCCGCTTTCGGACAGCTTGCCGGACACATCCAGCTCGGTGCGGTAAGTGTCCCACGAGCCTGCTTTCAGGGTCAGCTTGCGTTGCGTTTCAAAGGTCGGCTTCTTGCGAATCAGGTTGACGGTCGCACCGGGGTCACCGGTGCCGGACATCAGCCCCGTGGCACCGCGTACCACCTCGACCCGGTCATACGACACCATGTCGGCAAGGTCATCGCGAAAGCCAAAGCTGTTGGGCCGGTTGAGGCCGTCGACCTGGATGGTGCCGACTTCAAAACCACGTACGTAGATATGGTTGGCGTCGCTGCCGGCCGGCCCCATGCTGTCGACGACCACGCCTGGGGTCTGTTCCAGTACCTGGGCAACATCGTTCAGGTTCTGGTCTTCGATCTGCTGGCGGGTCACCACGCTTATCGACTGTGGTGTCTCGCGTGCCGAGAGGCGCAGCCCGGTTGCCGTATTGGCCGAACCTGTGATGTAGCTGCCGCTGCCTTCGGTGGTGGCACCCAGCCCTACGCTGGAGACCGTCGTTGCAGCGAGTTCCATCGTGCCGTCCTGGCCGGGTCGGGCCAGCATGTAGTGCTTGTCTCCCGCTTGCTGCACCTGCAGGCCGCTGCCTTGCAGCAGTTGTGCGAGGCCTTGCTCCAGCTCGTAACTGCCCTGCAGGCCCTCACTGCGCAGGCCAGTGATTTCTTCGTTGCTGGCGCTGACAGTCACCCCGCTTGCCGTGGCGAACTGGTTGATTGCAACTTCCAGCGGCCCCGCCGGGATGCTGTAGCTGACAGGCACGGCCCAGGCATTGGCACTGGCCAGCAGCGAACCCGAAAGGCTCGCCATTAGTGCGGCTTGGCGAATGCTGAAGGCGGGGGGAGAAAAACAGGCGGACATCCATTGGCTCCTTTCGATGGACTTTGCGGACGCAATAGTGAGAAGCGTATTGATAATAATAATGCTTCGCATAAAGGCGGCCGGATACTTGTCTTTCCTCCTGCTATTGTCAATCCGTGTCTTGCGTTTTTGCGGGCGGGTGCAAGCCACTGCCCGTTGCTTGCAGCACCAGGCCATGCATAAAACCACTGGAGTAAATAAATCTGATTTACAATTGCGTCCCTTTTGCCGAGGCTGACGATTCGTGGATGCGCTGTCGCTTGTCTATCAGCACCTGACCGAGTGGGTAATCACGCCTGTTACCGACCAGTTGTTCGGCATTTTCAATATGAACGGCCGTTTCGGGGCCTTGTTCCTTTGCATATCCTACGGTGCAGCCTATGGCCTGTTCCGCGTCAGGAAGCGGCGCGGCCTGAGCAGCGCCCATTCGTTCTGGCAATTCATCGGCGGCGCCCGTGTACATCTTCATCCCTCTGCGCTGCTGGATTACCGCTACTACTTCGTGCGGGCAATCCTCAAGGTTGCGCTGGTGCTGCCTGTCGTCCAGCTGGTCGATCCGTACATCCTGCGCTCCGGCGATTACCTGGCCTTTTTCAGCAACCTCTGGGGCGCACGCCCGCGCGTGGGCGAGAACCTCGCCCTGTCCCTGCTTTACGGGTTGGGAGTGTTCCTGCTCAAGGACTTCATTCATTACTGGGCGCACCGGGCCTTCCACTCCCGTTGGCTCTGGGCCTTTCACAAGGTCCATCATTCGGCACCCGTGCTGGTGCCGGCGACGGCGAGCCGGGTACATTTTGTGGAAAAGATCGTCGAGAAACTGAGCACCGGCATTTGCATCGGCCTCTACGCCGGGTGCTTCTGGTACCTGTGCGGCGGTGAAGTCAGCCGCTATACCCTGTTCGGCGTGACCTACCTGGTGTTCATCTTCAACAGCCTGGCGGCCAACCTGCGGCATAGCCATGTCTGGCTGTCGTTCGGCCCGCAGCTGGAACATGTGTTGAACAGCCCGGCCCAGCACCAGATCCATCACAGTGACGCCCCACGCCATTTCAACCGCAACTTCGGCACCAACCTGTCCCTCTGGGACTGGATGTTCGGCACGCTCTATGTCACCACATCGACGCCTGAAAGCATCCGCTTCGGCACCGGCGAGCAAGACCACCAGCGTTACCTGACGGTCTATAGCCTGGTCATCACGCCATTTGTCGAAACAGGCCGCAAGGTCCTGGTGAAACGCCAGCGCAAGGCTGTGCTGGGCGCATCCGGCAGGGCAGGCCGTTAGCTGATCCCGCTGTTGGCAAATTCGTCGCCGAGAAAGTCCAGTAGCGCCCGCACCGATGGAAGCAGACCACGACGGGACGCATAGACGGCATGAACAACTCCCGTGCGGGGCGCCCAGTCTGGCAGCAGGTTCACAAGCTTGCCGTCATTCAGGTCTTCACGCACCACCACGGCGGGCATGTGCACCGCACCGGCGCCCGCAAGCGCGGCCTGGCGCAGGGCGACAAGGTCGTCGGTGACCATTCGCGGCTGATAGCGCACTTGCGCGCTGGCATCCTCGGGGCCATCCAGCTGCCAGTAGTATTCGCGTTGTACAACGCCCCAGTGCAGTGTCGGCAGGGCAGCAATATCGGTAGGGGTCGGCCTTGCCGGAAGGTGCTCGCGCAATGCCGGGGCGCCCACCACATGCTGCCGGCTTTCGCCCAGCACCTTCATCACCAGGTCACTGCTCTCCAGTGGGGGAAAGCGCACCCGCAAAGCGATGTCGATGCCTTCCGGGATCAGGTCCACCTGGCGGTTGGTGCTCTGCACATGCAACTCCACCAGCGGGTACCGCACCATGAATCGCGCCAGCATCGGGCCGACCCAGAAGTTCAGCAGCGCCGTGGGACAGCTCAGGTTCACCACTCCGCGCGGCTCGGCGCGGTGCTGCTCGACGGCCTCGGTGGCCGCCGCCGCTTCCACCAGCATCGCCACACAGTGCCGGTAGAACACCTGGCCGATCTCGGTCACCGAGAAGTGTCGCGTCGAACGCTGGATCAGCCTCACGCCCAGGCGCTCCTCCAGCCCGGCAATGCGCCGGCTGAGCTTCGACTTGGGTTCGCCCAGTGCGCGGCCGGCCGGGTTGAAACCGCCGTGCTCCACCACCTGGGCGAAATAGTAGAGGTCGTTGAGGTCTTCCATTTCAGTGTTCCTCTGGCAGAACACTGATAGTAGTTTTTGCCAACTACCGAAGCAATTGTTCCATCCGTATCGTGACTCCATAGCAGAGCGGACATTTCGGGCAGATGGCCCGCCATGTCACACCCCCGGACTTAGGCGACGCCTGGTCCGGATGAACGCCCGCGCAGGAGGCGCGGGTTTCCCGGCCCGGATGCCCTGTCAGGAGAACCGACATGACCAACTTCTCGCAGATTGCCAACTTCAACGGCCAGCGCCCGGTGATCGACCCCGACGACACTGCCATGCTGCTCATCGACCACCAGAGCGGCCTGTTCCAGACGGTCAAGGACATGCCCATGACCGAACTGCGCAACAACGCCATCACCCTGGCCAGGATCGCCACCCTGGCGAAGATCCCGGTGATCACTACCGCCTCGGTGCCGCAGGGCCCCAACGGCCCGCTGATCCCAGAGATACACGAGGCTGCGCCCCATGCGCAGTACGTGGCGCGCAAGGGTGAGATCAACGCCTGGGACAACCCCGAATTTGTCGCCGCTGTGCAGGCCACCGGCAAGAAGACCCTGGTCATCGCCGGCACCATTACCAGCGTGTGCATGGCCTTCCCGGCGATCGCCGCAGTCAACGCCGGCTACCGTGTGTTCGCGGTGATCGATGCCTCCGGTACCTATTCCAAGGCCGCCCAGGAAATCACCCTGGCCCGCGTCGTCCAGGCCGGCGTGGTGCCTATGGACACCGCCGCAGTCGCCTCGGAAATCCAGCGCACCTGGAACCGCCCCGACGCCGCGCAGTGGGCCGAGGCCTACAGCCTGATCTTCCCGCACTACCGCCTGCTGATCGAAAGCTACGCCAAGGCCCAGCAGGTCGTGACGGAGCACGAAGTGCTCGATTCGCAACGTTGATGGCTTGCGGCCCGGTGGTTTGCTGCCGGGCTGTACTTGTGGGAGCAACTGTCTTGCCCCATCAGGTTGCCTCATTGCCTGTAGGAGCAGCCTTGTGCTGCGAAGAGGCCGCTACCGGCAAAGAGGATTTTTTGCCCTACCGGCCTCTTCGCAGCACAAGGCTGCTCCTACTGATCCTGTGCATGTCTGGAAGTCGGTGCTGATAATGTGGGAGCGGCTTTAGCCGCGAAGAATCCAACTCGGTGCATGGCACCGGCTGCGCCGGTGTTCGCGGCTAAAGCCGCTCCCACAGGGGCCCTGCTAATGCAATGAGTTAGTGCTGCTCCATGAGAGCCCACGCCGCCGTGTTGCTGCTGTGCCGTGAGAATGGTTGTTCCTACAAGAACTAATCAGATTTTTCCCCTTCCTCGTAGTCCATTTCTGAATCATCCTTTTCAAGCCGTTTCACCATTGCGATGGAAACCTGAGCCCCCTAGTCTCGCCTTGTCGTTGCAAATTCAACGACCGGGTCTGCAAGCCCGTTGCTTGGTTTGGTCTCAGTTTGCTGTTGGCTTCGTTCAATGGTGGCTGCGTGCGGGTGGTCTTCGGGCCAGCCGGGAACCGACCTCCAAGCCCGGTCTTGCAGGCCCGCATGTAGCCGCCACCCTATCATCTGCAAGTGATCTGGCGACGGTCCGACTTGTTATTGTCTGGAGGCTGTCATGCTTAAACTCGTTCCCGATCCACCTTTCTCAAACGACCCATCTCATCACCTGGAAGACACCCTGACCCAGGCCACGGAATACGTGCTCTGCGCCTTGTCCGTAGGTCATCACGCCGTAGCCTCGCTGCCCAGATCTCCCGCCACGATCATGACCCTGGCGGTCATGCATGAAATGGAGGCTGTGCGCATGCTGCTGGAGTCGGCGATTGCGCAGGTGCAGCTTCGAGACGGGCAGCCGATGCATACATTGCATTGATGGGCTGACTTTCAAATTTTGCCAGCCTGGCGGTGCGGTTTTCCTACCAGGGACTGCAACCGGGAAATCGCACTGGCCGGCAGATTCAAAAGAGGGTTTCAGATGGACAAGGAATTGGATGACGACACTGGCACGCTGGGCCTGACCGTAGGCGCGGCCACCTTCCTGGACGGTGTGCTGGACGGCAAGAAACTGTTCCGCGTAGAGGCGGGAAACTGCTGTGACCATGCCATCGAACAAGCGTCGGTATTGATGGATTGCTCACGGCGAGCATCGTTTATCGGGGTGATGGACAACGAACCGGTGCTGGTCTGGGCTTCGCACTTTCTCTGCGACATGGCCAAGGCGCTGATGGATGACGCGCATATGGGCATGCGCAAGAACCGCTGACCTGCCCCCGGGGCGGCGATGTTGTGCAGGCAACAGCGTTCCAGCAGCTTGTTCGACCGCATGCAGCCAGCATCGCCGACAAATTGAACTAACCAATTGAAATAAAGGCACTTTAAAGCCTGGCATGTTTGCTGCTCCTGTCTCCTTGAACCCAAGGGTCACCAAGGAGCCTTACCATGAGCCAAGCCCCGATCAAGTTCGCCTACTGGGTCCCCAACGTCAGTGGTGGCCTAGTGGTCAGCACCATCGAACAGCGCACCAGTTGGGACATCGACTACAATCGTAAGCTCGCGCAAATCGCCGAACAGGCCGGTTTCGACTACGCCCTGTCGCAAATCCGGTTCACCGCCGGCTACGGCGCCGACAACCAGCACGAGTCGGTCACCATCAGCCACGCGCTGCTCGCTGCCACGGAAAAGCTCAAGGTCATCGCTGCCATCCTGCCGGGCCCGTGGAACCCGGCGCTGGCGGCCAAGCAGCTGGCGAGCATCGACCAGTTCACCAACGGCCGCATCGCCATCAACGTGGTCTCGGGCTGGTTCAAGGGCGAGTTCCACGCCATCGGCGAACCCTGGCTGGACCACGACGAACGCTATCGCCGTTCCGAGGAATTCATCCGTGCGCTGAAGGGCATCTGGACCCAGGACAACTTCACCTTCAACGGCGACTTCTATCGCTTTCGTAACTACAACCTCAAACCCAAGCCGCTGCAGCAGCCGCACCCGGAGATTTTCCAGGGCGGCAGCTCGCGCGCCGCAAGGGACATGGCGGCGCGCGTGTCGGACTGGTACTTCACCAACGGCAACAGCGTGGAAGGGATCAAGGCGCAGGTCGACGATATCCGCGCCAAGGCGGCGGCCAACGGCCATTCGGTGAAGATCGGAGTCAACGCCTTCATCATCGCTCGCGACACCGAAGAGCAGACGCGCGCGGTGCTGCAGGAGATCATCGACAAGGCCAACCCCGAGGCGGTGCGGGCGTTTGGCCAGGAAGTGAAGCATGCCGGTTCTGCCAGCCCGGAGGGTGAGGGCAACTGGGCCAGGTCCAGCTTCGAAGACCTGGTGCAGTACAACGATGGCTTCAAGACCAACCTGATCGGCACACCGCGGCAGATTGCCGAGCGCATCGTTGCGCTGAAAGCAGTGGGTGTGGATCTGATCTTGTCCGGGTTCCTGCACTTCCAGGAGGAGGTAGCGTACTTCGGCGAACATGTGCTGCCGCTGGTGCGTGAACTGGAGACCGGGCGCAGCGTGGACAAGGCTGTGGCCTGAAGCCGGGCGCAGGGCGGGCTCGGCACCTTGCCTTGGGCTGCCGGAGCACCCCGTGGGAGCGGGCATGCCCGCGAACACCGGCGTAGCCGGTGCCATGCACAGCGTTGGATTCTTCGCGGGCGCGCCCGCTCCCACAGGGTACGCGGACCGCTTGCGCATTCAGTTCTCTAAGCCACAGCGCGGCAGACTGCATAAGGCCAGAAACAACCCGCGTCGGTTTCAGGATGCGCCTGGTCGTTCGCACGCAATCCCCGGGCGCCACAAGTGCCATGCTTGCAGGATGCCTCGGACCAGTGCGCGCAGACGTGCGGCCGCAGGCAAGGAGGCCGCTGGCACCACGCAACCGTGACGTGGCCGGCGCGCCGCAGCAGAACACGCCGGATACCTGCCCTCACAACAATTCAGGCAGGGTCCGTGATGCCGAGGTCCGCTGTATGCCTGATGAATTGCTCCACCTGCCTGTGATCCACCGCATTCTGGCCCGTGACAAGGATACCCCCGGCGCGCTGTTGCCGATCCTGCATGCCATCCAGCACGACATCGGCTACATCCCCGATGCCGCTGTCGCCGAAATTGCCCATGCCCTGAACCTCAGCCTGGCCGAGGTGCGTGGGGTGATCAGCTTCTACCACGATTTCCGCACCACGCCACCGGCGCGCCACACCCTGCGCCTGTGCCGCGCCGAGTCGTGCCAGAGCCGGGGCGCCGAGGCGCTGGCCGCACAGCTGCGCGAACAGCTGGCGCTGGACGACCACGGCACCAGCGCCGACGGCGCCATCAGCCTGCGCCCGGTGTACTGCCTGGGGGCTTGTGCCTGCTCGCCAGCGCTGGAACTGGACGGCCAGGTGCATGCGCGCCTTACCCCTGAGCGCCTGCGCGCGCTGGTCAACGCCTGCCAGGAGGACGCAGCATGCTGAAGCTGTATATCCCCTGCGACTCTGTAGCCCGCGCCGTCGGCGCCGACCAGGTCGCCGATGCCTTGCAGCGGGAGGCCGAGCGCCGTCAGCTGCCGCTGGACATCCAGCGCACCAGTTCCCGCGGGCTGTACTGGCTGGAGCCGCTGCTGGAGTGCGACAGCGCGCAAGGGCGCCTGGGTTTCGGCCCGGTCACCCCGGAAGATGTGCCGTCCTTGCTCGACGCCCTCGCCAGTGAAGCCGATGGCCACTCGCTGGCGCTGGGGCCGGTCGAAGACCTCCCTTACCTCAAGACCCAGCAGCGCCTGCTGTTCGCCCGCGCCGGTATCACCCGCCCATTGTCGCTGGACGACTACCGCGCCCATGGCGGTTTCGCCGGCCTTGAAGCGGCCGTGGCCATGGACGGCGCCGAGGTGGTCGCCGCCGTGCTCGATTCCGGCTTGCGCGGCCGCGGTGGTGCGGCGTTCCCGGCTGGCATCAAGTGGCGCACCGTGCGTGACGCCGGAGCCGGGCAGAAGTACGTGGTGTGCAACGCCGACGAGGGTGACTCCGGTACCTTTGCCGACCGCATGCTGATGGAAGGCGACCCGTTCCTGCTGATCGAAGGCATGATCATTGCCGGCCTCGCCGTGGGTGCCGACAAGGGCTACATCTATGTGCGTTCGGAGTACCCAGACGCCATCCGCGTGCTCGACCAAGCATTCGCCATCGCCCGTGACGCCGGCTACCTCGGCAGCGACGTGGCCGGCAGCGGCCAGGCCTTCGACCTGGAAGTGCGGGTCGGCGCCGGCGCCTATATCTGCGGCGAAGAAACCGCGCTGCTCGAATCCATCGAAGGCAAGCGCGGCATCGTCCGCGCCAAGCCTCCGCTGCCTGCGCTGCAGGGCCTGTTCGGCCTGCCGACGCTGGTGCACAACGTGCTCACCCTGGCCTCGGTTCCCATCATCATGGCCAAGGGCGCGGCGTTTTATCGCGACTTCGGCATGGGCCGCTCGCTGGGCACCATGCCGTTCCAGCTGGCCGGCAACATCCGTCAGGGCGGCCTGGTGGAGCGCGCCTTCGGCCTGACCCTGCGCGAGTTGGTGGAAGGCTATGGCGGCGGCACGGCCAGCGGCCGGCCGCTGAAGGCTGCGCAGGTTGGTGGCCCACTGGGTGCCTGGGTACCGCCAAGCCACTTCGACACGCCGTTGGACTATGAAGCCTTCGCCGCCATGGGCGCGATGCTCGGCCATGGTGGTGTGGTAGTGGCCGATGACACCTTGAACATGGCCAGCATGGCGCGCTTCGCCCTGCAGTTCTGTGCCGAGGAGTCCTGTGGCAAGTGCACCCCGTGCCGCATCGGCTCGACCCGAGGCATGGAAGTGGTCGACCGGTTGATCGCCACCAGCGACATGACCGAACGCCACGACCACGCGCTGTTGCTGCGTGACCTGTGCGACACCATGCAGTACGGCTCGCTGTGCGCCATGGGCGGCATGACTGCCTATCCGGTGGCCAGCGCGTTGAAGTACTTCCCCGCCGATTTCGGGCTGACCCACACGGAGGCCGCGCAGTGATCAATTTCTTCGACCCCGCTTCTGATAAAAGCAGCGACCTCGGCACCCCGGCCCGTGACAGCGAGGTACAGGTCAGCCTGAGCATCGATGGCCGTGCCATCACTGTGCCCGCCGGCACATCGGTGATGCGCGCTGCAGCCATGCTCGGTACCAGCATCCCCAAACTGTGCGCCACCGACAGCCTCGAAGCCTTCGGCTCTTGCCGCATGTGCATGGTGGAAATCGAAGGCATGCGCGGTTACCCGGCCTCCTGCACCACCCCGGTCAGCGAAGGCATGGTGGTGCACACCGAAACCCCGCGCCTGGCCGGTTTGCGCCGCAACGTGATGGAGCTGTATATCTCCGACCACCCGCTGGACTGCCTGACCTGTTCGGCCAACGGCAACTGCGAGCTGCAGACCGTGGCCGGCCAGGTGGGCCTGCGCGAGGTTCGCTACGGCTATGACGGTGCCAACCACCTGGCCGAGAAGAAGGACGTATCCAACCCGTATTTCGACTACGAGCCAAGCAAGTGCATCGTCTGCAGCCGCTGCGTGCGCGCCTGCGAGGACATCCAGGGCACCTTCGCCCTGACTATCACCGGGCGCGGCTTCGAATCGCGCGTAGCGGCGGCGGGTGGGGAAAACTTCCTTGCCTCGGAATGCGTGTCGTGCGGCGCCTGCGTACAGGCTTGCCCGACCGCGACCCTGACGGAAAAGAGCCTGGTGCAGCTGGGCCAGCCCGAGCGTGCGGTCATCACCACCTGCGCCTACTGCGGCGTCGGCTGCTCGTTCCGTGCCGAAATGAAGGGCGACCAGTTGGTGCGCATGGTCCCCGACAAGAACGGCGGCGCCAACCACGGCCACGCCTGCGTCAAGGGCCGCTTCGCCTGGGGCTACGCCACCCACCCGGACCGCATCACCAAGCCGATGATCCGCAAGCGCCTGGAAGACCCGTGGCAGGAAGTCAGCTGGGACGAGGCGGTAACCTACGCCGCCAGCGAGTTCCGCCGCATCCAGCTGAAGTACGGTCGCGATTCCATCGGCGGCATCACCTCCAGCCGCTGCACCAACGAAGAAGCCTACCTGGTGCAGAAACTGGTGCGCACGGCGTTCGGCAACAACAACGTCGACACCTGCGCGCGGGTTTGCCACTCGCCCACTGGCTATGGCCTGAAGCAGACCCTGGGTGAATCGGCTGGTACGCAGAGCTTCGACTCGGTGATGCAGGCCGACGTGGTGCTGGTGATCGGCGCCAACCCCACCGACGCCCACCCGGTATTCGGCTCGCAGCTCAAGCGCCGCCTGCGTCAGGGTGCGCGGCTGATCGTGATCGACCCGCGGCGCATCGACCTGGTCGATTCGCCGCACGCCCGCGCCGAGCTGCACCTGCAACTGCGCCCCGGCACCAACGTGGCCATGCTCAATGCCCTGGCCCACGTGATCGTCACCGAAGGCCTGCTGGCCCAGCGCTTCATCGATGCCCGCTGCGAAACCGAGGATTTTGCCCGCTGGCGCGACTTCGTCAGCCTGGCGGAAAACGCCCCCGAAGTGCTTGGCCCGGTCTGCGGCGTGCCTGCCGAGCAGATCCGCGCCGCCGCCCGGCTGTACGCCACCGGCGGCAACGCGGCGATCTACTACGGCCTGGGCGTGACCGAGCACAGCCAGGGCAGCACCGCGGTGATGGGCATCGCCAACCTGGCCATGGCCACCGGCAACATCGGCCGTGAAGGGGTAGGGGTGAACCCGCTGCGCGGGCAGAACAACGTGCAGGGCTCGTGCGACATGGGCTCGTTCCCTCACGAACTGCCTGGCTACCGGCACATTTCCAACGAAGGCGTGCGCGCCGAGTTCGAGCGTGCCTGGGGCGTGACCCTGCAGCCCGACCCGGGCCTGCGCATCCCCAACATGTTCGAGGCGGCGCTGGATGGCAGCTTCAAGGCCTTGTACTGCCAGGGCGAGGACATTGCCCAGAGCGACCCCAACACCCAGCACGTCACCGCAGCCCTGCTGGCCATGGAGTGCGTGGTGGTGCAGGACATCTTCCTCAACGAAACAGCCAAGTTCGCCCATGTGTTCCTGCCGGGCAGCTCGTTCCTCGAAAAAGACGGCACCTTCACCAACGCCGAGCGGCGCATTTCGCGGGTGCGCAAGGTGATGGAGCCGCTGGCTGGCAAGGCTGACTGGGAGGCGACCGTGGCCCTGGCCAATGCCCTGGGGTACCCGATGAACTACCGCCACCCGTCCGAGATCATGGACGAGATCGCCCGCCTGACGCCTACCTTCCACCGCGTCAGCTACGCCGAGATCGACCGCCACGGCAGCCTGCAGTGGCCGTGTAACGACGCAGCGCCGGATGGCACGCCGACCATGCACATCGACCAGTTCGTACGTGGCAAGGGGCGCTTCATGCTCACCGGCTACGTGCCCACCGAAGAGAAGGTCAACAACCGCTACCCGCTGCTGCTGACCACCGGCCGCATCCTCAGCCAGTACAACGTCGGCGCCCAGACCCGGCGTACCGGCAACGTTGCCTGGCATGACGCCGACCGCCTGGAAATTCACCCGACCGATGCCGAGAGCCGTGGCATCCAGGACGGTGACTGGGTCGGTATCGGCAGCCGCGCCGGGCAGACGGTGCTGCGCGCCAAGGTCAGTGCACGGGTAGCGCCGGGCGTGGTGTACACCACGTTCCACTTCCCCGAGTCGGGGGCCAACGTGATTACCACCGACAACTCCGACTGGGCCACCAACTGCCCGGAGTACAAGGTGACGGCGGTGGAGGTGGTGAAAGTGTTCCAGCCTTCGCAGTGGCAGAAGCGCTATCAGGACTTCAGTGACGAGCAGCAGCGCTTGCTGAAGGAGCGCCGTATTGCGGAAAAAGCCGAGGTGCGCCGATGAGCAGTGAGAGCCTGGTCAAGATGGCCAACCAGATTGCCCATTACTTCGACAGCGAGCCAGACCGGGCGCTGGCGGTGCAAGGGGTACGCCAGCATCTGCAGAGCTTCTGGACGCCGGCGATGCGTCGGCAGCTGGCGCAATGGATCGAGGCCAATGCAGGAGAAGGGCTGGACCCGAAGGTCCAAGAGGCGTTGGCCTAGAGATTTCTTGTAAGAAATCTCCTGTGGGAGCGGGTTTACCCGCGAATGCGTCGTTGGACTCACCGCCGCTTTCGCGGGTAAACCCGCTCCCACAGGGGCCCTGCAATTTCAAGGAATCATGTGTCCTCCTGAGGAAGGCAAACTCAACCGCGGGCCAATTCCGCCAGGTGGGCAATTGCCTCCTCGCTCTTGAGCACCAGCACATCCCCTTCCAGCGCATCCAGCACCACCTCCGAGGTATTACCAATCAACGCCCCGGAAATCCCCGTGCGGCACACCGTGCCGATCACCGTCACCACCGCGTCCAGCTTCTTCTCGGTATGCGGAATCAGCACATCCGCAGGCCCTTCGGCCACATGCAGGCGGTCTTCGCTGATGTCGTACTCTGCCTGGAACGCCTTGCAAGCCTCGCGGTAGCGCTTTTCGATGGTCTCGCTCAGCTGGTACACCGGGTCCGATGCCGACAGCATCGGCGACGGATGGGCGCTGATGACGTGCAACTCACCCTTGGCCAGTTCGGCAATCTCGAAACCATGGTCGATGATGCTGGCATGCAGGCGGCGGTGGTCCTCATCCTGGTTGCCGACATCCACCGCGGCCAGGACCTTGCCGCCGGTCCACGGCCGCTCGCTCTTGACCATCAGCACGGCACACGGGCACTGGCGCAGCAGCTTCCAGTCGCTGGGGGTGAGCAGGGCCTTTTTCAGCGGGTTGTCCGGGCGGTGTTCCTTGATCACCAACTCGCAGCCCTCGGCCTGCTGCACAGCGATGATGGATTCATGCAAGGTGTCATGCCAGGCCTGTTCATGGGTAACGTTGTCATAGCCATCATCATGCAGTTGGCTGCTCAGCAGGCTCAGCAGCGCGCTGTGATCGTGCCTTTTGTCGCACATCAGCAGGTGCAGGCGGGCGCCGGTGAGGCCGGCGATCAGCTTGGCCCGGGTCAGCGCCCGGCTGTGGGCGTGCTCTGGGTCGAGGACGACGAGGATGCTGCGGACGGCTTGCATGGGCGTTAGCTCCCTTCAAAGGTGGCGACCAATGCCTGACTATAGTCGGCGCTTCCCCCGCTGGCGCTTGATGTACATCAAGCATAGTCACTGGCGCCGCCCGCCGCCGCCGGTATAATCGCCGGCCCTGCCTGTCCTGTGTGGTTGCACGTCATGTCCCTGATCCCCGAAATCGACGCCTTTCTTGGTTGCCCGACACCAGACGCCTGGATCGAAGCGGCGCTCGCCGACCAGGAAACCCTGCTGATCGACCACAAGAACTGCGAATTCAAGGCTGCCAGCACCGCCCTGAGCCTGATCGCCAAGTACAACACCCACCTCGACCTGATCAACATGATGTCGCGCCTTGCCCGCGAGGAGCTGGTGCACCACGAGCAGGTGCTGCGCCTGATGAAGCGTCGTGGCGTGCCGCTGCGCCCGGTGTCGGCGGGGCGTTATGCGTCGGGGCTGCGGCGGCTGGTGCGCGCCCACGAGCCGGTCAAGCTGGTGGATACGCTGGTGGTGGGGGCGTTCATCGAGGCGCGCAGCTGCGAGCGCTTTGCCGCGCTGGTACCGCACCTGGACGAGGAGCTGGGCCGCTTCTACCACGGCCTGCTGAAGAGCGAAGCGCGCCACTACCAGGGTTACCTGAAACTGGCGCACAACTACGGTGAAGAGGCAGATATCGCCCGCCGGGTGGAACTGGTGCGCGCAGCAGAGGTGGAACTGATTCAGTCACCGGACCAGGAGCTGCGCTTCCACAGCGGTATCCCGATGGCGCAGGCCGCCTGACTCGCGCCAGGCGGCCCAGGTGTCAGTGGCGGCGGCCCAGCAGCAGGCCGACCACCAGCCCGAGGCCTGCGGAAATGGCCACGGTCTGCCACGGGTGGCCACCGATGTAGTCCTGGGTAGCGTCCATCACCGGTTGCGCCTTGCTGCGCACCTTGTCGGCGGCATGGCGCGCCTGGCGTAGCTTGAGGCTTACCTGCGCGCGCAGGGTTTCCGCCTCGTCACCCACCAGGGCGGCGCTGTCGTTCAGCAGCCTTTCCGATTCTTCGATCAGCGCCTGCAGTTCGCTGAATACCTGGTCCTTGATCTGATCGCTGTCGGCCAGCGCGGCTTTTTTCCGGGCCATGAACTCGTCCTCGTCGATGGTGTGGCTTGAACAATGGATGCCGGCGCGTCGGGAAAGTTGCGGCGGCTTTGGGCTGTTGCAATACCTGGGTGTAAGATAGCGGCCATTTTCAAACTTGCAGGTACCTTCATGAGTTTCAATCTGGCCAACATGAGCTTCGAGGAACGGGCGCAGATCGAGGCAGAGAAGGCCCGGCTGTTCGAACTGTGGCAGAACAACCTGGGCAAGGCCAAGGGCGAAGCGGCGCGGCTGATCGCCGAAAAACCACGGCGCAAAGGCAAATGGGCCGAGTGGGTGCGTGCCGAGCTGGATGGCATGTCGCCGCCCGAATATGCCAACATGGTGCGCAGCGAAGTCAACAAGCTGATGGCCGCAGCCAGCGCCAGCCGCTGATCTCACTCTGCCAGGCGCTTACCAGTAAGTGCCCTTGGGCAGGTCCAGCTTGCCCTCGTCGGTAAAACGCACGGTCCCCAGCAGCCCGCCGGCCAGCTTGCCGCGCAGCACATAGGGCAGGCCTTGCAACGAGCCCGCCTGGCCCAGCCCATAGGCCTGGCGCAGGAAGGAAAACGCCGTGATGCTCACCGGCACCACGACCACTGCTTCGCCATAACGGCCGATGTGCCCCTGCTGGTCGCTGACCCCGGCAGCCAGCGGCTGGCCGTTCACTTCCAGGTTCAGGGCGATGCCGTTGTAGTCGATCGGCGCCTCGTTGGGGTTTTGTACCCGCATCTTCACCGCCATGCGCAGTTCCAGCTCCTGCCCGGGCAGCGGCTCGATACCGATCACGCTGATATTGACCGGGTCGCGTGCCTGGAACAGCGCACAGCCTCCCAGGCCGAAGGCCAGCAGCAGGACCAGAAACAGGCGGGCGTAGCGGTGCAGACGGGCAGCCATGGGGAGCGACCTTGCAAGATTGGGCGAATGGGCAGTGTGGCAAATACGCGTCGGCGTTGAAAGTCTCCTTCCAGATGAAAGATACTGTTTCTCATTAACGCCCGATAACTTCTCCTACTGGCCGTTCCCAAACCCATGCTGACCTCTCCCGCGCCGGGCTTGCTGGCAAGTTTCCAGGAGCACTACGACGACCTGCTGCAGTTCCTGACCCGGCGCATGAGCGACCGCCAGCGCGCTGCCGACGTCGCGCAGGAAACCTACCTCAGGCTGGTGAGCATCGACCAGCAGGCGGTGCCGGTGTTACACGCGCGCAGTTTCATCTTCCGCGTCGCCGGCAACCTGGCGATCGATGCCTTGCGCCGCGAGCAGCGCATTGCCGCCAGCCACGACGACAGCGAGCGGGCAGGTGAGGTCGCCTGCCCGGCACCGGCCCCCGAGGCGGCCTTGCTGGCCCGGGAGCGCCTGCAGATCCTCGACCAGGCGCTGCTGCAGCTGTCCGACAATGCCCGCCAGGCGCTGTTGCTCAACCGCGTCGACGGCCTGACCCAGGCGCAGATCGCGCAGCGCCTGGGGGTTTCCGAGAGCATGGTGGCAAAATACATCGGCCAGGCCTTGCGCCATTGCCGTAACTGGCTGAAACAGGCTGGGGTGGCGGCTGCACTGGTGTTGGCCGTTGCTGTGGCGGGTTGGCAGCAGGCGCCGGTGCTGCTGGCGGATTACCACACCGGGGTCGGCGAGCGACAGGTGATCACCCTGGCCGATGGCACCCGGGTGACGCTGAACAGTGCCAGTGCCCTGAGCGTGGTGTTCAGCGACGATGAGCGGCGGGTGGTGTTGGAGGCTGGTGAGGCCTTGTTCGAGACCACCGATGATTCACGGCCCTTTGTGGTCGATACGGCTGGTGAGCGGGTGCAGGGGAGCGCGGCCACCTTCAGCGTGCGTCGCGATGGCAGCGTGGTATTGGCTCGTGGCGAAGCCAAGGTTGGCGCGCATGAACTGGCAATAACGGCCGATGCCGGCACGCAGTTGGCCTGGCAGCGCGGCAAGCTGATCTTCAACGGTAAGCCGCTGGGGCAGGTGCTGGCGGAGCTGGAGCGTTATCGGCATGGGCGGATCGTGCTGTCGGATGGCAAGCTGGCGGCGATGGAGGTGAGCGGGGTATTCGACCTCGATGAACCTGAGGCCCTGTTGCGCACCCTCGAGCAGCGCTATGGGCTGAAGGTGACCTACCTGCCGTGGTTGGCCGTGGTTCATTGATTCGCCTGTGCCGGCCTCTTCGCGGCTGAAGCCGCTCCCACAGATACTGCACAGGTCTGGAAGTCTGTGGAGATTCCTGTGGGAGCGGCTTCAGCCGCGAAAAGGCCGGCACAAGAAAATTTTTTTATCTTGCACTGCAAGTTCCTGCCAGCCAGATCGTCGTAGTGGGACTGATCAGCAACCAATTCTCATTTACGACTTGTCAGGAAGCTCATTCGTGCCTCTGATGCTCAAGCCTTTGCACCGCCGCCGCGGTCCGCTTCACCATGCCCTGATGTCCTGCAGTGCCCTGGCCATGCTGGTCGGTCCGCTGCAGGCGTTTGCCTCGCCCGCCACCGAACAGGCGCAGACCCAGGCCCGCCAGGTCCAGCTCGACCTGCCGGCCCAGCCGCTGGATCAGGCCCTGACCTCGTTCGCCGACCAGGCCGGCCTGCACCTGCTGTACACCACCGGCGATGTCGCCGGCCAGGCCAGCCCGGCCTTGCAAGGCAGCTACAGCATCGAGCAGGCCCTGCAGCAGTTGCTGGCCGGCAGCGGCATGAGCTGGCAATTCAGCGATGCCCGCACGGTAACCCTGCGCAAGGTCGACCCCGCGCCGCAGGCGGTCAACCTCAAGCCGATCGAGGTCAGCGTGGCCTCGCGCACCAGCACCGCGATCAGCGAAATCCCCGGCACCGTGTGGGTGGTCGACCAGCAGCAGCTGCGCGAGCAGATCGACAGCGGCGTCAGCCTGAAGGAAGCCATCGGCAAGCTGGTGCCAGGCCTCGACCTGGCGCCGGAAGGGCGTACCAACTACGGCCAGAACATGCGCGGGCGCAACGTGCTGGTGATGATCGACGGGGTCAGCCAGAACAGCTCGCGCGGCCTGTCACGCCAGTTCGACAGCATTTCGCCGTTCAACGTCGAACGCGTCGAAGTGCTGTCTGGCGCCAGCGCCATCTACGGTGGCGGCGCCACCGGCGGCATCATCAACATCGTGACCAAGAAGGGCGAACCCGGCCCGGCGCGCTTCGAGACCCAGCTCGGTGCCAGCAGCGGCTTCAACAACAGCGACGACCTGGCCACCCGCTTCGCCCAGTCGATCAGTGGCGGCAACGAGCGGTTCAACGCCCGGCTGGGGGTTTCCGGCGAGCAGAACGAAGCCTTCTACGATGGCGCCGGCGACCAGATCTTCATCGACAACACCCAGACCGACCTGCAGTACAACCGCACCATCGACGTACTCGGCACCTTGGGGATGCAGCTGAACGACCAGCAGAGCCTCGACCTGCTGGCCCAGTACTATGACTCGGGCAACCACGGCAGTACCGGCATCTACTTCCCCAACCTGAACTACAACGCCCCATCCGACCTGGAAGATGCCGAACTGCGCAGTGGCTACTCGTCGGACCTGGAGCCACGCACCCGGCGCCTGCTGCTGAACGCCAACTACCACCACACCGACGTGCTGGGCCAGGACTTCTACCTGCAGGCCTCGTACCGCAAGGAAGACGACAACTTCTACCCGTTCCCGTACTACAACCGCGCCACGCCCACCGGTTCGCGCGGGGTGTACTTTGCCGCCTCGCAGCAGAACTTCGAAGTCACCAGCCTCAAGGGCCTGTTCGCCAAGCAGTGGGACGCGCTGAAGCTGACCTACGGCGTCGACCTGGACCGCGAGCGCTTCAACGCCGAGCAGACCACCTTCAACGCCCAGACTTCGTCCGAGTCGGGTGGCCTGGAGCTGGAAAAGGACAGCAAGGCCGCACGCTACCCCAGCTACCGGGTCGATGGCGTGTCGGTATACGCCCAGCTGGACTGGCATGCCACCGATAACCTGACCCTGTCCGGCGGCGCCAGGCGCCAGCAGATGGATGTGGACGTCAGCGACTTCAAGGGTGTGCCGGGCGGCAGCAACGATTACCAGGTCAACCTGTTCAACGTCGGTGCCATCTACGACTTCAAGAATGGCCACCAGGTATGGACCAACTACGGCGAAGGCTTCGACCTGCCCGATCCGGCCAAGTACTACGGCAAGCCCGGGCTGAGCGTGGCCGACAACCCGCTGGCCGGCATCAAGAGCCGCCAGGTGGAACTGGGCTGGCGCTATGCCGACCTGGACTGGGATGCCCAGGCGGCGCTGTACTACATCTGGTCGGACAAGATCATCAACGTCGACTCGCAGACGCTGACCATCAATGTGGAAGATCAGAAGAGCCGTGACTTCGGTTTCGAAGGCGCACTGACCCGGCACTTCCAGACCGGCTGGGAAGCTGGTGGCACCCTGCACCTGACCCGCTCCGAGGAAGAAGATGCTGATGGCGGCTGGATCAAGCGCGATGCCCGCTATGCCTCGTTGTCGAAGGCTACCGCGTTCGTCGGCTGGAAGGGCGATGGCCGCAGTGCACGGCTGCAGGCCAACCATGCCTTCAGCCTGAAGGACGATGCCGACCACGAGATCGACGGCTACACCACCTTCGACCTGCTGGGCAGCCAGGACACCGGCTTCGGTACTTTCAGCGCCGGCATCCAGAACCTGCTGGACAAGCAGTACAGCACGGTCTGGGGGCAGCGTGCGACGCTGTTCTACTCGCCGACCTACGGGCCGGCGTACCTGTATGACTACCAGGGGCGCGGGCGTACCTACACCCTGACCTGGAGCATGGCTTACTGAGCCTGCGCGGTTCTGTGGGAGCGGCCTTGTGTCGCGAAAGGGGTGCGAAGCGCCCCCAGGATTTCAGCTTTGCAGCACATATTGCCGGGGCCGCTTTGCGGCCCTTTCGC
The DNA here is from genome assembly GCF_017490905.1 of Pseudomonas sp. 32_A. Classification (NCBI taxonomy): domain Bacteria; kingdom Pseudomonadati; phylum Pseudomonadota; class Gammaproteobacteria; order Pseudomonadales; family Pseudomonadaceae; genus Pseudomonas; species Pseudomonas sp. 32_A. The sequence goes on along the minus strand of NZ_JAFGYI010000015.1, from coordinate 48,754 downwards.
GGCACAAGGCCGCTCCTACAGAGACCGCACATGCCTGAGGAAGTCGCGGTCCCTGTGGGAGCGGGTTTACCCGCGAAGAGGCCCGGTCAGGCAAACGCCGCCAGTAAATCCTGCGCAAACGCCTGCTGTGCCTCGCCAACCACCTGCGCCCGGTGCCTGGCCAGGGTAAACGGCACCACGAAGTCCAGCCCAGGGTTCAGCGCCCACAGCAGCCCCTCAGCCTCCCACGCTTGCGCGCAGTGGCACGGCAGATAACCAATATGCCGCCCCGACAGAATGAACGTCAGCACGCTCTCGATCTGCTCCGCCACCGCCATGCTGCGCTGGCTCTGGAACGGCTCGCCGCCCTTTAAAAACCGGTACGGATGGCGCACCTGGTCCATCGCCGACAACCGCTCCCGCCCAACGCCAGCCTCACCGAACAGCACATGGCCCTTGCCGCAATACAGCCGTTGCCGTTCCTCGAACAGCGGCTGGTAATCGAAGGCTGCCTGGTTGCCGGAAAAGTAGCTGATGGCGTAATCCAACCGCTGCTCCAGCAACAACCGCTCCAGCTCCGCCGGCGGCGCACTGATCAGCTCCAGCTGCACCGCCTCCTCGCGCCTGCGAAACGCGGCAATGGCCGCCGCCAGCTTCAGGCTCACCGCCTTGTCCTGGTTCTCCGCCATGCCTAGGCGCACGGTCCCCAGCAGCCGCCCGGCAACGCCATTGGCCTGCTGGCGAAACTGTTCGATGTTCAGCAACAAGCCACGGGCGGCGTCCAGCAACAACGTGCCTTTCTCCGTCAGGTGAAAACCGCCCTTGCCGCGACTGCACAGGCGGTAACCCAGCCGCGCTTCCAGCTGCGCCATGCGCTGACTGATGGTGGGCTGGCTCAGGCCCAGCACCCCTTGCGCGGCGCTGAAGCCACCGGCCTCGACTACAGTGACGAACAGCCGCAGCAGGTGCAGGTCGGGGTCATGCACTTGTCCGAGCATTACATTGCTCCTGATGAATGTCAGCTTTGCAAACTTGCCATTTCAGCAATGTAACCCGGCTGGCATGCTCGCGGCATCCACCCATTTGCCGAGGTGTCCGCCATGCGTCGATCGTTGTGCCTGCTGTCCCTGGTCCTGGCCTTGCCGCTGCAGGCCGAAGAAAAGGTCGTCAACCTCTACAGCTGGGCCGACTATGTCGCCCCGCAAACTCTCCAGCGCTTCGAGCAGGAAACCGGCTACAAGGTGCGCTACGACACCTTCGATACCACCGAAGTGCTGGAAACCAAGCTGCTGACCGGTGGCAGCGGCTATGACGTGGTGGTGCCGTCGTCGGCGGTGCTGGCCCGGGCGCTCAAGGCCAACGCCCTGCAGCCGCTCGACCCCCAGGCCATGCCCGGCTATGCCAACCTCGACAAGGACCTGCTGGCCAAGCTCGCCGAGGCCGACCCCGGCAACCGCCATGCCGTGCCCTACACCTGGGGCACCTTGGGCCTGGGGGTGAATGTGGAGGCTGTGCGCCAACGCCTGGGGGATGTGCCGCTGGGCAGCCTCGACCTGCTGTTCAAGCCTGAGTACGCCAGCCGGCTGAAGGACTGCGGCATCGCCATGCCCGACTCGCCCCAGGAGGTGATCGGCGTGGCCCTGAACTACCTGGGCAAGGACCCTTACAGCCAAGACAAGGACGACCTGGCCGCCGCGCAGAACCTGCTGAGCCAGCTGCAGCCGTCGATCAGCTACGTCGCCAATGGCCGGCAGATCAGCGACCTGGCAAACGGTAGCGTGTGCCTGGCGCTGACCTACAACGGCGATGCGGCGATGGCCGCCGACCAGGCGCGCCGTGCCGGCAAACCGTTCGAGCTGATCTACCGCATCCCCCGCGAAGGCACGCTGGTGTGGCAGGACAACCTGGTCATTCCCAAGGACGCCCCGCACCCCGAGGCCGCGCGGGCGTTCATCGCCTTCATGCTCAAGCCCGAGTCGGTGGCCGCGCTGACCAACACGCTGTTCTTCGCCAACGCCAACCAGGCGGCCACGCCGTTGGTGGACGAAGCGGTACGCAACGACCCGGACATCTACCCGTCGGCCGCAGTACGCCAGCGCCTGTATGCCGACCGCAGCATGGCCCTGGCCGACCTGCGCCAGCGCAACCGCCTGTGGACCGCGTTCCGCAGCCGCCAGTAACCAATAACGACAAAGGAGCCCGACCGTGGAGCAAGCCGCAAACAACGACCAGGCCATCACCCGCGACAGCCTTTATGGCACCGCTGCGGAAAGTACCTACGCAGGCATTACCAGTTTCTCCCGCCGCCGTTACAGCCGCGACCTGCGTGGTGTCGATGTGGTGGTCAGCGGTGTGCCGTTCGATACTGCCACCAGCAACCGCCCCGGTGCGCGCTTCGGCCCACGGGCGATTCGCGCCGCCTCGGTGCAGCAGGCCTGGGCCCGGCACTGGCCGTGGGCGTTCGACCCGTTCGACCACCTGGCGGTGATCGACTATGGCGATTGCGCCTTCGACAGCGGCACCCCGCAGTCAGTACCGGACAGCATCGAGGCCCATGCCACGCATATTCTGGAAGCAGGCTGCGCCATGCTCACCCTGGGCGGCGACCATTTCATCAGCTACCCGCTGCTCAAGGCCCATGCCCGCCGCCATGGCCCGCTGGCGCTGATCCACTTCGATGCGCACAGCGACACCTGGCCGGACGAGGAAGGCAAGCGCATCGACCACGGCACCATGTTCTGGCATGCGGCCCGCGAAGGCCTGGTGGACCCGGCCAGCTCGGTGCAGATCGGCCTGCGCACCACCAATGACGACAGCCAGGGCTTTGCCATCCTCGACGCCCGCCAGGTGCATCGGCAGGGCACCGAGGCGGTGATCGCGGCGATTCGCCAGCGGGTGGGCGAGCGGCCGGTGTACCTGACCTTCGATATCGACTGCCTCGATCCGGCCTATGCGCCCGGTACCGGCACACCGGTGTGCGGCGGGCTGAGCACGGTGCAGGCGCTGGAGATCCTCGGCGGGCTGCGCGGCATCAACCTGGTGGGCATGGACCTGGTGGAGGTGGCGCCAGCCTATGACCATGCCGATATCACCGCGCTGGCGGGGGCCACCCTGGCGATGGAAATGCTGTGCCTGTATGCGGCGCGGCACAAGGTGGACAAGGGCCAGTAACCTGGGGCCGCTTTGCAGCCCATCGCGACACAAGGCCGCTCCTACAGGTAATCGCATACCCCTGTAGGAGCGGCCTTGTGTCGCGATGGGCTGCAAAGCAGCCCCCAGGGCCCATACTGAAACATCAGGAATCATCTCCACCCGCATTCACACTTTTGCCGCGAACCCTTCGCGCCTTAGGCTATCAAACCCACCAGGCGCGGCATTCTCGTACAGGAGGTGAAGCATGACCCCGACATTGCCCATCCTGGCCCTCGGCCTGGTGCTGTGGTTGCCCGCGCAAGCAGCCCCGGAGCTGCCCGTGCAACTCGCCGCCGGCAACAACAACCCCTATAACAGCCCGATCCAGCGCGCCAACCCCAACAGCCGCCAGGGCAGCATGCCGGCCGCACCTCCCGTGCGCGGCCCATCCACCGACCCATACCAGCGCACGCCCACCCTGGACAACCGCGGCATTGGCAACGGCGACAACCTGCGCCGCCAGCAGCAAACCCCGAGCCTGGAGCCCACCCGACCACCTCGCGACAACCCGCGCGCGCCATGAGCGCCCTACGAAAGGAATCCTGCATGCTTCGAGCACCCTGGCTTGTAACCCTGACCGCCGCCGCACTCCTGCCCCTGCTGGCGCAGGCGGCGGCCGAACAGCAGCTGCGCAGTGAAGAAGGCACCTTGACCGTCAGCACAGTGGCCGACGGCCTGCGCAACCCCTGGGCTTTGGCGTTCCTGCCGGGTGGCAAGGACATGCTGGTCACCGAGCGCGCCGGCAACTTGCGGGTGGTCAATGCCGAAGGCAAGGTCGGCCCACCGATCAGCGGTGTGCCCAAGGTCTGGGCCGAGGGCCAGGGCGGCCTGCTGGATGTGGTGCTGTCGCCGGAGTTCGCCAAGGACCGTACCGTGTACCTGTCCTACGCCGAAGAGGGCAGTGACGGCAAGGCTGGCACGGCGGTCGGCCGTGGCCAGTTGTCCCAGGACCGCGCCCGGCTGGAAAACTTCAACGTCATTTTCCGCCAGCAGCCCAAGCTGTCGGAGGGCAACCACTTCGGCTCGCGCCTGGTGTTCGACCGCGACGGTTACCTGTTCATCGCCCTCGGCGAGAACAACCAGCGCCCGACTGCCCAGGACCTGGACAAGCTGCAAGGCAAGATCGTGCGTATTTTGCCGGACGGCGAAGTGCCCAGGGACAACCCCTTCGTCGGCAAGGACAACGTACGGCCGGAGATCTGGTCGTTCGGCCACCGCAACCAGCAAGGCGCCGCACTCAACCCGTGGACCGGCAAGCTGTGGACCCACGAACACGGCCCGCGCGGTGGCGACGAGATCAACATTCCCGAGCCCGGGAAGAACTACGGCTGGCCGGTTGCGACCCACGGCATCAACTACTCGCTTCTGCCGATCCCCGAGGCCAAGGGCAAGCATGTGCAGGGTATGGTCGACCCGCACCATGTGTGGGAGAAGTCGCCGGGTATCAGCGGCATGGCCTTCTACGACAGCCCCACGTTCAAGGCCTGGGGCCACAACCTGTTCATTGGCGCGCTGGCCACCCAGGAGCTGATCCGCCTGCAGCTGGATGGCGACAAGGTGGTGCATGAAGAGCGTTTGCTGGGTGAGTTGAAGTCGCGTATCCGCGATGTGCGGGTGGGGCCGGATGGTTACCTGTATGTGCTGACCGATGACAAGGACGGCGCGCTGCTCAAGGTAGGCCTGGGCGACGCTTGATCACCACTGTTGTACGCGGCCCCTGTGGGAGCGGGCGTGTCGAGGCGTCGAACCGCCGCGAAGCAGGCGCCGCGGTGGATGGCACGGGCTTCGCCCGTGTTCGCGGGCACGCCCGCTCCCACAGGGATCGCCGCAGCCTTTTGAATTTGGGTAATACCGTTGTTCCCACAAGGTCCGCGGTGTGTCAGCCGTGTAGAATGCCGCATGGCTATCGATCCCCACTCCCTCTACCAGCAGGCCCTGACCACCCAGGGCTATGTCGCCGACCCTGCCCAGGCCTGCGCTGTCGAGGCCTTGCAGGTCTGCTTCCAGGCCCTCGAACAGGGCCGCCCAACCCAGGGTATCTACCTGTGGGGCCCGGTCGGCCGGGGCAAGACCTGGCTGATGGACCAGTTTCACCGCTGCCTGCGGGTACCCAGCCGGCGCCAGCACTTCCACCACTTCATGGCCTGGGTCCACCAGCGCCTGTTTCAGCTCAACGGCACTGCCGACCCGCTGCTGGCGCTGGCCGGGGAACTGGCCGGGCAGATTCGCGTGCTGTGCTTCGACGAACTGTTCGTCAACGACATCGGTGACGCGATCATCCTCGGCCGCCTGTTCCAGGTATTGTTCGACCAAGGCGTGGTGATCGTCGCCACGTCCAATCAGCCACCCGAGCAGCTGTACCGCGACGGCTTCAACCGCGAGCGTTTCCTGCCGGCCATTGCCGCCATCCAGCGGCACATGCAGGTGCTGCCGGTAGCCGGCGAGCAGGACCACCGCCTGCACCCCGGCGCCGAGCGCCAGCGTTACTGGGTGGCGCAAGCGGGGCAGGCCAGCCAGCTGGACGAGGTGTTCCGCCAGCTCAGCCCCGGCGATGCAGGCCAAGACCAGCCCTTGGCGATCGGCTCCCGGCAGGTGCAGGTGGTGCGGCGCAGCGCGCAGGCCATCTGGTGCCGCTTCACCGACCTGTGCGAGCAGCCGCTGGCAGCCATGGAGTTCATGGCCCTGTGCGACCGGTTCCCGGCCATTCTGGTGTCGGGCATTCCGACGCTGGGTGGGGAGCAGCGGGCCGGGCGCATTGCCCGGGGCACCGAGGATGCTGCGGCGCGGGTGGTGGCGGGCGACCGCGAGCTGCCGGTGCTGTCGCCCAAGGACGACGCGGTGCGCCGCTTCATTGCCCTGGTCGACGAATGCTACGACCGGCGGGTGGCGTTGTACCTGGAGGCCCAGGTACCGCTGGATGCCCTCTACACTCAAGGGTATCTGGCGTTCCCGTACCAACGGACCCTGAGCCGGCTACGGGAGATGCAACTGCAACGCTTCGCCTGAAAAGGAGCCGAACCATGGAGCCGTTGTCGCATCATCTGCTGACCCAGGCCTACAACAATGGCTGGGCCAACCACCGGCTGTACAAGGCCTGCCTGCAACTGACCCAGGACGAATTCGTCGCACCCCGCTGCAGCTTTTTCCCCTCGATCAAAGCTACCCTCAACCACTTGCTGACGGTGGACTGGTTCTACCTGCACATGCTCGAGTGCGAGCAGCGTGGCGAGCGGCCCGACGCCGACGGCGAGGGCTTCTTCGAGCCGGAACAACCGTTTGCCACCTGCACCGACCTGCATGCCGAACAGGCCCAGGCCGACCACCGGCTGATCGCCTATTGTCGCGGCCTGCGCGATGGTGAACTGGGGCGCTATGTGAGCATCGTGCGCCCCGAGCGGGTGCAGCGCGAGCAACGGCTGCGGCTGTTGGCGCACCTGTTCGAGCACCAGGTGCATCACCGTGGGCAGGTGCATGCGATGCTCAGTGACACGGCAGTGAGGCCGCCGCAGCTGGATGAGTTTTTCTGTGAAGAAGAGGCAGGGTTGCGGGCGGTGGACTTTGCCGAGCTGGGCTGGACAGAGGAGCAGGTCTGGAAAGTGTAGGGGGCCGTAAAGCGGCCCCCCGCCTATTGGCTCACTTGCCCAACCACTCCACCAGCGTACGGTTGAACCGCACCGGCTCCTCGATCTGCGGCGCATGCCCCATGCCTTCAAAGGTAATCAGCTCACCCTTGGGAATCAGCTTGGCCACCTGCGGCCCCAGCTCTGCATACTTGCCCAGCTTCGCTTTCACCTCTGGCGGCGCGATATCACTGCCGATGGCCGTGGTGTCCTGGTCACCGATCAGCAGCAGGGTGGGCATCTGCAGGTCCTTGAATTCGTGGTACACCGGCTGGGTGAAGATCATGTCGTAGATCAGCGCCGAGTTCCACGCCACCGCTTCATGCCCTGGCCCCTTGTTCAGGCCCACCAGCATCTGCACCCAGCGCTCGTACTCCGGCTTCCAGCGCCCGGCGTAGTAGGTCTTGCGCTCATACTCGCGCACGCCTTCGGCATCCAGCTTGAGTTCGCGCGCATACCACTGGTCCACCGTGCGGTAGGGCACGCCCAGGGCTTTCCAGTCTTCCAGCCCGATGGGGTTGACCATCGCCAGGCGCTCTACCTGCTGCGGGTACATCAGCGCATAGCGGGTGGCGAGCATGCCGCCGGTGGAGTGGCCAAGCACGATGCTTTGCTTCACGCCCAGTTGTTCGAGCAGGGCATGGGTGTTGCTCGCCAGTTGCTGGAAGCTGTACTGGTAATGGGCTGGTTTGCTGGAGCTGCAGAAGCCGACCTGGTCGGGGGCGATGACCCGGTAGCCGGCCTTGCTCAGGGCATCGATGGTGGTTTCCCAGGTGGCGGCGCAGAAGTTCTTGCCGTGCATCAGCACCACGCTGTGGCCGTTGGCCTGGCCCTGGGCGGGTACGTCCATATAGCCCATCTGCAGGGCCTGGCCCTGGGTCTTGAAGTCGAAATGCTTGAGCGGATGCGGGTAGCTGAAGCCCTCTAGCTGGGGGCCATAGGTGGGCGATTCGGCAGCGATGGCCGAACTGCCGGCGAGGCAGGCCAGGGCCAGGGCGGTTGCGCGCAGCATGGGGGCACTCCGTGTAGGGCCATGTAGGAAGGGGCGACTGTAACAGCCAGTGGACCACGCGGAACGTGAAAGGTGTTACCAGGCGTGAAACCAGCCCAGGGTAATCATCGCCAGCACCCCATAACGGCCGGCCTTGGCCAGGGTCACCAGCAGCAGGAAGCGCCAGAACGGCTCACGCATGATGCCCGCGATCAGCGTCAGCGGGTCGCCGATCACCGGCATCCAGCTGAGCAGCAGCGACCATTGCCCCCAGCGCTGGTAGCGCTGTTGCGCGCGCTCTAGCTGGGCAGGGCTGAACGGGAACCAGCGCTTGTCGCGCAGGTGCTCGATGGCCCGCCCCAGCACCCAGTTGAGCACCGAGCCCAGCACATTGCCCAGGGTAGCCACCAGCAGCAGGGTGGTCCAGGCTTCGGGCTGGCGCAGCAAAAGGCCGACCAGCACGGCCTCCGATTGCAGCGGTAGCAGGGTGGCGGCACCGAAGGCGCTGAGGAACAGCGCCCAAAGGCTGAGCATCAGTAGTTGGCGACCACGGTGTCCTTGCCGTCCTGGGTCACGCCGATGACCTGGTAGGCATCCTTGTGGTCACCCATTTCCATGCCGGGCGAGCCCATGGGCATGCCCGGCACGGCCAGGCCCTTGAGGTCGTTGCGCTTGGCCAGCAGGCGCACCTGCTCGGCCGGCACGTGGCCTTCGACGAACTTGCCGTCGATCATCCCGGTATGGCACGACGCCAGGCGTGGCGCCACGCCCAGGCGTTGCTTCACCTCGCTCATGTTCGGCTCGACATGGTCGTTCACGGTGAAACCGTTGTCGCGCAAGTGGCTGATCCAGGCCTTGCAGCATCCGCAGTTGGGGTCGCGGTAGACGTCGATGGTCTCGGCGGCCTGGGCCAGGCCAGTGACGGCCAGCAGGCCCAGGGTCAGCAAGTGTTTGCGCAGCATGGTGAAGCACTCCTTCCAGCGGTAGTTCAGCAGCATAGCGTAAGCGGCTTGCACGATGTTCGCCGCTGGCACCTGTCAGGTACCTGAGGCGCACATTACAGGTTTGTCAGCTGGCCGCCTCGTCGGTGCCGAGGTCGCGCATCAGCAAGGCGTAGTCGAGCGTGACCTGCTCCGGAATCGGCAGGTACACCACGTGGCCGTCACCCGGAGCCACCTCGATGGCCTGCTGCTGGCGGTCGCACAGGCGGTGCAGGTCGAAGTGGTAGTTGCCGCGCGGGGTCATCAGCTCCAGGTGGTCACCCACGGCGAAGCGGTTTTTCACCTTGACCTCGGCCAGGCCGTCGACGCGCACCCCGGTCAGTTCGCCAACGAACTGCTGGCGCTCGGACACCGAGTTGCCGCGCTGGTAGTTCTGGTATTCGTCGTGCACGTGGCGGCGCAGGAAGCCTTCGGTGTAACCGCGTTGGGCCAGGGATTCGAGGTTGTCCATCAGGGCGCGGTCGAATGGCCGCCCGGCCACCGCGTCGTCGATCGCCTGGCGGTATGACTGCACGGTACGGGAGCAGTAGAAGTGCGACTTGGTGCGGCCTTCGATTTTCAGCGAGTGCACGCCCATGGCCGCCAGGCGCCCGACGTGCTGGATGGCGCGAAGATCCTTGGCATTCATGATGTAGGTGCCGTGCTCGTCTTCGAACGCCGGCATTTCGGTACCGGGGCGGTTGCTTTCCTGCAGCAGGAATACCTGCTCGGTGGGGGCGCCCAGGCCCAGGGTCGGCTGCACTTCGCGCACGATGTCGCCGTTGGCGTTCTCGGTGGCCGGGGTGGCGTCATACTTCCAGCGGCAGGCGTTGGTGCAGGTGCCCTGATTGGCATCACGCTTGTTGAGGTAGCCCGACAGCAGGCAACGGCCGGAGTAGGCCATGCACAGGGCACCGTGAACGAACACCTCCAGCTCCATGTCCGGCACCTGCTGGCGGATTTCCTCGATCTCTTCGAGCGACAGCTCGCGCGACAGGATCACCCGGCTCAGGCCCAGTTGCTGCCAGAACTGCACGCTGGCCCAGTTGACCGTGTTGGCCTGCACCGACAGGTGCACCGGCATCTGCGGGAAGTGCTGGCGTACCAGCATGATCAGGCCTGGGTCGGACATGATCAGCGCGTCCGGTGCCATCTCGATCACTGGTGCCAGGTCCTTGAGGAAGGTCTTGAGCTTGGCATTGTGCGGGGCAATGTTGACCACCACGTAGAAGCGCTTGCCCAAGGCATGCGCCTCCTGGATGCCCAGGGCCAGGTTGGCATGGTCGAACTCGTTGTTGCGCACCCGCAAGCTGTAGCGTGGCTGGCCGGCGTAGACCGCGTCGGCGCCATACGCGAAGGCGTAGCGCATGGTCTTGAGGGTGCCGGCGGGGGCCAGCAGTTCGGGCTTGGCGATAAGGGTCATGTGCGCACCGGAGCGAAAGGCGCGGATGCTAGGGTTGGCAGACACGGCGCGTATTGATTTGCATCAAGGGAATGGCGGCACTTTTGCCCAGGTGCGGTGCACTAATAACGCATAAGCCATGCGAGGACCCGCAATGAACCAGACCGCCCTGCAGAACAAAGCCCTGGCAGTACTGCTGGCGCTGGTGACCATAGCTTTCATCTGGATCCTGCTGCCGTACTACGGTGCGATCTTCTGGGCGGTGATACTCGGCATCCTGTTCGCCCCGCTGCAGCGCCACCTGCTGCTGCGTTTCGGCCGCCGGCGCAACCTGGCCGCAGCGACCACCTTGCTGGTGTGCCTGCTGGTGGCGATCCTGCCGGTGATCATCACCAGCGCGCTGCTGGTGCAGGAGGGAGCCGCCCTGTACCAGCGCATCGAGCACGGGGAGCTGGACATTGCCGGTTATGTCGAGCGCGGCAAGGAGATGCTGCCGGCGTTTGCCCAGCAGGGCCTGGACAGCATGGGCATGGGCAACCTCGACGGGCTGCGCGACAAGATCAGCAAGTGGGCCACCCAGGGCAGCCAGGTGTTGGCCAGCCAGGCGTTCAACTTCGGTCAGGGAACGTTTGAGTTCGTGATCAGCTTCGGCATCATGATGTACCTGTTGTTCTTCTTCCTGCGCGAAGGCGCGGAGGTGGCCCGCCAGGTGCGTCTGGCAGTGCCGCTGCCCGAGCAGCAGAAGCGCCGTTTGCAGTTGAAGTTTAACCGTGTGGTGCGGGCGACGGTGAAAGGCAACGTGCTGGTGGCCATTACCCAGGGGGCATTGGGCGGTTTCATCTTCTGGGTGCTGGATATCCCGAGTGCGCTGGTGTGGGCGGTGCTGATGGCGTTTCTGTCGCTGCTGCCGGCGGTAGGGGCAGGGATCGTGTGGGCACCGGTGGCGGCGTATTTCCTGTTGACCGGGGCGATATTGTCGGGGGTGATCCTGACCGCGTTTGGCGTGCTGGTGATCGGCCTGGTGGACAATTTGTTGCGGCCGATTTTGGTGGGCAAGGACACGCGCATGCCGGACTACCTGATTCTGGTGTCGACGCTGGGCGGGCTGGCGGTGTTCGGGCTCAACGGTTTCGTGATCGGGCCGTTGATCGCGGCGCTGTTTGTGTCGAGCTGGGCGATCTTCGCGGCGACCAAGCCCCAGGTGCAGTTGCCGGAGTAGGGGTGGGCCTTCATGGGGCCGCAAAGCGGCCCCAGTGGCCGGGTCAGGATGTTTGCGGCATCTCACCCTGGGCCAGGCGCCGGTTGATGTCGGCGATCACTTCGGGCAGTTCGTTGATGGTGTCTATCAGATAGTGCGGTCGAGAGCCGGCGAACAGGGCGTGGATGCGCTGGCGCTCGCTTTCCAGCTTCTCGGCGCTAAGCGCGCGGTAGCCTTCCCAGGTCAGCCCCAGGGCATTGCCCGAGCACACCAGGGCCACGGTCCACATGCCGGCGCGGCGGCCTTCGAGGATGCCCGGCACGGTGTCGTCGACCTTCACGCAGGCCGCCACATCGTCGATACCCAGCGCAATCACGTTGGCCAGGGCCTGGGCCGGCCATGGGCGGCCGTTCGGGGTTTCGTCGGTGGCCACAACATGGTCGGCCACGTAGCCGTTCTGCGCGGCCAGCTCCACCACCTTGTCCATCACCACCTTCGGGTAACCCGAGCAAGAACCGATCTTCAGGCCGTCCTGGCGCAGCCCGGTGAGGGTGTCCAGGGCGCCGGGGATCAGTGCCGAGTGCACGGCGATCTTCTCGATCTGCAGCGGCATGAAGCGGTTGTAGATCGCGGTGACATCATCGTCGGTCGGGGTACGGCCGAACACCTTGCGGTAGCGCTCGGCAATTTCCGGCACATTGCACAGGGTGCGGATGTGGTCCCACTTGCCCATGCCCATCGGGCCGCGGGCTTCTTCGATGGACACCTGCACATCGAATTCGGCAAAGGCTTCGACAAAGATCTGGGTCGGGGCGAAGGAGCCGAAGTCGACCACGGTGCCGGCCCAGTCGAGGATGGCGGCTTGCAGCTGTGTTGGGTTGCTGTAGTTCATGTGCGCGTGTTCCTGAAATTGGGTGGGCAAAGGGTCAGATATCCAGCACTTCCATTTCCCGCAGCACTTCGGCCACGGCATTCACGGCAGCCTGCATGCCATCGGCTCCGACCACGCCGATGCAGCCGACACGGAAGGTTTCCACCTGGGTCAGCTTGCCCGGGTAGAGGATGAAGCCCTTGGCCTTGACCCGCTCGTAGAAGTCCTTGAACTGATAGCGGGGATCCTTCGGTGCGTGGAAGGTGACGATGATCGGCGCCTGGATCTCGGCAGGCAGGAAGCTGCGCAGGCCGATGGCGGCCATGCCGTCGAGCAGGGTCTTGCAGTTGTCGGCATAGCGCTGGTGGCGCGCCGGCAGGCCACCTTCCTCGTTGTATTGCTGCAGCGCCTCGTGCAGGGCAGCGACCACGTGGGTTGGCGGGGTGAAGCGCCACTGGCCGGTCTTGGCCATGTAGGCGTGCTGGTCGTGCAGGTCCATGGCCAGCGAGTGGGCGTTGCCTTCGGCGGCGGCCAGGGCGGTTTTCTCGGCGAACACGAAGCCCATGCCGGGTACGCCTTCCAGGCATTTGCCGGAGGCGGCAATCAGCGCCTCGAAGGGGATCGCGCGGGCATCGATCGGCAGTGCGCCGAACGAGCTCATGGCGTCGATGATCAGGCGCTTGCCGTGGCCTTTGATCACCTGGGCGATCTCGGGCAGCGGGTTGAGGATACCGGTGCTGGTTTCGCAGTGGATCAGCGCGACATGGGTGATGGTCGGGTCGGCGGCCAGCAGGCGGTCGACGTCGGCGGCGGTGGTCGGTTGGTCTTCGGCGGTTTCGAAGGTGCTGTAGTTGCGGCCCAGTACCTTGCAGATCTTTGCCAGGCGCTGGCCATAAGCGCCATTGATCAGGACCAGAACCTTGCCATCACGTGGCACCAGGGTGCCTATCGCGGCTTCCACGGCGAAGGTGCCGCTGCCCTGCAGAGGCACGCAGTGGTGGCTGGCGCTGCCATCGATGATGGCCAGCAGTTGCTCGCAGACACTGGCAGTCAGTTGGTTGAAGTCGCGGTCCCAGGAGCCCCAGTCCACCAGCATGGCTTGGCGGGTGCGGATTGATGTGGTCAGGGGACCGGGAGTCAGCAGAATCGGGGCGTTGCTCATTCCGTTATTCCTCACAAGCGGTGGGCTGAAACTACGGGGCCTAGGTTGCAATTGGCGCTGTCATCAATCAAATTGTTTGTTGTTATCCGAGCTATAAGTCGTGCCGATAAATGGCCCCGCGTTCCTCTGCTTTACGCCTGTTTCCCTCGACGATTTCATCGCGCAGCACCTGCCTGCCTGGCCAGTCAGAAGCAACTGGCCACGTTTACCGGTCCACCTGTCATACGTGCTATCGCGCTCATTCGAGAAGCAGTTGGTACCTGGCCACACATGCCTTCGCTGATTGCCCTTGCTAGCTGACGCCCTCATCAGTCAAATTGCTCGCAGACAATTCGAGCATTAGCCAGGCCTATGTCCATGAACCTGTTCCAGTTGCGTGCTTTCGACGCGGTAGCCCGTGAAGGCAGTTTTACCCGCGCCGCCGCACGCCTGTTCATCAGCCAGCCGGCGGTGACCGGTCACATCAAGGCGCTGGAGGAGCATTATCAGATTACCTTGCTGCGGCGCACGGCCCGCCGGGTGGAGCTGACAGAAGAGGGCACCCGCCTGGCAGCCATCACGCGGGCCATGTTCAGCCTCGCCGACGAAGCGCAAGCCATGCTCGAAGCCAACCGGCAACTACTGACCGGGCGTCTGGAAGTGGCCGCCGACGGCCCGCATCGGGTCATGCCGATGCTGGCAATACTGCGCGAGCGCTACCCGGGTATCACCGTCAATCTGCGGCTGGGCAATGCCCAGGAAACCCTGGCCGCGTTGCTCGGTGAACATGCCGATGTCGCCGTGCTGACCGAGATCGAACCGCGCAAGGGCTTGCATTTGCAGAGCCTTTGCCAGTCACGCCTGTGTGCCTTGCTGCCAGTGGGGCATGCCTGGGCGGCAGAGCAGGGCGACCTGCCGCTGACAGCGCTTCATCAGCAGATCATGGTACTGCGCGAGCCCAGTTCCACTACCCGCCGCACGTTCGACAAGGCCTGCCTGGCGGCGACGGTGCAGCCGCGCGTACTGCTGGAGCTGGACAGCCGCGAAGCGGTCACCGAGGCAGTGGCAGCGGAACTTGGCATTGGCGTGGTTTCGTCCACCGAGGTCGCCAGTGACCCGCGGGTGGTCGCCCGGCCCCTGGCCGGGCAGGGGCTGGTCAACCAGCACCTGGTCGGCTGCCTGGAGCGGCGCCGGGAACTGCGCCTGATCCAGGCTTTTCTGGGGCTGGCGGCAACACTCTGATGGCGGTTGCCCAAGGTGGCCGTAACTACCGAGATCAAGCCGACGGGACGGCCGATGAGCGAAAAAGACACCATCTCCATGCACCTGGTGCGTGAGGCACTTTTACAAACCTGCCCGGCCGGCGAGCCTGACAGGGGGTTGCTGACGCGCGCCGGTATCGACGCCGACCAGTTGCACCAGCCGGATGCGCGCGTTGGGGCGCAGGCCTATGCCCGGCTCTGGCGCCTGCTGGCGCGGCGTTGCAACGATGAGTTTTTTGCCATGGACCCGCGCGGCTTGCGCAATGGCAGCCTGGCGTTCATGTGCCGGGCCAGCATGGCGCAACCTACCCTCGGCGCCGGTCTGGAAACGGCCCTGGCCTTTTTGTCATTGATGCTGCAGGACCTGCAACCGGCCCTGGTGCGTCAGCAGGGCTTGGCCGAGATCGTGATCAACGAACCCCGCGATCAACCCCGCCGGGCGTTTACCTATTTCACCTTCTGGATGATCGTGCATGGTGTTGCGTGCTGGTTGGCCGGGCGACGCATTCCGATACTGGCCATCGACCTGCGTTGCAGCGCGCCGCCATTTTGCGAAGACTATCGCGTGATGTTCTCGGACAACCTGCACTTCGAGCGGCCATTGACCCGGCTGGTAATGGCGGCAGACGGCCTCGACCAGCCGCCGCGTCGTACCGAAGAAGAGCTGCAGCGCTTTCTTGCCGAAGCGCCGGGCAATATCCTGGTGAAATACCGTGACCCAGCCAGCCTGGGCCTGCGTATCCGGAGCGATCTATTGGGCCTGGACCCTGGCCGTTGGCCCGACAGCGACAGCCTGGCAAGGCGTCTGTGCTTGTCACCTTCCACCTTGCGCCGTCGCCTGGCTGAAGAAGGGCAGTCGTATCAAGGCCTTAAAGACAGCGTCCGGCGCGAGCTCGCCATTGCCTGGTTGAGCCAGCCACAGCCAGGCATGGTTGAAATTGCCGAGCGCCTGGGGTTTGCCGACAGCAGCTCGTTCTACAAGGCATTTCGCAAATGGTTTGGCTGCAACCCTGGGCAATATCGCGAGCAGACCCAGGCCCGCGGCAGGCGTTGACGGGCTGTTGAAGGCTAGCGGGTGAGGTAGTTCCCCCTGACCGGCAGGGCGCTTCGATGAAAGATTGTGCGTCTCTTTCCGCCGATCAGAGCACAGCCCATGCGCCAGTTTGCCGCCGTTTCGCAAAAGCCCCTCGCATACACCGTGGAGGATGAGCAACGGGCCACCGACCGTTTCATCCAGCAGCGCTTGCCAGACTGGCTAAAAGAAGCATCCGTGGGGCAAATCAGCGAACTACGCCGCCTGCTCGACGCGCACAAGGCCAGCCAGAAGCGAGTGAAGGATGCGACGCAAGCGGTCGCCCCAGTGCAGCAGTTTGCCGCAACCCAGTTCGCCCGGGCCCTGAGCCGGTTTCTGCCAGCGGGCAAATCACTCAGCAAGCTGCAGTGGCGAGACAAGGGAGTGGAGCTGCTGGGTGTCTCGCTGCCGCACCTGCGATACACCTACAAGGAAGGCCCTGCCTTGTTGCGCCTGATGCAGAACTTCGCCGAAGGCGCCACCCCGCTGGATGGCAGTGGCCTTTACGATCCTGTCACGCAAACGCTGGTGTCCGAGGATATCGATTCGCTCGTGTTTGCCTGCCGAAGCCTGGATGCGGGTGGCAGGTATCAGACCTTGCTCACCGACAACTTCAGACGCCACCGGGCGGTACTGGTCGGTGACAAACTCGCCGCGCTGCGGCTTGCCGCGCAGGTCGCGCTCTTGCGCGGGCAGATCGACGCGACAGTGAAAGCAGCGTTGGATGCCTGTTTCGCGCCCAGTGCCAGGGCACCACAGGATCCCGCTCCCGCATTGATCGCGTATCCTGGCTTGCTGAGCATGCTCGGCCATACCGTGCACGAGGCGCTGTACATACAGTTGCGCGGCCACGATGACAGTGATCAAGGGGTAATCCTGTACCTGGCAGATGGCTCCGATCATCCGTTGCGCCGCTATGACTCGAAGCTGGCCCTTGAGCAGGCGCTGGTCCGCCAGTTATCGACGCCGGAGCCCCTGGCAGCATTCAGCCAACGCATAGCCCTGCGCGAGCGAAAGCCGTTTCTTGATCAACTGGGATTGCGCCTGGCAGATGCTGAACCCGATCTTGAAGTGGAAGGCGAGGCGGGGCATGGCGCCATTGGCGAGCGTTGGGTAGCGGCGCTGATCGATCGGGCCAAAGATGATGCGCGGCTGCTTTTGGTGCCCACCGCTGATGCCGACGCCAAGGCCAGTCAGGAGCGCCTGGCGACCTGGAGTTCGGCCGGTTGGAACCTGGCCAACCTCGCCGGATTCTTCATTCCGCTGGTGGGGGCAGCATTGCTGGCCGACTTGCTGCGCCAGGTTTGTTCCCATACCTATGAAGGGATGGCCGACTGGGCCGAGGGGCATGACCACGAGGCACTTGAACATTTGCTTGGCGTTGCGCAGATTGCTGCGGGCGTAGCCATCACCACCGGCGCGGTGGCGGGTGCCGGGGCTGTGGTACGGCTGTTACAGCGCAGTACATTCGTCGACGACCTGGTGCCGGTCAGCCTCGAAGGTGGAGGCGCACGTCTCTGGCAAAATGATCTGACGGCGTATGCCTGTGATCTGGAGCAACATGCGTTGCTGGATGAGCGAGGCCTCTACAGCACCGGTCAGCGGCACTGGCTACGCATCGCTGATGATTACTATGAGGTGCACCAGCCGAACGTGGGTGGCGGCTGGCGCTTGCGTCATCCACTGCGCAGTGAAGCCTATGGGCCTGCAGTCGATTTCAACGGGGAGCGCTTTTGGCACTTGCCGCAAGAGCGCCTCGCAGCCTGGAGCGATCCAGCGCAGATGCTCAACCGGCTGTGGCCGCAGGCACAGCCACTGGACTCACAGCGTGCCGAAGCAATATTGCGAGTAGCAGGCAGTGACCTGGACGAGCTGCGCGGTATCGTCCTTGATAACCGCGCCTTGCCAGCCAACCTGCGTGATACCTTGCGCCGCTTCGAGGCGGATCGGCGCATCGAGATGTTTTTTGCCGCGCTCGGCGCCGCCGAGGCTGGGGCGGATCCAGCACTCCTCCAGTACTGCCGGCAACGTCCGCAATTTGCCGGCGTCGAGGACGCCGACCTGGCTGCTGCGGTTGTCGAACACAGCTCGACATTGCGCGCGGAACTGTTTGCCCACCTGACCCAGGAAGCGACCACGGAGGACCGCGTTGCAGGCGTAGTCATGCGTGACTTTGCAGGGTTGCCTGTGGGCTATGCTCTGGAGTTGGCTCACTCGGTCACTGGCGAAACCCGGCAGCAGATCGAGCTGTTGCAGCGGCTGCCGCTGCCGGTCGCCGAAAAAGCCCGAGCGTTGCTGCAGCTGGCCAGGCTGAGCCGGGCTCAACAAGGCCTGCTGCTGCGCAACGCTTACAGTGACGAAAGCGGCGAGCTGCTGATGCAGCTGTTACCACACCTGGCCAACTGGTCTTTCCAGCAGCGGCTGGAGCTGCGCGCAAAAAGCGCGTCGGGCCGCCTGATCGCGATCCTCAACTTGCAAGCACCTGCAGAGGCCGGGGTAGTACTGGTGCACGCCGAGGGGCAATTCAAGTTGTATGATCATCGAGGCGCGTTGCTCGATAAAGAGGTGGATGCACCAGACGACATCTTCGCGGCGGTTGTTGCCACGCTGTCACCCGGACAGCAAAGCCGGTTGAAGCTTGACCCCGCGAACCCGGCCGGTGCGCTGCGCCGACTGATTACCAAGGCAATACCGACGACGCGTACGCAGTTGCTCAGGCGGCTCGGCTGGCGAGAGCAGCCAGGTTGGTTCAACCCCGGGCAGCGCTTGCCTGACGGGCGAGTGGGTTACCCTCTGGGCGGTCAGCAGTCTACCGAACAGGGCTATGTGGGCCAACTGCGCGCGCGGCTCAGAAGCCTTTACCATGGTGCGAGAGAAGCAGAAATCGATGAACACCTGGACAGGATCAACCGCAGCGAAGACCCGTTCGCAGCGATGCTTGCCGAGGAAGAAAATTTTCGCCTGCTCAACCACCGTCTAGGCCGATGGGTTTCGTATGCCAGGGGCAACGAGGCGGGGCCGCGGCGGTTGTTTGCAGCCCGGTTACGCCAGGCTTGGCGCCGGCAATTGCCCCTCGACACGATGCATGCCGAACTGGGTGGGCGGATTCTTGACCTGAGCGGCTTTCAGGTCAGCAGCCTGCCGGAACTGGCAGAGGCCCTCGACTTCCATTTCGTGACCACGCTGGTGATGATCAATACGCCGCTGGTCGTGGAGCCTAACGAGTTCTTCAGCTGCTTCAGAGAAGTGCGCAGGCTGAATTTTTCCAGAAACCACCTGCGCCGGGTGCCCGCCGGGCTGCGGCACATGGCCAACCTGGAAAACTTGCAACTGTCTTATAACCGCATCCAGTGGGGCGAAATGGGAAGCGAAACCTTGAGCGGGTTACAGCATCTGTCCGTGCTGGACCTGAGCGCCAATCCGTTGCGGCGCCTGGCACTGCGTTTCAACTCGGCTCCGCAGTTGCAAGCGCTGCATCTGCGCCATTGCAGCCTGGTGGAATGGCCCACAGGGCTGGAACAATGTGCCCTGCTCACCGTGGTGGATCTGCGCTGTAACCAGATTACCGAGGTGCCACAGGCGATCATGCAAATGCCGTATGAGTTTCGTATGGCTTTTCAGGTGCAGAACAACGCCATTCCTGCACGGCAGTTGGCCAGATTGCATGCTCCGCCGGCCCATTTGGCGCACCCACAAGCCGCACCGATGGCGCAAGTCCCGGCTCGCCAGCTGTGGCTGGGCGAGGCCGCCACCCAGGTGCAGCGTGATCGTTGGGACCGTGTGTTCGGCGTGGCGGGCCGTGCGCGTGTGCTGGATATCTTGCAGGCGCTGCAGAACACCAAGGACTACCACAGGCACCGAGCCGATCTGACACTGCAGGTGTGGGGGCTGCTCGAGGCGATGGATGAAGATGCCGAGCTTGCAGGCCAGGTGACAGCCATCGCCGAAGACAGGACGACCTGCGCCGACAGCATTGCCGAACGCTTCAGCGAAATGCATCTGCAAGCCCTGATCGCCCAGACCAACCGAGCCACCGACGTCCAGCAGGATGGCTTGTTGCAACTGGGGCTTGGCTTGTTCCGGCTGGAAAGGTTGCAAAGGTTCGCACGCATGGACATTGCCACGCGCGAGAGCCTGCACCAACAGGTAGACCCGATAGAGGTCAAGCTCGCCTACAGCGTGGCATTGGCGCAGGAAATGGGCTTGCCAGGGCAACCCTCGTCATTCAGGTACGGCGATCTGGCCAATGTTACCCCAGCTCAGCTGGAAGCAGCGCGCGCATTCGTCCGCGAAAGCGAGACCGTAGAGGCGCAGGCCGAGTTTCTCGCGTTGCAACCGTTCTGGAGCGGTTGGGTGGAAAGCCAGAATCAGCAGCGCTTCGAGGAGCTCGATACGCACTATGCGCAGCAGGCAAACGCATTGTCCGCTCAGACGGAGCAGGGCGCCGGCGCGCAGGCACCTCAGGCTGAATGGGATGAGCTTGAATACAGGCGGACCTCGGACCGCTACAGGTTGGTTGTGGAATTTACCAAGGAAATATTGCAAGCCAGGCCTGACCACGGCGCCTGATCGCCCTGCTATCGATCGCGCAGGAGAGTGAAATTCGTATCTCGCCCAGGACGCTTGCCCGAGATGGTTGCTGCCCAGAGGCAAGCGTTCCTGCTGTCTGTACCGAGGCTGGCTGATCATGGTGATGGCCCTTCAACCAGACAGGGCTCTGCCTATGTGTCCCGCAAAGGCGCTCCGCGCCTCCTCTTACCCTGGCAATGGCTTCATTGCCAGTCATTTGCCCGAGTGGCTTGCCAAAGCCAGTGCGCAACAAGTCAGGCGCTTGCATGACTGTGTGACTGCGCATTTGCAAAGCCAGAAGCAGATGGCCCGTTATAGCGGCCAGTTGCAACCGCTTGGGGAATTCGCGAAAGGTCTGCTTCAACCAGCCATTGCAAGCCGGCTGGGGCAGGTGATCGAGCTGGATACCGCCGTCTGGCGAGAAGCGCGCATTCATGTCAGCCAGCGGCCATTCGAGCCCATTCCGGGTTTGCTTCCGCCAGACTTCGAAACACGTTTCGTCCAGCAGCCGTTGCTGCAAAAACTGCTGCAAAATTTTACTGCAGGCGAGTCTTTCGCCAACCAGACCGCAGTGCTCGGGCCACAGGCTGCGGGCCAGCAAGCGCCCGTCATATTGACCGACCGAATCGATGATCTGGTCGCCGTCTGCCGGGAAGTCGATGTCGGGGCCGCTTACCAGGCGCATCTTGCCCGGGTACTGGGCCCAGCCTTCGTCGATGCGCTGGCGCAAGACAAACGCCAGGAGCTGGCACTCGCCATCGAGCTGGCCTGCCTGAAAGGGCAGCTCAACAGTGCCGATGGCATGGCGTTAAGCTTGATTTGCCAAGACAAGCCAGCACTCCATGCCGAGGGGCTGGTCGTTGACACCGGGGCGTTAAAGGTTCTGGGAAAACGGGTCGACGGCGCCCTGGCCTTCGAGTTGCGCGAGCCGATCCGGCGGCAGAGTGATTTCCCGGTGGGGCCGCCTGATCGTCTCAAAGGCGTGATCATTTACCTCCCCGGCGCGGCGTCAGCGTCGTTACGTCGTTTTGCGGATTGGGGCGCTGTCAAGCAAGCTCTGGTCCGTGAGCTGGCGCAAGTGGCATTTCAGCATGCTTTGCTGCAGCGCATCGCTTTGCATGATCGGGCGGGTTTCCAGGCTTTGTTGGCTGTGCGCTTGAGTGATGCCCAGCCAGACTTGCAGCCTGGCCGGTCGAAAACCGATGGTAAGTGGTTCATCGATATGGCCCGCTGGCAGGCGCGTCGTATCAAGAACGACGCGATGTTTGTGGCGGTTCCCTCGGCTCGCGTGGATAGCCAAGCGGCTGCGGTGCGCCTGACCGCACTGAAAAACGCCGGCATCGGTCTGCTGACCCTGGCCGGTTTGTTCGTGCCTGTGGTGGGCACCTTGCTGTTGGCAGACATGGCCAGGCAAGTGTTGGGGCATGTGTACGAAGGCGTCAGCGACTGGTCCCAAGGTCACCAGCACGAAGCCTTGCAGCATTTGCTGGAGGTGGCTGGCGCGGTTGCAACGCTTGGGGTGGCGTCCGTGGCGGCCTACACGGCGCGTAGCGTTTTTGTCGAGACGCTCGAACCCGTTATCACTGAGCAGGGGCAGGAGAAACTCTGGTTGTCCGATCTGGCGCCGTATCGACAAGCAGACCCTGATGTTGAGATGACTGAACGCCACGACGGGCTGTTCAGCGGTGCCGGTGAATTATGGTGGCACAACGATGGGAAATTTTACGGCGTGTATCAGGACAGCAAGGGCGCGTGGCGCTTGCTGCACCCGGATGGCCCGCAAGCATTCGGCCCGCTGCTGCGCAGTAATGGCGAACGCGGCTGGTGGCTGAGCCTGGACCGGCCACAGCAATGGCAAGGGAGCGCGTACTTGCTCACACGCCTGTGGCCGGCGGCCAGAACCCTGTCAGCCGAGCAGGTGGCGCAGATACTGCTGGTTGCGGGCACAGACGAGGCGGGGTTGCGTCGGCTGGTGGTCGAATCCCGACCGTTACCGGTGACGCTGCGCGACACCCTCGAGCGGTTCGCGGTGCATACTCAGAACCAAGCCTTTTTTGACGGTTCGGCTGAAGGCGCGGCCTTTGCCGATCGGCTCAACTGGTGTAGCCAGAAACTGGGTGCGCCAGTGGATGCCGCGAGCGACCAGGCCGGCCAACTGCGCCCTGCCATGCTGGATCATTTTGCTGAGCGATACCTGCGCGAAGAGCCGTTGTGGCCGTTGTTCGCTCGCCATTTCCCGCAACTGCCCAAAGCCTATGCGTCGGATATCCTCAGAACGGCCACCAGCGAAATGCGAGCAAGCATGCAGAGCAGTTCGCGCCTGCCGCTGGTATTGGCTCAACAGGCGCGGCTGCAGCAGCAGCGTGCTCGGCTGACCCGCCTGCGCGAGGCATTGTGTTTGCGTGACAGCTACAGCCATGATGCCGTTACTTTGGTATTTCGTCTGTTGCAACGTCAGGGGCTCGCTGCCGACCAGACCGACCTGGTGCTGCATGAGCGCTCGTCCAGCAGCCCGGTACTCGAGCGCTTGCTGCCGGCATTTGGCAAGCCGCCGCAAAGGCTGCACATGGTCTGGTCAGCGGGGCGCTTCGAGCTGTATGACGACGCTGGCAGGCGCAGCGACCTGGATGTCGCGCAGCCGCAAGGCTTGTTCGAAGTGCTCGCGGCCTGCCTTTCCCCTGCCTACTGCCGTCGGCTGGGCTGGCTGGGTGACGATGCGCCGCAGCGCATCCGCGCGCAGATACAGGCCTGGCTGCCATCTGAACCCAAGGAACAGCTGGCCTTGTTAGGCTGGCGTGAAGCCAGGCCGCTTGGCGCCACCTTCCAGCGGCTCGGCGATGGCCGCGCCGGCTACCCGCTCGGCCCGGTGCTGTCGTGCCTGGACTCGCCTGAGTGCGTGTTACGCCGCAGGATCCTCGCGCTTTATCCGAGCTTGAATGAAGTGCAGGCCGAGCATTACATCGATTTGCTTTACCAGCACAGCGCGTCACCGTTCAGCTCGGTACTGCGGCTGGAGCTGGAATACGATCAGCTGTCCCAGCGCCTCAATGCCTGGGCGCGGCATGCCAATAGACATGTGCGTGATCATCGCCTGCAAGCCAGCATCGAATTTCAGCGGGCGTGGCGAATGGAGACCTTCCGTTTGGCGGCCCGGCCGCAGGGCGGCAGGCAGGCAAACGTTTCTCTGATCTCCATTCCTCTGGGCGAGCTGCCCGAATTGCCCGCCGGCACGGATTTTGGCCACATCGACCAGTTGGTGTTGGTCAACCTGCGCCTGCCGGCGCTGCCTGAGGATTTCCTGTCGTTCTTCCCCAATGTGCAGGTACTCAACCTTGCCTACAACGATCTGCATGCACTGCCTGCCGGCTTGGAGAACCTCGGCCAGCTGCGCGAGCTGAACCTTGCCGGTAATCAGATTCGCCTGGACGAGGACCAGGCGGCGGTGCTGGCTGGCCTCGGCGAACTGCGCAGCCTCGAGCTCAGCGATAACCCGTTGGGCGCGGTGACTCTGCAGTTGGGAGCTCTACATAGCCTGGAAACCCTGAGCCTGCGCCGCGTTGGCCTGACGGCAATGCCCGAAGGGCTAGAACTTTGTGAACAGCTGACCTATGTCGACATGCGTAACAACCAGATCACCGACCTGCCGCAAGCACTCATCGATTCACCAGTGCCGCGGCGCCAGCTGCTTATCCTGTCTGGCAACCCATTGTCGGAGCAAGTGATGGACCAACTGCGCAACCCTGCGCACCCCGGCCAGCCGACGCTGGTCGAGCTGGAGCCCGTCGTATCGAAGAACACCTGGCTGGGCACGCTCGATGACAACCAGCGTCAAGCCCATGAAGCGCTGTGGGATGCGCTGCGCATCGAAGCGGACAGCGATGCATTTTTCGGGCTGCTCGACGAATTGGTGGAAAGCGCCGATTTCAGGGCAGCGCCGCAGGAGACCGGGCGAAGGGTATGGAGGGTGGTGGCAGCAGCCAAGGGCGATGCCCGGGTGCGCAGGGACCTGTTCGACTTGGCGGCCGACCCGCGTACTTGTGCCGACAGCGTAGCGCATTGTTTCAGTCAGTTGGAGGTGGGTATGCATGTGGCCGAGTTCACCCACAACGGTGAACCCGGCGCAACTGCCAAGGAACGCCTGATGCTCGCTCGGCGCCTGTTCCGCTTGGACCAGGTCGAAAAGCTCGCCCGCGCGAACATGGACGCAAGGTATGCAGATGGCCGCTGGGAGCAAGGTGAGCACGACGAGGAGGAGGTGGAGGTCAGCCTGGCTTATCGGGTGGGGCTGGCGCAGCGTCTCAATCTGCTCGGTCAGCCCACCAGCACCTATTTTGCGCACATGGTCGAGGTTAGCCCGGCAGACCTGGACGCGGCCTATGTTTCGGTGCTTACAGCTGAAGCCAGCGAGGAGCGACCTGCATTCATCAGCAAGCTCGGGTTCTGGATCAAGTCCTTGCGGGCACTTCATCCATCGCTCTACAGCGCGGTCGAGGACGACTTCCTCGAACAATGGCAGGCTGTGGAAGCACAAGGGCAGGCGCAGCGCAGTGCTGCCGCCGCGCTGGGTGACCCTGGCTATCTGCAGCAGGCGCGAAACCTTCAGCAAGCCCGCGCACGGGCGCTTGCCGCGCTGAACTTGCGCCTGACCAGAGAAGCGCTGGCGCGGCCGGTCTGACGCGCCCAAACGGCCAAACCGGTCATCCATATTGACAGCTTTGGCCATTGTCGCCGCGCCCGGGCAGCGCGAATATCGTCGAACCGATGGTTAACAAAAACAACAAACCAGGAGTTCGACGATGCGCGACTACGCTCAGGCCGCTCGTACGTTTGACCATGACCAGGCTGTTGCGGCGGCGCTGCAGGGTAGCCTTGAAGCCCTCAATGCCTGTGTCGAATGCTGCGACCGCCACGCCGGTACCGGCAAGCTGGCGCTGGTCTGGGAAGACCGTGATGGCAACAGCGCACGATACAGCTTCGATCAGCTCAAGGACCAGGCTGCGCGGTTCGCCACGGTGCTCAGGGAGCATGGCGTAGGCGCCGGCGACCGGGTCGCCGGACTGATGCCGCGTACTCCCGAGCTGCTGGTCACCATCCTCGCCACCTGGCGTCTCGGGGCGGTGTACCAGCCACTGTTTACCGCGTTCGGCCCCAAGGCCATCGAACATCGCCTTGAGCAGTCCCACGCCCGCGTGGTCGTCACCGACAGCCACAACCGCGCCAAGCTGGACGATGTGCACGCCTGCCCGACCATCATCACTGTCAAGGCCCGCAGCGGCGAGCTGGACTTCCAGCAGTGTCTGGACAGTGCCGCAGACGTATGCGAGCCGGTCATGCGCTCGGGCAACGACCCGTTCCTGCTGATGTTCACCTCCGGCACCACTGGCCCGGCCAAACCGCTGGAAGTGCCGCTGCGTGCCATCGTCGCGTTCCAGGGCTACATGCGCGATGCCATCGACCTGCGCCCCGAGGACAACTTCTGGAACCTGGCCGACCCGGGTTGGGCCTATGGCCTGTATTACGCGGTCACCGGCCCGCTGTCGCTGGGCCATGCCACCACCTTCTACGACGGCCCGTTCAGCGTTGAAAGCTGCGCGCAGGTGATCGACAAGCTGGGCATCACCAACCTGGCCGGCTCGCCCACCGCGTACCGCCTGCTGATTGCCGCCGGGCCGGATTTCTCGGCACCGATCAAGGGCCGCCTGCGGGTGGTCAGCAGTGCCGGCGAACCGCTCAACCCGGAAGTGATCCGCTGGTTCGCCGACGAACTGGGCGTGACCATCCACGACCACTACGGGCAGACCGAACTGGGCATGGTGCTGTGCAACCACCATGGCCTGCAGCACCCGGTACACCTGGGCTCGGCCGGTTTCGCCATCCCCGGCCACCGCATCGTGGTGCTGGACGAGCAGGGCAACGAACTGCCTGCCGGCCAGCCGGGCATCCTCGCGGTCGACCGCGAGCAGTCGCCGTTGTGCTGGTTCGCGGGTTACCACGGCCTGCCGACCAAAGCCTTCGTCGGCAAGTACTACCTCAGCGGCGACACCGTCGAACTGAACCAGGACGGCAGCATCAGCTTCGTCGGCCGCAGCGACGATGTGATCACCACCTCCGGCTACCGGGTCGGCCCGTTCGATGTGGAAAGCGCACTGATCGAGCACCCGGCGGTGATCGAAGCGGCGGTGATTGGCAAACCGGACCCGGAACGCACCGAGCTGATCAAGGCCTTCGTGGTATTGGCCAGCGGTTACCAGGGCAGCGCCGAGCTTGAAGAGGCTTTGCGCCAGCACGTACGCCAGCGCCTGTACGCCCATGCCTACCCAAGGGAAATCGAATTCGTCAGCGAGCTGCCCAAGACCCCGAGCGGCAAGCTGCAACGCTTCATCCTGCGCAACCAGGAAGTCGCCAAACAACAAGCGCAACAGGCCACCCCTGCCAGCGCCTGAAAGGAAACCGATCATGCAAATAGCCAACAAACACTTCATCGTCAGCGGCGCTGCCTCCGGGCTGGGTGCTGCTACCGCACAGATGCTGGTCGAGGCCGGCGCCAAGGTCATGCTGGTCGACCTCAATGCCCAGGCCGTCGAAGCCAAGGCACGCGAGCTGGGCGACAATGCCCGCTTCGCGGTGGCCGACATCAGCGACGAGCAGGCCGCCCACGCGGCAGTGGATGCGGCTGTCAACGCCTTTGGCAGCCTGCACGGGCTGGTCAACTGTGCCGGTATCGTCGGTGCCGAAAAAGTGCTGGGCAAGCAGGGCCCGCATGGCCTGGCCAGCTTCGCCAAGGTCATCAACGTCAACCTGATCGGCAGCTTCAACCTGCTGCGCCTGGCAGCCGCAGCCATGGCCGAAGGGGCTACCGGTGAGGACGGCGAGCGCGGGGTGATCATCAACACCGCGTCCATCGCCGCCTATGACGGGCAGATTGGCCAGGCCGCCTACGCGGCTTCCAAGGGCGCCATCGCCAGCCTGACCCTGCCGACCGCCCGCGAACTGGCGCGCTTCGGCATCCGTGTGATGACCATCGCCCCGGGCATCTTCGAAACGCCGATGATGGCCGGCATGACCGAGGAAGTACGCGCCTCGCTGGCCGCCGGCGTGCCATTCCCACCGCGTCTGGGTCGCCCGCAGGAATATGCCGCGCTGGCCCGCCACATCATCGAGAACAGCATGCTCAACGGCGAGGTGATCCGCCTCGACGGTGCACTGCGCATGGCTGCCAAGTAAGGAGAGCGAACATGACCCTCGCCAATGACCCGATCGTTATCGTAAGCGCCGTGCGCACGCCCATGGGCGGCCTGCAGGGCGACCTCAAGAGCCTGACCGCGCCGCAGCTGGGCAGCGCCGCCATCCGTGGTGCCGTGGAGCGCGCCGGCATCGATGCTGCCAGTGTCGAGCAGGTGCTGTTCGGCTGCGTGCTGCCGGCCGGCCAGGGCCAGGCACCGGCGCGCCAGGCCGCGCTGGGCGCCGGCCTGGACAAGCACACCACCTGTACCACCCTGAACAAGATGTGCGGTTCGGGCATGCAGGCGGCAATCATGGCCCATGACCTGCTGCTGGCCGGCACCGCTGATGTGGTGGTGGCTGGTGGCATGGAAAGCATGACCAATGCGCCCTACCTGCTGGACAAGGCCCGTGGCGGCTACCGCATGGGCCACGGCAGGATCATCGACCACATGTTCATGGATGGCCTGGAAGACGCCTACGACAAAGGTCGCCTGATGGGCACCTTTGCCGAAGACTGCGCCCAGGCCAATGCCTTCAGCCGCGAAGCCCAGGACCAGTTCGCCATCGCCTCGCTGACCCGCGCCCAGGACGCTATCAAGAGCGGTCGCTTTGCTGCCGAGATCGTGCCGGTCGAGGTCACCGAAGGCAAAGAGAAACGCGTCATCAAGGACGACGAACAGCCGCCCAAGGCACGCCTGGACAAAATCCCGCAGCTCAAGCCGGCCTTCCGCGAAGGCGGCACGGTGACCGCCGCCAACTCCAGCTCGATTTCCGACGGCGCTGCGGCGCTGGTGCTGATGCGCCGTTCCGAAGCCGACAAGCGCGGCCTCAAGCCGCTGGCGGTGATCCACGGCCATGCCGCCTTTGCCGACACCCCGGCAC
The DNA here is from genome assembly GCF_017490905.1 of Pseudomonas sp. 32_A. Taxonomy (NCBI): domain Bacteria; kingdom Pseudomonadati; phylum Pseudomonadota; class Gammaproteobacteria; order Pseudomonadales; family Pseudomonadaceae; genus Pseudomonas; species Pseudomonas sp. 32_A. The sequence continues at coordinate 20,371 of NZ_JAFGYI010000015.1, read as the reverse complement.
TGTTCCCGACCGCACCGATCGGTGCCATCGACAAACTGATGAAACGCACTGGCTGGGACCTGGCCGAGGTCGACCTGTTCGAGATCAACGAGGCCTTCGCCGTGGTCACCCTGGCGGCCATGAAGCACCTCGACCTGCCGCATGACAAGGTCAATATCCATGGCGGCGCCTGCGCCCTCGGCCACCCGATCGGCGCTTCCGGCGCGCGCATCCTGGTGACCCTGCTGTCGACCCTGCGCCAGAACAACCTGCGCCGTGGTGTGGCGGCCATCTGCATTGGCGGCGGCGAGGCCACTGCCATGGCTGTCGAATGCCTGTACTGAGGTGAACCATGCTGGTAACTGACGAGCAACAACAGATCGCCGACGCGGTTCGCGCCTTTGCTCAGGAGCGCCTGAAGCCGTTTGCCGAACAATGGGACAAGGAACACCGCTTCCCGAAGGAGGCCATCGAGGAGATGGCCGAGCTGGGCCTGTTCGGCATGCTGGTGCCGGAGCAGTGGGGCGGCAGCGACACCGGCTACGTGGCCTATGCCATGGCCCTGGAGGAAATCGCCGCGGGTGACGGCGCCTGCTCGACCATCATGAGCGTGCACAACTCGGTGGGCTGTGTGCCGATCCTGCGCTTTGGCAGCGAGCAGCAGAAAGAGCAGTTCCTCACCCCGCTGGCCAGCGGCGCGATGCTCGGTGCCTTTGCCCTGACCGAACCGCAGGCCGGCTCTGACGCCAGCAGCTTGAAGACCCGTGCACGTCTGGATGGCGACCACTACGTGCTCAATGGCAGCAAGCAGTTCATCACCTCCGGGCAGAATGCCGGGGTGGTGATTGTGTTCGCCGTGACCGACCCGGACGCCGGCAAGCGCGGCATCAGTGCTTTCATCGTGCCCACCGATTCGCCGGGCTACCAAGTGGCGCGGGTCGAGGACAAGCTCGGCCAGCACGCCTCCGACACCTGCCAGATCGTATTCGACAATGTGCGCGTGCCGGTGGCCAACCGCCTGGGTGCCGAAGGCGAGGGCTACAAGATCGCCCTGGCCAACCTCGAAGGCGGCCGTATCGGCATCGCCTCGCAGGCGGTGGGCATGGCCCGCGCGGCGTTCGAGGTGGCGCGTGACTACGCCAACGAGCGGCAGAGCTTTGGCAAGGCGCTGATCGAGCACCAGGCGGTGGCCTTCCGCCTGGCCGACATGGCGACGAAGATTGCCGTGGCCCGGCAGATGGTGCTGCACGCCGCCGCGCTGCGCGATGCCGGGCGCCCGGCGCTGGTTGAAGCGTCGATGGCCAAGCTGTTTGCCTCGGAAATGGCCGAAAAGGTCTGTTCGGACGCCTTGCAGACCCTGGGCGGTTATGGCTATCTGAGTGACTTCCCGCTGGAGCGCATCTACCGCGACGTTCGGGTTTGCCAGATCTACGAAGGCACCAGCGACATTCAGCGCATGGTCATTGCGCGCAATCTTTGAAGGAGCAGACTGCATGGCATTCGAAACCATCCTGTTGGACATCCACGGCAAGGTCGGCCTGATCACCCTCAACCGCCCGCAGGCGCTGAACGCGTTGAACGCGCAGATCGTCGGCGAGATCAACCAGGCGCTGGACCAGCTCGAGCGCGATCCGAACATCGGCTGCGTGGTGCTGACCGGTTCCGCCAAGGCCTTTGCCGCTGGCGCCGACATCAAGGAAATGGCCGAGCTGCAATACCCGCAAATCTACGTTGACGACCTGTTCAGCGATGCCGACCGCATTGCCAACCGGCGCAAGCCGATCATTGCCGCGGTGTCCGGTTTTGCCTTGGGCGGTGGCTGCGAGTTGGCGATGATGTGTGACTTCATCCTGGCGGCGGATAACGCCAAGTTTGGTCAGCCAGAGATCAACCTGGGCGTGCTGCCGGGGATGGGCGGCACCCAGCGCCTGACCCGCGCGGTGGGCAAGGCCAAGGCCATGGAATTGTGCCTGACCGGTCGCCTGATGGGGGCTGAGGAAGCTGAGCGTGCCGGGCTGGTGGCGCGCATCGTGCCACAGGCGGAGCTGGTGGAAGAGGCGTTGAAGGTGGCTGCGACCATCGCCAGCAAGTCGATTCCGGTGAGCATGATGGTCAAGGAGAGCGTCAACCGTGCGTTCGAAGTCACCCTTAGCGAGGGTGTGCGCTTCGAGCGGCGGGTGTTCCATGCGGCGTTTGCTACCGAAGATCAGAAAGAGGGTATGGCTGCGTTCATTGCCAAGCGCGAGGCGCAGTTCAAGGATCGGTGATTCTGGTTGTGGATTTGCGTTGGGCCTTTGGGGCATGCCTTTAGAGGTCCGGCGCCTGTGAGATCGAGCGCCGCGCGGGCGGCGCTCGATCTCACAGGCACTGAAAATGTCATGGCAAACACCTGATAGCCCTAACCCAATCTCCAGACATGCACCTGGCGGCCCTGACCCAATTCCCCGCCATACTCCACGGCCCCTACCAAGCATCTTCTTTGCACCGACCAGCGGATTCCGAGCGCCGAAAGCAAATTCCCACCCAATTGCAGTTGCTCCACGCGACGCGGCGCCTTAGACTGCCGCCCCCTGTAAAAGAGTGCCGGTTGGCGCTTGAAGAATTCCGCTGCCGATGCCAAGGCGTCGGCGGCACCGGGAATCGCCCAAATGCACATTTTTTCATAGAGAAATCGATGACCAAGGAACAGTTGCTGGCCATGTCGGCCGATGACTACATGAACGCTGACCAGCTGGCTTTCTTCGCTGGCCTGCTGCAGGCGATGAAAGTCGAAACCCATGAACGCATCGAGCTGAGCCGTGCCACCATCGAAGGCCTGGACACCCCGTCGGACCCTGCCGACGTGGCTTCGGTCGAAGAGGAGCGTAGCTGGCTGGTGAATGCCATCGACCGCGACCAGCGCCTGCTGCCGCAGCTGGAAATGGCCCTGGACCGTATTGCCGACGAAAGCTTCGGCTGGTGCGATGACAGTGGTGAGCCTATCGGCCTGAAGCGTCTGCTGATCAGCCCGACCACCAAGTACTGCATCGAAGCCCAGGAGCGCCACGAGCAGCTCGACCGCCATCAGCGCCAGGTGTAACCACGCGCGGTGTGCCAAGCCCCACGGAGCGATCCCTGGGGCTTTTTGCGTTTCTTGCCGGCTGCGGTTTTGTTGCCCCGTACGTAACACTGCTATACCGGGATGCGCTGTTTCCGCGCCGTAAGCAGGCGTATCATGGCTCTATCGTTAGGGTGCTAATTAAATTCCGGAGGGAATGATGAATAGCCGGGTCGATGTAGCCGTGATGATTGGTTCGGGTGTGCCTGCCGCACTACGGGCGCTGGGTGTGCGCAACTGCTGGGTAGTGCTGGTCAATGGCGAACGCCGTGGCACCGCATTCGCCACCCGTGAAGAGGCGCTGGAGTGCCAGGCGGCCTGGCAGCAGCAGTTGAAGAAGGGCTTGGCTGCCTGAGCGCCGTGAGTGCTGTCGGCGAGTGAGCAGGGTTGTTCAGGGCGTTCCCTGTAAGAAATGTACTTTACCTCTCGACGAATTTCGGTGTTTTCGTGCATATTCTTCCCCCAGTAATGCGCTGATGGATTGCAGGGCCCGTTCTCACGTGCGCTCTGGCATTGCCTGCCGCATCTTTTCTGGCGGTTTTGTTGTCAGACATTACGCTTCCCGAATTGGGAATATGCCGAAAGCCTGTATTCGAGGCCAGATCTGGCAAGCCAGAGTAAAGATTCCTGCACGCTGCAGCGCCAGCGGGCACAGACATTTCGCATATCGCTTTATTATTCTTTCGCCTATCGATAAGAAATGACCGTGCCTCACCGAGCTTTGGGTGAGGGCGGGTTGTAACCGGTTGAGGATTACTTCATTGGCAGTCAGCACTCTTGATACCCATGCGTTGTTCGCCCTGGGCGACTTGCGCGGTAAATTGGCCCAGTTGTTTCAGGGCCGCTTTGTCTATGTCACCGAACAGAGTCCCGAAGGCCTGTACATGGCCGAAATCGACACCGAAAGCGCATTGGTCGTCGATGACAAGCAACGTTTGGAACTGAAGGTCGGCGACCACTTTCGCGCCGCGGTACTGCCCAGCCGTGAAGGCGGCAAACTGGAAATGCGCTTTCGTGAAATCAAGCTGAACGTATATGGCGTGGGCGACTATGCCTTCGTGTCGGTGCCCGAAGGCGAAGGCATCGTGTTCCGTGAAGGCCACGGTGTGATGCTGGTGTTCGCTGCGCAGCAGCAAGTGCAGGAAGGCCTGGGCAAGTTGCTCAAGGCGGTGACCGGAAAGGTTGCCAAATGGCGCAAAGGTGAGCTGACCACCTTCAAGGCCAGTGAATGACCCACAGTGACGAGGTGCCCGCCACGCGTGCCGAGTTCCATCGGCAGCACCAGGCGGATGCCCTGGCCGAGGCCGAGCGTTTGCTGGCCAGGCGCGATGAACTGCAAGGCGCCTGGTTGACCTGGGTGGCAGGCGAATTATATCGCCTTGGCCCGCCGCCTTATGTGGCCATGGTCCGGCGCGAGTTGCAGCGCCTTGCCCAAGGGTGAGGCCGCGATCTGTCAGTTGCCTCGATCGCGGCCGCTGCTGACTTCTTCAGGTACCGGCTCTTTCGCCATGCGCTTGCGGAACAGTGCTGCCCGGGCCAGCAACAATGTGGTCACCGGTACGGTGATCGACAGCAGGATCGGAATCAGCCAGGCGTGCAACACCGGGGCTTCCTTGAGCCAGGAAAAGTAGATGATCGAAGCCAGTGCCACGCACCAGGCGCCAATGGTCGAGGCCAGTGCCGGCGGGTGCATGCGCTGAAAGTAGTCCTTCAGCCGCAACAGGCCCACGGCGCCGATCAGGGTGAAAAGGCTGCCGGTCAGCAGCAGTACGGCAGTGACCAGCTCCAGCCAGAAGGGGAGTTGCAGGTTTTCAGTCATTCGATCACCTCACCGCGCAGCAGGAACTTGGCCAGGGCAAACGAGCCAACGAAACCGAACAGCGCAATCAGCAGGGCACCTTCGAAGTAGGTGTCACTGGCATAACGGATTCCCAGTACCAGCATGGTCAGCATGGCCAGGATGTACAGGTAGTCCAGCGCCAGCACCCGGTCCTGGGCGGACGGGCCGCGGAACAGCCGGATAAGTGCCAGGGCCATGGCCAGGGCAAAGATGAACAGGCTGGCGAGGACAGCATTGGCGAGCAGGCCTGTCATTGGAAAATCTCCATAAGCGGGCGTTCGTAGGTGTCCTTGAAGTGCTGGATGAAGGCCGCCTCGTCATCCAGGTCGAACACATGCAGCAGCAACACGCTGCGGTCCAGCGCCAGTTCGGACCAGACCGTGCCGGGCACCACCGTGGTAATCATCGACAACGCTGCCAGGCCATGCGGGTCGCGCAGGGCCAGCGGGATGTGCACGAACGCAGAGCGTGGCGGCTGCTTGCCGGCGCGCAGCACGCCACGGGCAACCAGCAGGTTGGACATGATCACATCGATACCGACCCGGCCAATCAGCCGGGCGATCGCCAGCGGCCGTCGCACATGGGCATGCTGCGGGCGCAGTGGCGCCATCAACAGAGGCGCCAGCACGCCGAGCGCGGCAGCCAGCGACAGATTGCCGGGGCTGACCGAGAGGTTCAGCAACAGCCACAGTGCGAACAGCGAAACCGATAAGAGCGGTGCGGGGAACAGTCGATTCATGGCTGCACCTGTACGTCAAGCGAGGTGGGGCCAGGAATCGGCCGCGCGGCCATCACGGCTTCGATATAGGCGTCGGGGGCCTGCAGGCCGGCAGCGGTGTCCTGGGTGTAGCGCAGCAGTGGCTCGGCCTTGAAGCTGAGGATGATGCACAGGCCGAGCAGGATAACGATGGGCAGGCATTCATAGCGGCGCAGCACCGGCGAAGGGCGTTCCTCAGGCTTCCAGAAGCGCTGGATGCCGACACGGCCGAAGGCGATCAGCGAGGCCATGCCAGACAGGATCAGCAACGCCACCAGGCCCCAGCCTGCCGCCCCCAGCGGCTGCTCGGCAGGCACACCCAGCCCTTGCGGGTTGAACAGCGCGCTGATCAGGTTGAGCTTGCCGACAAAGCCCGACAGCGGCGGCATGCCGATGATCAGCAGGGCGCAGGCGATGAAGCTGAGGCCGAGGAAGGCCATGGTCCACGGAATGATCTGGCCGATCACCACCTTCTGTTCGTCGTCGAGGTTGATGCCCTTGGGTGGGTGCAGTGATTCCAGCGGTGGCGGCATGGCGTCTTCTTCGTCGTCCAGCGGTGCTTCGTTGGCCGAGCGCGAACGCTCGACCAGTTCGGCGAGCAGGAACAGCGCGCACAGCGCCAGGGTCGAGTTGACCAGGTAGAACAACGCCGCGCCGGTCAGCGCCGATTGAGCGAAACCGACGGCGCCGAGCAGGGTGCCGGCCGAAACCAGGATGCTGAGGGCGGCCATGCGCTCCAGGCGCTGCGCGGCCAGGATCGACACCGCCGCCACCGCCAGGGTGACCAGGCCACCGTATACCAGCCATTCACCACCGAAGTGCGCCGAGGCCCCGGCCTGCCCGGAGAACAGCAGTGTCCACAGGCGCAGTACGGCATACAGGCCGACCTTGGTCATGATGGCGAACAGCGCAGCCACCGGCGCGCTGGCCGAGGCATAGGCCGGCACCAGCCAGAAGTTCAGCGGCCAGATGCCGGCCTTGACCAGGAACGCCATGGCCAGGATCGCCGCGCCAGCGTGCAGCAGGCCACGGTCGGCCTCTGGCACCAGCGGAATCTTCAGGGCCAGGTCGGCCATGTTCAGGGTTCCGGTCACGCCATACAGCATCGCGGCGCCGATCAGGAACAGCGACGAGGCGAACAGGTTGATGGCAATGTAGTGCAGGCCGGCTCGCACCCGGGCGCGGCCCGAGCCGTGCAGCAGCAGGCCATAGGAAGCCGCCAGCAGCACCTCGAAGAACACGAACAGGTTGAACAGGTCGGCAGTGAGGAAGGCGCCGTACAAGCCCATCAGCTGGATCTGGAACAGCGCGTGGAAGCTGGCCCCCGCACTATCCCAGCGAGCGCGGGCAAACAGCAGGGCACTGAAGGCAATGATCCCGGTGAGCGTCAGCAGCAGGGCCGACAGGTGGTCGACCACCAGCACGATGCCGAACGGCGCCGGCCAGTTGCCCGGCAGGTAGACACCGATGGATTCCGCCTGGCCCTGGGTGCGCACCCACAATAACAGGCTGACCGCGATGCCCAGGCCGGCGAAAGTCGACAGGAGGTTCAGCCGGGCTTTTGTCTGCCGGTGTTTCTCGCCCAGCAGCAACATCACTGCCGCGGTCACCAGTGGCAGCAGGATGGGCGCGATGATCAACTGGCTCATGCCACTCATTCGTCACGCTCCCGGCCATCCACGTGGTCGGTACCGGTCAGGCCGCGCGAGGCCAGCAACACCACCAGGAACAGCGCGGTCATGGCGAAGCTGATGACGATGGCGGTGAGCACCAGGGCCTGCGGCAGCGGGTCGGTGTAGTGCAGCAGGTCTTGGGGCACGCCGTCCTTGATGATCGGTTCTTTGCCAATGAACAGGCTGCCCATGCTGAAGATGAACAGGTTGACCCCGTACGACAGCAGGCACAGGCCCATGATCACCTGGTAAGTTCGCGGGCGCAGGATCAGCCATACCCCCGAGGCGGCCAGCACGCCGATGGCAACTGCAATCACTTCTTCCATCAGGCGGCTCCTGCTTGGCTGGTTTTCGCCGGGTTGCCCGGGCGGTAGGCGCGCACCGACTGGTGCGCCAGGGCAGTGAGGATCAGCAGGGTCGAGCCGACCACCACGGTGAACACACCGACATCGAAGAACAGCGCGCTGGCCACGTGCACATCACCGAGCAACGGCAGGTGCAGGTGGGCGGTATGGGTAGTGAGGAACGGGTAGCCCAGCAGCATCGCGCCGGTGCCGGTCAGGGTTGCGCACAGCAGTCCGGTGCCCATCCAGCGCAGCGGGCGCAGGCTCATCTGCGCCTCGACCCACTGGGTGCCGGCCACCATGTACTGCAGGATGAATGCCACCGACATCACCAGGCCGGCGACAAAGCCGCCACCGGGCTGGTTGTGGCCACGCATGAACAGGTACATCGACACCAGCAGGGCGATCGGCAGCAGCAGGCGCACCAGCACAGCGGGCACCATCATGAAACCCAGTGCGGTGTCGGTGGCATGCCGCGGATTGATCAGGTCGGTGACCACATCGGGTGCCAGCTGACGCTGCTGCGCCGGCAGTTGCATGCTTTCCTTCGGTGGGCGGAAGCGCCGCAGCAGGGCGAACACGGTCAGCGCCACGGCCACCAGCACGGTGATTTCACCAAGGGTATCGAAACCACGGAAGTCGACCAGCATGACATTGACCACGTTGGTGCCACCGCCCTGGGGCAGGGCCCGGCTCAGGTAGAACGAGGAAATGTCGTTCGGCGTCGGCCGGGTCAGCATGGCATAGGACAGCACGGCCATGCCGCCACCTACCAGCACCGCCAGCAGCAGGTCGCGCAGGCGACGCATGCGCGCACGCTCCAGGCTGCCCGGCAGCGGCGATACGCCTTCGATCCGCCGCGGCAGCCAGCGCAGGCCGAGGAGGATCAGCACGGTGGTGACCACTTCCACTACCAGCTGGGTCAGGGCCAGGTCGGGCGCGGAGAACCAGACGAAGGTGATGCAGGTCATCAGGCCGCAGACGCTGACCATGATCAACGCTGCCAAACGGTGGTACTTGGCCTGGTAGGCGGCGCCGATGGCGCAGGCGATGGCAATCAGCCACAACGCGACGAACACGCCCGAGCCTGGAATCTTCGGCCGATCGCCCCAGCTCAGGCCGCTGTAGAGCATGGGCGTGAGGCCGGCGAGGAAGGCGGCGAGCACCAGCATGAACAGCTGCGACTGCAGGCGGCGGCTGGTGAGCAGGCGCTCGATACGCCGCGCCAGCAGCATCAGTTGCACCTGACCGTACTCGAACAGGCGCTTGCCGTTGAAACGCTCGATCACCGGCGGGTAGGGGAAGCGGCCCAGGCGCAGCTGCTTGCGCAGCAACAGGTACAGCACGATACCGCCGCTCATGGCCACCAGGCTCATGACCAGCGGCGCGTTCCAGCCATGCCAGATGGCCAGGCTGTATTCCGGCAGGGTGCCGCCCACCACAGGCAGGGCGGCAGCGGCCAGCAGCGGGCCGACCGACTGGGCAGGGAAGATGCCCACCACCAGGCAGGTGAGCACCAGCAGTTCGACCGGCGCACGCATCCAGCGTGGCGGTTCGTGCGGGGTGTGCGGGAGGTCCTGCGCAGTGGGGCCGAAGAACACATCGACGGTGAAACGCAGGGCATAGGCCACGCTGAAGGTGCCGGCCAGGGTGGCGATTACCGGCAGCGTGGCCTCGACCCAGGCGCTGGAGCTGATGAACACCGTTTCGGCAAAGAACATTTCCTTGGACAGGAAACCGTTCATCAACGGCACGCCGGCCATCGAGGCGCTGGCCACCATGGCCAGGGTGGCGGTGTATGGCACCAGGCGTATCAAACCGCTGAGGCGGCGGATGTCACGGGTGCCGCTTTCGTGATCGATGATGCCGGCGGCCATGAACAACGAGGCCTTGAAGGTGGCGTGGTTGAGAATGTGGAATACCGCTGCGACCGCGGCCAGCGGGCTGTTCAGGCCCAGCAGCAGGGTAATCAGGCCCAGGTGGCTGATGGTCGAGTACGCCAGCAGACCCTTGAGGTCGTTCTGGAACATGGCGGCGAAGGCGCCGAGCAGCAGAGTGAGGGCACCGGCACCGCCGACGATCCAGAACCACTCCTCGCTGCCCGACAGCACCGGCCACAAGCGCGCCAGCAGGAATACCCCGGCCTTGACCATGGTCGCCGAGTGCAGATAAGCCGATACCGGGGTGGGCGCTGCCATGGCATGGGGCAGCCAGAACTGGAAGGGGAATTGTGCACTCTTGCTAAGGGCGCCGATGAGGATCAGCGGCAGCAGCACCGGGTACAGCGCATGCTGGCGAATGGTGTTGCCGGCAGCCAGGACCTTGTCCAGGTCGTAGCTGCCGACCACATGGCCGAGCAGCAGGGCACCCACCAGCAGGCACAAGCCGCCCGCGCCAGTGACCATCAGCGCCATGTAGGCGCCGCGGCGGGCGTCGGCACGGTGGTGCCAGTAGCCGATCAGCAGGAAGGAGAACAGGCTGGTGAGTTCCCAGAAGAACACCAGCTGGATCAGGTTGCCGGAGATCACCAGGCCGAGCATGGCGCCCATGAAGGCGAGGAAGAAGGCGAAGAAGCGCGGCACCGGGTCTTGCGGTGACATGTAGTAGCGGGCATACAGCGACACCAGCGTACCGATGCCCAGCACCAGCAGCGAGAACAGCCAGGCGAAGCCGTCCATGCGCAGCACCAGGTTCAGCCCCAGGCTGGGCAACCATAGGAACTCTTCGCGAATCACGCCACCGTGGGCGACCTGAGGGTACAGCAGTGCTACCTGGACAGTGCCGACCAGGGCCACGAGCCCGGCGAGAATGGACTCCGCGTTACGTGCGTTGTGCGGCAGCACGGCTGCCAGGCAACTGCCCACGAACGGCAGAAGCAATAGCACTATCAAAGACATAGCGGCCTATTCTGGAGAAGTTTGCAAAGAATCATACGTGCCGAGGGGATGATCACCAACACGCAAGCTGTCGCAGAATCCTACAAACAGGCTGTGACAAGCTGTTTTTTTATAACAGATTCTTACAAAGCATAGCCGCAGTTGGCGGCTTTACAGGCCAGCCTGGCGTTCGCCTTCATCCTGCACTTCCCGCGCTTCGACCACCTCGCGCGGGCGGCGCACCTTGAGTTCGCTTACCACCACCGCGATCACGATCAGCAGGCCGCCGAGCAGTGCCACGCCCGGCAGGCGCTCACCGGCGATGCGCCCGACGATCCCGGCCCATACCGGTTCGCCGGCATAGATGAGGGTGGCGCGGGTGGGCGAGACCGACTTCTGCGCCCAGTTCATTGCCACCTGGATCACCGCGCTCATGGCGCCCAGGCCCACGGCACTGGCCAGCAACAGCCAGGAAAAGTCAGGTATGCGCTCCTGAGTCGGCACGATCATCAGGAACGCCAGCAGCGAGGCGGTCGCCAACTGAACCACGGTGACCCGGCGCACATCGACCTGGCCGGCGTAGCGGCTGATCAGGATGATTTCGCCGGCAATGGCCACGGCGCTGACCAGGGTTACCAGTTCACCTTCGCTGAAGTGCAGGCTGCCCCCTTCCGGCCCGGCCAGCAGCATCAGGCCGATGAACGCCAGGCAGATGCCGATGCTGGGCATCAGGCCGGGCCGCCGGCCCAGCACCAGCCACTGCAACAGCGGCACGAATGGCACGTACAGCGCGGTGATGAACGCCGACTGGCTGCTGCTGATGGTTTGCAGGCCCATGGTCTGCAAGCCGTAGCCGAGCATGATCGACACACCGATCAGCATGCCGGCCTTCAGTTCGGTGAAGGTCAGCCCAGGCAGTGCTCGCGCCGAGACCACCCCGACGAACAGCGCGGCTGCGGCGAAGCGCAGGCCGACGAAGAACATCGGGCCGCTGACGGTCATCACGTTGTGCACCAGCAGAAAGGTGCCGCCCCACAGCATGGTGATGAACACCAGCACCAGTTCGGCCTTGCTCAGGCGAAAGGTAATGGCAGGGGCCGGTTTGCTGCTGGGCTGGGTCATGGTCTTGCGCACTCGGAGGGGGCGGCGCACAATCGCCGCAAAATGGGCAGTATACTGCGCAATACCGACCAGTGAGCAATATAGTGCACAAAGATTCCTCGCACCGGGCATCGGTGCTGCAACATGTCAGCCTCAATGTACGCGGCCTGCGTAACGCCGCGGGCATGAGCCAGACGGCGCTGGCGGAGCGCTCCGGTGTCAGCCGGCGCATGCTGGTGGCGATCGAGGCGGGCGAGAAGAATGTCAGCCTGACTACCCTCGACCTGATTGCCGAAGCCTTGGGCGTGGCTTTCAGTACCCTGATCCAGGCACCTGACCAGCGTGACCCCGGGCGCATCGAAGAGTTGGCCTGGGCCGGCGAGCATCCGCAGAGCCGGGCGGTGCTGCTGGGCAGCAGTGTGGCGCGGCGCGAGGTGGAGCTGTGGGAATGGACGCTGGCACCGGGCGAGTGCTATTTCAGCGAGGCTGATGCCGAGGGCTGGAGCGAGCAGATCTATGTGGCGCAAGGGCAACTGACGCTGATTATCGAAGGGGTCGAGCATCGTCTGCAGGTCGGGCAGTTCCAGGTGTTTCCCAGCAATTGCCGGTATGCCTATCGCAACGATGGGGCGGTGGCGGTGCGATTTGTGCGCAATGTGGTTATTTGAGGTAGCAGGTTTTGGGGCTGCTGCGCAGCCCATCGCGACGCAAGGCCGCTCCTACAGGAGATCGCGTACCCCCTGTAGGAGCGGCCTTGCGTCGCGATGGGGCGCAAAGCGCCGCCAGACCTCAAGCCTGATCAGCGATCCAGCAATTCATCGGTCTTCACCACCTTGGCATAGGCAAACGCCAACGCCGCCATCGCCGAATCATGTACCTGTGCCGCCGGCACCCGCTTGCCATCGAACTCCAGTGGCAGCGTGGCACAGGCGTCGTGCGCCACGGTCACCTCGTAACCCAGATCGGCTGCGGCCCGGGTGGCGGCGTCGATACACATGTGGCTCATGCTGCCGACGATGGTCAGGGCCTCGACACCATGCCGGTCCAGCGTATTCTCAAGGTCGGTACCGAGGAAGGCGTTCACCTTGTGCTTTAGCACTACGGGCTCACCGGCCCTGGGCTCGACCTTGGCGTGGATGGCCGCACCCTGCGAGCCTGGCGCGAAGAACGGCGCATCGGCGCTGTCGAACTCATGCCGTACATGCACCACCAGGTCGCCCCGTTGACGTGCCGCTGCCAGCAGACGGGCAGCATTGTCCGCCGCCTGGTCGGCCCCATCGAGCGTCCATTTGCCGCCCGGGAAGTAGTCGTTCTGGATGTCGATGATGATCAGCGCCTGCTTGCTCATGCTGCCTCCTGTGGCAGTAGTCGTTGGATGACGTTAGTTATAGGCTGTGCGCACGGACCTGAGGATTGGCGCGAACGACACTATGCGGGCAAAAACTGACAACCACGCCAGCCTGGACATCGGCCTGCTGCTGTACCCAGGCGCGCAGCGTGCCGCCGTGCATGGCTTGGCCGACCTGTTCCTGGTGGCCAACCGGGTGGCTGCGGAACTTGGGGCCGTCGAGTTGCCATCGGTGCGTATCAGCTTCTGGCAGGCGGACGAGGCGGGGCAATTGCAGCCTGCCCCTGAAAGCCCGCCCGTCGCCGTATCCGATCTGCGGGTGCTGATCATTCCGCCGAGCCTGGAGTCGGCACCACAAGGTGAGCTGCTTGAACGCCATCGCGCGACGTTGTGCCAGTTGCACGGGCACGGCACGGTACTGGCATCGGTGTGCATCGGGGTGTTCTTCATCGCTGCCAGTGGCCTGCTCGACGGGCGCCCGGCCTGTACCCACTGGAACTACGTGCATTCGCTTGCCCAGCGTTTCCCCAAGGTGCGGGTCGAGGCCCAGCAACCGTTGCTGGACGATGGCGACATTGTCACCTCGGCCGGGCTGATGGCCTGGACCGACCTGGGCTTGCGCTTGCTTGAGCGCTTCATGGGGGCGACGGTGGCGCGGGAAACTGCCCGCTATCTTGCGGTCGACCCGGTCACGGCGCCGCTGCCCGGTGCAGTGTTCAATCCACGCCTGGATCATGGCGATGAGGCGGTGCTGAAAGTACAGCACTGGTTGCAGGGCAACGGAGGGCAGGATGCCGACCTGGCCGGCATGGCCGCCTGCGCGGGGCTGGAGGAACGCACCTTCCTGCGGCGTTTTCGTGCTGCCACGGGGCTGCGGCCAACCGAGTACTGCCAGCAGGTGAGGGTGGGGCGGGCGTGTCGCTTGCTGGAGTTCACCCGGCGCAATGTCGAGCAGATCGCCTGGGGCGTCGGTTACCAGGACCCGGGAGCGTTTCGCAAGGTATTTCAGCGCATCACTGGCCTGACCCCGAGTGATTACCGGCGGCGCTTCGCCGTATCCGGTTAGGGCGTACCGGGTGTTCCCGTTGCGGAAAACCGCTTGACCTTGACATAACTTGAGGTTTTACCCTGCTCGGCATCGCGCTGTACGCGTCCGTCAGCAGGAGAACGTTCATGACGGCAACAACTCAAGCCCTGTGGTTTACCCAGATGATCGAATATGAAGTGCCCGGCAGCTTCCAGCAGGGGTTGGCCCAGGCGCTGGTAGCACGCAGTGAAGCGTTGGCCGCGCATTGCGAAGGGCTGCAGGGTGTCAGTATCCAGGCCAGCGACGACGGCAGCCGGGTGCTGCAGTACCTGCAATGGCAGTCCCGCCAGGCGTGGGCAGCGGCGGCGGTGTATTTCGTCGGGGAACCTTTTCTCGAACTGCTTGGCCAGCACCAGGCCCGTGGCGTCAACTTTGCTGCCTATCAGACCCTGCGCAGCCTGGTGCGCGGCGCCGATGGCGGCCTGCATTGCCAGGTGGGTGAGCCTCAGGCATACCAGGGCGCGTAGTGCGGGTAGCGGTCCAGGCGGGCGCCAACGACCATTTCGCTGACCCATGCCGCCAGGATCGAACTGTAGGCTTTCTGGCTTTCTTCGCTGGACAATGCGTGGTCGGCACCGTCGACAATGCGGTGGGTGAGCGAATGGGCACTGACGAATGCCGAGCGGTAGCTCATCAGTGTGCTGTGCGGCACGTAGTCGTCCTGCTCGGACTCCACCAGCAGTACATCGCCACCGAACTCGGCACAGGCTGCCAGCGCGCGGTTGTCCGACGGCCCGAGCGGTCGCTGGCGGTAGGCGTTCAGCCGTTGCCGGTCGAGGGTTTGCTTGGGGAGGTTCCATTCGTCGTCCCAGTACATGGCGGGTACTCGCAGGGCCAGCCATTTGACCGGCCGTTCGCGGGTCAGCAGGGTGGCCAGGTAGCCGCCATAGCTGCTGCCGATGATGGCGATGGCACTGGAATCGACGGCCGGGTGACTTACCAGCCGGTCGTAGGCCACCAGCAGGTCGGTGAGGTTCTGTTCGCGGGTGACCGTCAGCCGTTGGCTTTCGGTTTTTTCGTGGCCGCGCAGGTCGAAGGTCATGCACACGCAGCCCAGCCCGGTGATTTGCCGGGCGCGGGCCAGGTCGCGCTGCTGGCTGCCGCCCCAACCGTGGACGAAGAGGATGCCCGGCATCTTGCTGCCGGGGCTGACCAGGGTGCCGACGATGCTGTCATCCTCGACCTGCAGTTCAACGGTTTCACTCTGAATGGTCATGTTCGCGAATCCGCGCAAATTTGCTGAGTTGTCCGAGTTCACTGTCGTTTCCTTGGTAGAAGAGGGTGGCGTCAGCGGGCAGTTCGGGAGTGCCGAACACTTCATGGGTAGAGGCACGCACCCGTTGCAGTGCCGGGTCGTCGGCGAACGCCTGCAAAGCCAGCAGCTCGGCACTGCTGGCACCGCCCAGACGCCAGGATTGTTCGAGTACGCCGCTGCGCAGGTGGCCTTGGGGGGTCACGCCGCGGGCGATGTCGTAGTTGCGCCGTGAGGCGATGAAGCCGGGGAAGTGCTGCTCGGCGGCCTGTTCGTAAGCCATCGCCTGGTTTATGGCCAGGCGCAGCGGCTCGTCCAGGGGCAGTTGCAGCAGTGCCTGGTAGTCACCGCGCACCACTACCAGGTCGGAGCCGCCATACACTTCCGTGCCCTGATGGTCGCGAGTCAGTTGCTGGGTGCCGTGATAGCTGCAGGTCAGGCCGGCGACGCGTACCTGGCCGACGCTGAAGGTTTGCACTTCGCTCAGGTCTTCCTCGAGCACCAACCCCCATAGCGCAAGGTCCTGGTCATTCATGCCGGTCAGTAGCGGTTCCAGCTTATCCGCCGTGTTGATGACCTGCTGTCCACGGCCTGCACAGGCCAGTACCGGCTTGATTCGCAACGGGCCGTCCGCCAGCAACAGCTGTGCGGCGCTGCGCGCATCGGCCTTGCTGAACACGGTGTAGCCGCGCAGCAGGGCGTCGCTGGCTTGCCGGGCGAAGGCATCGGTCCAGCCCGGCGGGAAACTGGCCCCTGCCGGCAGCGGGTGGGAAATCGCCTTGGTTGCCATGTATGGGTGTGCGACCAGGCCGCCGAACAGGTCCTGTTCGCTGCAGATACCCAAGGCGGCATGGCGCCTGGCATCGACCAGGGTTTCGGTGGGCAGGTAATAGTAGCCATCGGTGGCGCTTGGCGGCTGGCTGGGTTGCACGTGCGCGCAGCCCAGCAGGCGGGCCAGGCCATCGGCAAGCTTCAGGTGTACGGCATGCTCGTGGTCGGGGGTGTGCGCGCGGGTGTCGAGCAGCACCACGCCGCTTTTAGGGGCGCCGGCATTGGGCATGGTCATTTGCCTGTGTGCAATGAATGTACTGAGTGTGAAGCCGGTGCTTTGAGGAAGTTCAGCGAAACTTGATCGGTGGTCCTGACCCTTCTGGAGGAAATGTCCGGTATGCGCAGGGCGTGGCGGGCAATGCATGCCGTGTGTCGGTCGCCAAGATTGCAGGGCTTCGGCGGCTGTTCCATTATCGACGCATTGGATAAACCGTGATGTAGCCGCAGGAGAGCGCATGAACGTTCAGACCATCCTTGGGCAAAGCGTGCCGCAGCGCCTGGCACAGGTACGCCAGGCCATGGCCGCAGAGGGCATCGATGCCTTGCTGGTACCCTCGGCCGACCCCCATCTTTCCGAATACCTGCCCGGTTACTGGCAAGGGCGCCAGTGGCTGTCGGGTTTCCACGGCTCGGTCGGCACGCTGGTGGTCACGGCTGATTTTGCCGGGTTGTGGGTCGATAGCCGCTACTGGGAACAGGCGGAGCACGAGTTGGCAGGCAGTGGCATCGAGCTGATGAAGCTGTTGCCGGGCAAGCCTGGCGCGCTGGAATGGCTGGGCGATCACGTTCAGCTCAATGGCAGCGTGGCGGTAGATGGTGCGGTCATGGCCCTGGCTTCGGCGCGCCAGCTCGGCGACCGGCTGAAGGCGCGTGGGGCGCGCCTGGTGACTGACAAGGACCTGCTGGGCCAGGTCTGGGAAGGGCGCCCGGCGCTGCCAGGCAACCCGGTCTACCAGCATTTGCCGCCGCACGCCACGGTGAGCCGTGCGGAAAAACTGGCGCAGTTGCGCCAGAGCGTGCAGGCCAAGGGGGCCGACTGGCATTTCATCGCCACCCTGGATGACATCGCATGGCTGTTCAATCTGCGCGGCAGCGATGTGTCCTATAATCCGGTGTTCGTGGCCTTTGCCCTGATCAGCCAGCAGCAGGCCATTCTGTTCGTTGGCCAGGACAAGCTCGATGACCATCTGTGCCAGGTGCTGGCGGTCGACGGCATCGAAGTGCGCGACTACACCGAAGCAGGCAAGGCCCTTGCCGCCATACCTGCCGGCAGCCGGTTGCTGGTCGACCCGGCCCGGGTCACCTGCGGCCTGCTGGATAACCTGCCGGCCGAGGTGGAACTGGTCGAGGGGCTCAACCCCAGCACCCTGAGCAAGTCGTGCAAGAGTGATGACGAGCTGGTGCACATCCGCCAGGTAATGGAGCAGGATGGTGCGGCCTTGTGCGAGTTCTTCGCCTGGCTCGAGGCCAACCTCGGTCGTCAGCTGGTAACCGAGCTGACGGTCGACGAGCAATTGAGTGCCGCGCGTGCCCGCCGCCCGGGCTTCGTGTCGTTGAGTTTTTCTACCATTGCCGCCTTCAATGGCAATGGCGCGATGCCGCATTACCGTGCCACCGAGCAGTCGCATGCGGTCATCGAGGGCGATGGCCTGCTGCTGATCGATTCGGGCGGGCAGTACCTGGGCGGTACCACCGACATCACCCGCATGGTGCCGGTGGGCAACCCGAGCCTTGCACAGAAGCAGGATTGCACGCGTGTGCTCAAAGGCATGATCGCCTTGTCGCGCGCTACCTTCCCGCGAGGCGTGCTGTCGCCATTGCTCGACGCCATTGCCCGGGCACCGATCTGGGCTGACCAGGTAGATTATGGCCACGGCACCGGGCATGGGGTGGGTTACTTCATGAATGTGCACGAGGGGCCGCAAGTAATTGCCTACCAGGCCGCGCCCACACCGCAGACCGCGATGCAGGTGGGCATGATCAGCTCGATCGAGCCGGGTACATACCGCCCTGGGCAGTGGGGTGTGCGCATCGAGAACCTGGTGGTCAACCGCGAGGCCGGCAAGAGCGCCTTCGGCGACTTCCTGAAATTCGAAACCCTGACGCTGTGCCCGATCGACACCCGCTGCCTGGTGCCCGAGCTGCTGACCAGGGAGGAGCGGGACTGGTTGAACGGTTATCACGCCAGTGTGCGCGAGCGCCTGGCGCCCTTGCTCAAGGGTGACGCGCTGGCCTGGCTGGAGGCGCGTACCGCGCCCTTGTGAGGTAAATGAAAAGGGCAGCTTGAAAGCTGCCCTTTCTTCTACTTGCAGATGACGATCATGCTGCGGCTGGTATAACCCGCCGGGTTGATACCGAACAAGTAGTCACCGGGTTCTTCATCGCTATCGCCCGAGCGTGCAACGACCCGATAGCCGCGCGTGCTGCAGGAGCTAGCGGCCTTGCTGTAGCAGTTGTCCCACGAGGAAGACAGGCCGGAACAATTGATATGCAGGCCCTTCTTGCCCCTTTTGACCTCAGTCTTGGCCGTGGCGGCACATCCAGCAATAGCCAAGATGGCCAGGATGAGCAAAATACGTTTCATTCCTGTCCTTAAATGCGGGGCGGATCAGTTGTCTGACCCCGTCGTTATCGCTTCGGTTCGTCCTGAAAATTCCCCAGCGTCCGTGTTCGGTCCAGTAGATAGCGTAAAGATGATGATTCTGTGACAGCTTAATCAGCGAGACGGGTCGCTACAATCACTAATCCTGTCTCAAATGAAAATATTTCTCATATCAGTCTGCTGCGACAGCCGGGCTGGGCTCCTTGCGCATGGACAGGGTGGTGCCGACCGATGCGGTAATGATCGCCAGAATAGCCAGCCACTGGGTAAACGTCAGTACCTCCCCCAGGAACAGCAAGCCGGACAGTGCGCCAAATGCTGGTTCGATGCTCATGAGGGTGCCGAAAGTGCGTGCCGGGATGCGCGTGAGGGCAACCATTTCCAGGCTGTAGGGCAGGGCGGTCGACAGCACCGCGACGCCCAGCGCCATGGGGATCACGGCGGGTGTGAGCAATGCGCTGCCAGCGTGGGCGATACCGATGGGAGCAACGAACAGCGCGGCGACCACAACACCCAGCGCGGCGCTCTGGATTCCATGCTCGGCCCCGGCACGCTGCCCGAACAGGATGTACAGCGCCCAACACACGCCCGCGCCCAGGGCATAGGCTGCGCCGACCGGGTCGAGAGCCTGCCCGCCATGGCCGGCCGGCAGCAGCAACAACAGGCCGACGATGGCCAGGGCAATCCACAGGAAGTCGATCGGCCGACGCGAGGAAAAGATCGCCACGGCCAGCGGGCCGGTGAACTCCAGTGCCACGGCGATGCCGATGGGTACCGTTTGCAGAGCCATATAGAAGAGGAAGTTCATGCCGCCCAGCGCCATGCCGTAGATTATGACGTTGCGCAGGGTATTGCGGGTCATGCGCACACGCCACGGGCGCAGTATCAGCAGCATGATGATGCTGGCGAAGATCAGGCGCAGGGTGGTGGTGCCTTGGGCACCGATGATGGGGAACATGCTTTTGGCCAGTGAGGCACCGGACTGTATCGATGCCATGGCGATGAGCAGCAAGCCGATCGGGAAGAAGGTAGCGGCCAGGCTGCGGGGTTGGGTGTTCATTTCTGCGCGGCGATCCTTGAGCGGGGTGGGGTGAGCAATATAGTGCGCAATTATGAGGGTGGGGGGCAAGGTGCATGGCGTTGTACTTTCGGTGCCTGTGAGATCGAGCGCCGCGGGGGCGGCGCTCGATCTCACAGGCGCTGCGGGGCTTGCGGCGAGCACCAAGCGGCCCTGACGCAGTCTTTTCAAAAAAAACCTAAATTATTGAAATCAAAGGTTGACCTCCTGAAAAGCCGCCCTATAATGCGCACCACTCCAACGCGGTAGCGAAGCGAAGCCAGCCACCCTGTTGAGTCAAGTGTTTGAAGCTAAACGAGTTTCTCGCAAAAAACTTCAAAATAAACGCTTGACAGCAAATGAGGAAAGCGTAGAATGCGCGCCTCGGTTGAGACGAAAAGCTCTTAACCAAACGCTCTTTAACAAATCGAATCAAGCAATTCGTGTGGGTGCTTGTGAGTACGGACTGATAGTCACAAAGATTATCAGCATCACAAGTGGCCATGCGAGAAATCACATAGTCATTT
>NZ_JAFGYI010000141.1:0-567 GCF_017490905.1 Pseudomonas sp. 32_A | reverse complement strand
TTTCCGCCGGTGCCTTTAGCCGCTCAGGGCTTGGCTCTGCTCCCCCGTCTACCCCCTCGTAGAGAAGCGGCACCAATGTAGTCGCCACTACTGACTCAGTAAGGGTTCTAGGTGTGTAGTGCGTCCCAGTGCTGCGACGGTCAGAGCCGGAAGTGACATAGACGCTACCTTGCTGTACAACGACAGGATAGCCGCTGCTGTCCTCGCGAAGCAGAAGCGCGTATCGTTTGACGCGGTCGTAGAGACCATCCGACGCGCTACAAACCGATTGCAGCGAAAGCAAATTCGCACTGCTAGCCTGCACGAGCGCTCGGCGTATTGCGGCAGACGTGCGTCCTGTTTTTTCTTTCAGGAACGCAATAAGGTCGTCCTCACCGAGGCTTGCGTGTTTTTCGAGCTCGTCCAGCAAAATCTCAATCTCGTCGCCAGCGCTCGCCCTGAACCCCAGTACTGGGGAAGTTGCGCGTTTGGCCGTATGGTCGAGCAGGCCCTCATACACGTGCCCAATCTGTTCGATATCGAGCGCACGGAACGACAACCGGCGCGGCTCAATCCCACCTCCCGGGA
>NZ_JAFGYI010000140.1:0-567 GCF_017490905.1 Pseudomonas sp. 32_A | reverse complement strand
AAGCTGTCGTCCCCCGCCTTGAACCGCATGTTCCCGCTTCCGGCACCAGCGAACTGCTCTGGTTGAAATGGCTGCAGGACCCGGACAGCCCGCCCTACCGCGCGTTGTTGATGCGGGATCGCTCTCTGCTGGCCGGCCTGCTACCCAGTTTTTCCGCCGCAGAGGCGATCAACTGGAACGACAGCGACAAGCTCTACGGCATGCTGAGCAAGATTATCGCCAGCGATGACGCCGGCCTGCGCATGCGCAATACCCTCAAGCAGGCCATTGCTGAAACGCAGGGTGCGCTCAATGCAGCCAGTCAGCGGCTGGCGCCCTGTCTGTCGCCTGGCATTCAGAAGGCCGTGCGGCATCTGAACAGCGTCACGCAGTTTCTCTACAACGGCGTGCACCTGATCGAACTGGAAGTGAAGATGAAGCTGGGCGAGTACTACGCCTTGCAGAGTGCGCACCTTCGGGAGTTGCAGCACAAGGCCAATGCGTCGATCGCCGAGGCGCGGGACCGGATGCGCCGCAATATCGATGACTTCGAGTTTGGCTCGATGAAGGCCATGCGCAAGGTGCGGC
>NZ_JAFGYI010000139.1:0-569 GCF_017490905.1 Pseudomonas sp. 32_A | reverse complement strand
CCTCCATACGAGTAACATTCCCCAGGTGATCATCTTCCATATCGACATTGGCTTGTTCCAAATCATTGACTAATGACTTGAAAGTATCCATTTCAAATGTCTTTTTTTCAGTTGTATAAGTTATAAATGTTCGATTATTTTCAGTAGAAATCAACACCTCAGGTAGCACAAAATGATTTAATCCATATGCTCGCCATTCATCATCAGATTTATGTTTTGAAAATTGGAATCCACCACATAAACGTAAATGATGTTTCTCACTATCTGGATGAATTAACTCTATATCTTTTTTTAACGTTTCCCATTCTTTAAAGATAGACTGTTTATTTTCGAAATCATTTTCAAATTTTCGAATCGCATGATAACCGAAATATGAAGATTGATTGTCATTTAATCGCAAATAAAAACGATCGCCTGCTTGCGATTCAGTTATATGAAATAGAGTACTTGGATCTAATTGCTTGTCTAACTCTACTTCAACAGAGACCCAATCCTTAGAACTTCCATATAGCTTGTCGACAATCTCATCTTCTCTTACGTTAACAGTCATTCATCTCACTTCTTTCTTC
>NZ_JAFGYI010000138.1:0-577 GCF_017490905.1 Pseudomonas sp. 32_A | reverse complement strand
CACTTGCGCCATTTTTGGTGAGATCTTGAGGGATGCCATTAAAATAATCGACCAAACCAAACATTTTGCTCCAGCCACCAAGCCCGTGAGCAAGTACGATAGGGTATTTGGTTTTTGCATAATCTGAGGTGGCGGTGAGGGAGGGGACTGCGACACAGCCAGTGGCATTGGCACAGTTGTAATAGCTTGACGCATAAGAAGATGCAGAAAATGCGATGGAAGAAAAAAGCAATCCTTTGGCGGCACGGCGCATAAAGCGATGATTTGACATATACTGATCCTTGTAAAGTCATAATGAAGTTTCGCTGTCCTATGGATTAATTTAACCTAAATCAAGAATTTGTGAATCAAATAAAATGACTGGTCAGTATATTTTTTGGCAAAGTCAGTTGATGCAGTAGCTATGTAGGGTTTGGGTAAGGTTAAATATCAAGTGATGTATTGGCACAATTGGCGTGCCATCTACAAAAGCAGACACAAATTATCATTGATTTTTTGCTATGATTTGCTAAGGTAACGGCTGATTTTTCGTTTTTGCTGTTTATTGATTTTTTGCCCCTCATTACAAGAGAATAAC
>NZ_JAFGYI010000014.1:0-122666 GCF_017490905.1 Pseudomonas sp. 32_A | reverse complement strand
CACGTTGCAACAAATGTGGGAGCGGGCTTGTCCCGCGAAGCGCCGCGCGGGCGGCGCTCGGTCTAACAGGCGCAGAAAGTGTAACGGCAAACACCCGCGAAGCGCCGCGCGGGCGGCGCTCGATTTGCGCCCCACCACAAATCTCAAGCCCTGCATTAAACCCTATCTCCGGCACGGCTATTGCTACACCGCTGGCAACACACCGTTTTTATGACGGTCAGCCACGCGAGAGAGCAAGATGCCCCAGGCCGCCCACGTATCCCGAGCCCCCGATCCGCAGGGGCAAACCCTGGTCGAGCAGGAAAGCCGCCAGGGTGTCGAACAGGCCTTCGCCCTGTTCAATCAGGTGTCCAGCCAACTGAGCCAGTCCTACAGCCTGCTGGAAGCCCGAGTCAGCGAACTCAAGGGCGAGCTGGCGGTGGTCAGCGCCCAGCGCATCGATGAACTGAGCGAAAAGGAACGCCTGGCCAACCGCCTGCAAAATTTGCTGGACCTGTTGCCCGGCGGGGTCATCGTGATCGATGGTCAGGGCCTGGTGCGCGAAGCCAACCCGGCCGCCTGCGAACTGCTCGGCGAGCCGCTGGTCGGCCAGCTGTGGCGCCAGGTGATCGCGCGCAGCTTTGCTCCGCGCAAGGATGACGGTCACGAAGTCTCGCTGCGCGACGGCCGCCGTCTGTCCATCGCCACCCGCTCGCTGGATGCCGAGCCTGGCCAGTTGGTATTGCTCAACGACCTGACTGAAACCCGTCGCCTGCAAGACCAGCTGGCTCGCCACGAGCGCCTGTCGTCGCTGGGGCGCATGGTCGCCTCGCTGGCGCACCAGATCCGTACGCCATTGTCTGCGGCGATGCTCTACGCCAGCCACTTGGCTGACCCCGAACAAGACCTGAGCGTGGAAACCCGGCAGCGCTTTGCCGGCACCCTGAAAGAGCGCCTGCACGAGCTGGAGCACCAGGTGCGCGACATGCTGGTATTCGCCCGTGGCGAGCTGCCGTTGAGTGACCGGGTCACGCCAAAAGCCTTGTTCCAGGCCCTGCAGCAGGCTGCCCAGGCGCATGTGCAAGGGCACGCCGTGCGCTGGCAGTGCGACAGCCATCTGGGTGAGCTGCTGTGCAACCGGGACACCCTGGTTGGTGCATTGCTCAACCTCATCGAAAATGCGCTGCAAGCCAGCGATGGCCCGGCGCGCCTGAAGGTGCACCTGTTCCGTCGCGAGCGCAGCCTGCACCTGTCTGTAAGCGATGCCGGCAGTGGCATCGATGCAGACCTGCTCGGCCGCCTGGGCGAGCCGTTCCTGACTACCAAGGCCACAGGCACCGGCCTGGGCCTGGCGGTGGTCAAGGCCGTGGTGCGCGCCCACCAGGGTACGCTGCGCCTGCGCTCGAAGGTCGGTCGTGGTACCTGCGTGCGGGTGGAGCTGCCGTTGATCGACGGGCAACCGGCGGAGGGCGTGTAATGGCGATCAAGGTGCTGCTGGTCGAGGATGACCGCGTATTGCGCCAGGCGCTGGGTGATACTCTGGAAATCGGCGGTTTCGCCTACCAGGCGGTGGGCAGTGCCGAAGAAGCACTGGATGCGGTGCTGGAGGAGGCCTTCAGCCTGGTGGTCAGCGATGTGAACATGCCTGGCATGGATGGCCACCAACTGCTGGCTCAGCTGCGCCGCCAGCATCCGCAATTGCCCGTGTTGCTGATGACCGCGCATGCCGCGGTGGAGCGCGCCGTCGAGGCGATGCGTCAAGGCGCTGCCGACTATCTGGTCAAGCCGTTCGAACCCAAGGCGTTGCTCAGCCTGGTCGAGCGGCATGCCGCCGGGCGCGTGGCTGACGAAGAAGGTCCGGTGGCCTGCGAGCCGGCCAGCCGACAGTTGCTGGAGCTGGCCGCGCGGGTGGCGCGCAGTGACTCGACCGTGCTGATCTCCGGCGAATCCGGCACCGGCAAGGAAGTGCTGGCGCGCTACATTCACCAGCAGTCGCCGCGGGCAGCGCAGCCCTTCGTGGCGATCAATTGTGCTGCCATCCCCGACAACATGCTCGAGGCCACCCTGTTCGGCCACGAGAAGGGGGCCTTCACCGGCGCCATCGCTGCGCAGGCGGGCAAGTTCGAGCAGGCCGAAGGTGGCACCTTGCTGCTTGATGAGATCTCGGAAATGCCAATGGCCTTGCAGGCCAAGCTGCTGCGCGTGCTGCAGGAGCGCGAGGTGGAGCGGGTGGGCGGGCGCAAGCCGATCAGCCTGGATATTCGTGTGCTGGCCACCACCAACCGTGACCTGGCTGGCGAGGTGGCGGCCGGGCGCTTCCGTGAAGACCTGTACTATCGCCTGTCGGTGTTCCCCCTGGCCTGGCGCCCCCTGCGCGAACGCCCGGGTGACATCCTGCAATTGGCCGAGCGCCTGTTGGCGCGACATGTGGCGAAGATGAAGCACGCCCCGGTCCGCCTGTCGCCCCAGGCGCGCGCATGCCTGCAGGCGTATGCCTGGCCGGGCAATGTGCGCGAACTGGACAATGCCCTGCAGCGGGCGCTGATCCTGCAGCAGGGCGGGGTGATCGAGGCGGCGGATTTTTGTCTGGCAGGCGCCATTCCATTGTCGGCTGGCACGGAGCCGTCACCTGAGGTGGCCGCCGAGGTCGGCGGGCTGGGCGATGACATGCGTCGTCATGAGTACCAGATGATCATCGACACCCTGCGCGCCGAGCGCGGTCGCCGCAAAGAGGCGGCTGAACGCCTGGGGATAAGCCCGCGTACCCTGCGCTACAAGCTGGCGCAGATGCGTGATGCCGGGTTTGACGTCGAGGCCAGCCTGTTCGGTTGATTGACAGCGCATCTTGCAGCGCGTGCGACTCCTGTGGGAGCGGGTTTACCCGCGAACACCGGCAAAGCCGGTGCCATGCACTGTGTCGCATTCTTCGCGGGTGAACCCGCTCCCACAGGTGTCATGTTGCCTGAGCCCTGGAGGCTGGCACCTTTGTTGCTTTAGGTTGGCTATCCGCCGCATCACTGTCAAAAAAATGCGGCCGCAGGAGAGAGAAGGGTCATGAGCCAAGGTGTTGAATTCAATCGTCTGATGTTGGACATGCGGGCCATGCAGGCCGATGCCATGTCGCTGCCCAAGGTGGCCGCAGCCCCCGAGCTGGCGCCCGGGCAGAGTACCTTTGCCGATATGCTCGGCCAGGCCATCGGCAAGGTGCATGAGACGCAGCAGGCTTCGACCCAGCTGGCCAATGCCTTCGAGATCGGCAAGAGTGGCGTCGACCTGACCGACGTGATGATCGCTTCGCAAAAGGCCAGCGTGTCGATGCAGGCCCTGACCCAGGTACGCAACAAGCTGGTCCAGGCGTATCAGGACATCATGCAGATGCCGGTTTGAGGACGGACGTAAACCATGGCTGAAGCAGTCGTCGACAACCCCCCCGCCAAAAGCGGCCCGCCCGCGGCCAAACCGCCGCTGTTCGGCATGGCGTTTCTGGAAAACATCGCGCAGATGCCCATGCTGCGTCAGGTCGGCCTTCTGGTCGGCCTGGCCGCCAGCGTGGCGATCGGCTTTGCCGTGGTGCTCTGGTCGCAACAACCCGATTACCGTCCGCTGTATGGCAGCCTGGCGGGCATGGACACCAAGCAGGTCATGGATACCCTGGCCGCTGCCGACATCCCCTACAACGTGGAGCCCAATTCCGGCGCTCTGCTGGTAAAGGCCGACGACCTCTCCCGTGCGCGCCTGAAACTGGCGGCCGCCGGTGTGGCACCCAGCGATGGCAATGTCGGTTTCGAGCTGCTCGACAAGGAGCAGGGCCTGGGCACCAGCCAGTTCATGGAAGCCACCCGTTACCGTCGCAGCCTGGAAGGTGAACTGGCGCGTACCGTGTCCAGCCTGAACAACGTCAAGGGCGCGCGCGTGCACCTGGCCATCCCGAAAAGCTCGGTGTTCGTGCGTGACGAACGCAAGCCCAGCGCCTCGGTACTGGTCGAGCTGTACCCGGGCCGTGCCCTGGAAGCCGGGCAGGTGATGGCCATCGTCAACCTGGTCGCTACCAGCGTGCCGGAACTGGACAAGTCCCAGGTCACCGTGGTCGACCAGAAGGGCAACCTGCTGTCCGAGCAGATCCAGGACACCGCCCTGACCCAGGCAGGCAAGCAGTTCGACTACAGCCGCCGGGTGGAAAGCCTACTCACCCAGCGGGTGCACAACATCCTGCAGCCGGTGCTGGGCAATGACCGCTACAAGGCCGAAGTGTCCGCTGACCTCGACTTCAGTGCCGTCGAGTCCACCTCCGAGCAGTTCAACCCCGACCAGCCGGCGCTGCGCAGCGAACAGTCGGTCGACGAACAACGTGCCAGCAGCCAGGGCCCGCAAGGTGTGCCCGGCGCGCTGAGCAACCAGCCTCCAGGCCCTGCATCGGCGCCGCAGACCACCGGTGGTGCCGCCACCCCGGCCGCGGCCATCCAGCCTGGCCAGCCGCTGGTGGATGCCAACGGCCAGCAGATCATGGACCCGGCCACCGGCCAGCCAATGCTCGCGCCGTACCCGTCGGACAAGCGCCAGCAAAGCACCAAGAACTTCGAGCTGGACCGCTCCATCAGCCACACCCGCCAGCAGCAGGGGCGCATGACCCGCCTGTCGGTGGCGGTGGTGGTGGACGACCAGGTCAAGATCGACCCGGCCACCGGCGACACCACCCGTGCGCCGTGGGGCGCCGAAGACCTGGCACGCTTTACTCGCCTGGTCCAGGACGCGGTCGGCTTCGATGCCAGCCGTGGCGACAGCGTGACAGTGATCAACGTGCCGTTCGCCGCCGATCGTGGCGAAGAAATCGCCGACATCGCCTTCTACCAGCAACCTTGGTTCTGGGACATCGTCAAGCAAGTGCTGGGCGTGGTATTCATCCTGGTGCTGGTGTTCGGCGTACTGCGTCCGGTGCTGAACAACATTACAGGGGGCGGCAAGCAGGCTGCCTCGGATAGCGACATGGAGCTGGGCGGCATGATGGGTCTGGATGGCGAACTGGCCAACGACCGCGTCAGCCTGGGTGGCCCGACAAGCATTCTGCTGCCTAGCCCGAACGAGGGTTACGAGGCACAGCTCAACGCAATCAAAGGCCTGGTGGCCGAAGATCCGGGCCGCGTTGCCCAGGTCGTGAAAGAGTGGATCAACGCCGATGAGTGATAACCGAGCCGTTACCGCCAAGCTGAGCCGCGTCGACAAGGCGGCGATCCTCCTGCTTTCGCTGGGTGAAACCGACGCCGCCCAGGTGCTGCGGCACATGGGGCCCAAGGAAGTGCAGCGGGTGGGTGTGGCCATGGCGCAGATGGGCAATGTGCACCGTGAACAGGTTGAGCAGGTGATGAGCGAGTTCGTCGAAATCGTCGGCGACCAGACCAGCCTGGGCGTGGGCTCTGATGCCTATATCCGCAAGATGCTCAACCAGGCCCTGGGCGAGGACAAGGCCAACGGCCTGGTCGACCGCATCCTGCTTGGTGGCAACACCAGCGGCCTGGACAGCCTCAAGTGGATGGAGCCGCGCGCCGTTGCCGACGTGATCCGTTACGAGCACCCGCAGATCCAGGCCATCGTGGTCGCCTACCTCGACCCCGACCAGGCCGGCGAAGTGCTGAGCAACTTCGACCACAAGGTGCGCCTGGACATCGTCCTGCGCGTGTCGTCGCTGAACACTGTGCAACCGGCGGCGCTGAAGGAGCTGAACCAGATCCTCGAGAAGCAGTTCTCGGGCAACTCCAACGCGGCGCGTACTACCTTGGGCGGCATCAAGCGCGCCGCCGACATCATGAACTTCCTCGACAGCTCGGTGGAAGGTGCACTGATGGACGCGATCCGCGAAATCGACAGCGACCTGTCCGAGCAGATCGAAGACCTGATGTTCGTCTTCAACAACCTGGCCGACGTCGACGACCGTGGTATCCAGGCACTGCTGCGCGAAGTCTCGTCCGACGTGCTGGTGGTGTCGCTCAAGGGCGCCGACGAGCGGGTCAAGGACAAGATCTTCAAGAACATGTCCAAACGTGCGTCGGAGCTGTTGCGCGACGACCTGGAGGCCAAGGGGCCGGTACGGGTCAGCGACGTGGAAACGGCGCAGAAGGAAATCCTCACCATCGCCCGCCGCATGGCCGAGGCCGGCGAGATCGTGCTCGGCGGCAAGGGCGCCGAGGAAATGATCTAAGGTATTCGCGATCTGAAGGCCGACGCCGCCCCTTGTGGGAGCGGGTAAACCCGCTCCCACAGGGACCGTGTCGGCTGAACATGGTTTGAGAACATGACAGCATGCCCACCAAAGAACATCACCCCAGCGACCTGATCCGCGCCCGCGACCTCGAGGGCGTGGATGTCTGGGCGCTGCCCAGCTTCGACCCGGAACCGGAGCCTGAGCCCCAGCCTGCGCCAGAACCCACGGTAATCGAGGAAGAAGTCGAGGAAGTGCCGCTGGAAGAAGTCCAGCCACTGACCCTGGAAGAACTCGAGGCCATCCGCCAGGAAGCCTACAACGAAGGCTTCGCCACCGGTGAGCGCGAGGGCTTCCATAGCACCCAGCTCAAGGTCCGCCAGGAAGCCGAAGAGGCCCTGAAGGCCAAGCTGGAAAGCCTCGACCGGCTGATGACCAACCTGATGGAGCCGATCGCCGAGCAAGACACCCAGATCGAGAAAACCTTGGTCCATCTGGTGGCACACATGACCCGCCAGGTGATCGGTCGCGAACTGCGGGGCGATTCCAGTCAGATCACCCAGGTACTGCGCGAAGCGCTCAAGCTGCTGCCCATGGGCGCGGACAATATCCGCATCCACCTCAACCCGCAGGATTTCGAGCTGGCCAAGGCCCTGCGCGAACGCCATGAGGAAAGCTGGCGGCTGCTCGAGGACAGCGCACTGCTACCCGGCGGCTGCCGTATCGAGACCGCGCACAGCCGCATCGACGCGACCATGGAAACCCGCATCGAGAAAGCCGTGGCCCAACTGTTCGACCAGTTGCACGACCATTCGCTGCACCCGGCAGCGCCGGACATGTCGGTAGACCTGGACAGCCTGCCAGAGCGCGCCGCGGGTAGCCCGGATGCATCTTGAACGCACCAGTTTCGGCAAGCGCCTGGGCAGCTATGCCGAGGCCATCGAGCTGCCGGCCCAACCCATCGTCGAAGGCCGCCTGTTGCGCATGGTCGGCCTCACCCTGGAAGCCGAAGGCCTGCGCGCTGCAGTCGGCAGCCGCTGCCTGGTAATCAACGATGACAGCTACCACCCGGTGCAGGTGGAAGCCGAAGTCATGGGCTTTGCCGGGCCCAAGGTATTTCTCATGCCGGTCGGCAGCATTGTCGGCATCGCCCCCGGCGCCCGCGTGGTGCCGCTGGATGACAGCGGCCGCCTGCCCATGGGCATGAGCATGCTCGGCAGAGTGCTCGACGGCGCCGGCCGCGCACTGGATGGCAAAGGTGGGATGAAGGCCGAGGACTGGGTGCCGATGGACGGCCCGGTGATCAACCCGTTGAACCGCGACCCCATCAGCAAGCCGCTGGATGTGGGTATTCGCAGCATCAATGGCCTGCTCACCGTCGGTCGCGGCCAGCGCCTGGGCCTGTTTGCCGGTACCGGCGTGGGCAAGTCGGTGTTGCTGGGCATGATGACCCGCTTCACCGAAGCCGAAATCATCGTCGTCGGCCTGATCGGTGAGCGGGGGCGCGAGGTCAAGGAGTTCATCGAACATATTCTTGGTGAAGAAGGCCTCAAGCGCTCTGTGGTGGTCGCTTCGCCCGCCGACGATGCGCCGCTGATGCGCCTGCGTGCGGCCATGTACTGCACGCGTATTGCCGAGTACTTCCGCGACAAGGGCAAGAACGTGCTGTTGCTGATGGACTCGCTGACCCGTTTTGCCCAGGCTCAGCGGGAAATCGCCCTGGCCATCGGCGAGCCGCCGGCTACCCGGGGTTACCCGCCGTCGGTGTTCGCCAAGCTGCCCAAGCTGGTGGAGCGGGCCGGCAACGGCGAGCCAGGCGGTGGTTCGATCACCGCGTTCTATACCGTGTTGTCCGAAGGTGACGACCAGCAGGATCCGATTGCCGACGCGGCGCGCGGTGTGCTCGATGGCCACTTTGTGCTGTCGCGGCGGTTGGCCGAGGAAGGCCATTATCCGGCCATCGATATCGAAGCCTCGATCAGCCGGGTCATGCCCCAGGTGGTCGATGCCGATCATTTGCGCCAGGCGCAAAAGTTCAAGCAGTTGTGGTCGCGCCTGTCGCAAAGCCGCGACCTGATCAGCGTGGGCGCATACGTGGCGGGTGGCGACCCGGAAACCGACCTGGCCATTGCCTTGCAATCGAAGCTGCTGGAGTTTCTGCGCCAGGGCCTGCGCGAGAGCGTGGGCATGGCGCAGAGCCGTGAACAGTTGGGGGCGATCTTTGCGCCCCCGGCGGGCGGTTGATAGGCCATGGCGTTGCCCGGACGTGCCGCGCGCCTGGCGCCGGTGGTGGACATGGCCGAAGAGGCCGAGCGCCAGGCGGCCCAGCGCCTTGGGCATTTCCAGCAGCAGGTGGCCACCGCCCAGGCCAAGCTGGCCGAGCTCGAGCGGTTTCGCGAGGATTACCAGCTGCAGTGGATCAACCGTGGCGGGCAGGGGGTAAATGGTAGCTGGCTGGTCAATTACCAGCGTTTTCTCGGGCAGCTGGAAACGGCCATGACCCAGCAGCGCCAGAGCCTGGCCTGGCACCAGAACAACCTCAACAACGCCCGCGGCACCTGGCAGCAGGCCTATGCCCGGGTGGAAGGCTTGCGCAAGCTGGTGCAGCGCTACCTGGACGAAGCCAGGCGCGCCGAAGACAAGCGCGAGCAGCGCTTGCTCGACGAGCTGTCCCAGCGCCTGCCGCGGCAGAATCATCTATAGCCTGTAATGGCCTCTTCGCGGGTAAACCCGCTCCCACAAGTACGACGCAGGATTCGAAGTGGTGGAGATCCTGTGGGAGCGGGTTTACCCGCGAAGAGGCCAGTACAGGCAGCACATATATGTCGCGCTGCACGCAGAATCGTGTGCTTGCCACCCCCGGCATCGCCTGCTAAACCTTTAAGGAGTTGCATCCGCCATCATCGAAGGAATCGCTAGCATGGCAGTCGAGACTGATTTTTCGCAGGATGGGAAAAAGCTGACGATAAAGATCAAGGGGCGCTTCGATTTCGGCAAGCACCAGGAATTTCGTGACGCCTACGAACGCCAGCCCCGCCGGCCCGATTCGGTGGTCGTCGACCTGAAGGACACCACCTACCTCGACAGTTCTGCACTCGGCATGCTGCTGTTGCTGCGTGACCATGCGGGCGGCGATGATTCTGATGTGCGGGTGGTGCATGCCAGCTCCGATGTGCGCAAGATCCTCGCCATCTCCAATTTCGAAAAACTCTTCGATATCAGTTGAGCGCCGACATGCCCGCCGAACAGGCGTTGACCGTGCTGGTCGCCGAAGACGGTGCCGCCGACCGTCTGCTGCTGGCGCAGATCGTGCGCCGGCAGGGTCATCAGGTATTCACCGCGGAAAACGGCGAGCAGGCGGTGGCACTGTTCATCGAGCGGCGCCCGCAACTGGTGCTGCTGGATGCACTGATGCCGGTGATGGACGGCTTCGAGGCGGCACGGCAGATCAAGGCCCTGGCCGGCGAAGCGCTGGTGCCGATCATTTTCCTGACGTCATTGAACGAGGAGGAAGGCCTGGTGCGCTGCCTGGAGGCCGGGGGCGACGACTTCATGGCCAAGCCCTACAGTGCGGTTATCCTCGGCGCCAAGATCCGCGCCATGGACCGCCTGCGCCGGCTGCAGGCCACCGTGCTGGAGCAGCGTGACCAGATTACCCGGCACCACCACCACCTGCTCAACGAGCAGCGGGTGGCCAAGGCAGTATTCGACAAGGTGGCCCACTCCGGCTGCCTGGCCGCGCCCAACATCCGCTACCTGCAGTCGCCCTATGCGCTGTTCAATGGCGATCTGATGCTGGCCGCGTTCACCCCGTCCGGCGACATGCGCGTGCTGCTTGGCGATTTCACCGGCCACGGCCTGCCAGCGGCGGTGGGGGCCATGCCGCTGGCTGAAGTGTTCTACGGCATGACTGCCAAGGGCTACGGCATGGCCCAGGTCCTGCGCGAGATGAACGCCAAGCTCAAACGCATCC
This sequence comes from Pseudomonas sp. 32_A, assembly GCF_017490905.1. Taxonomy (NCBI): domain Bacteria; kingdom Pseudomonadati; phylum Pseudomonadota; class Gammaproteobacteria; order Pseudomonadales; family Pseudomonadaceae; genus Pseudomonas; species Pseudomonas sp. 32_A. Next base: position 112,521 of record NZ_JAFGYI010000014.1, on the reverse strand, counting down.
TGCCGGTGGACATGTTCTGTTGTGCGCTGTTGCTCAACCTCAGCATGCAGCGCGGTTCGGTGGAGGTGTGGAACGGTGGCATGCCTGATGGCTATCGCCTGGCAGTGGATGGCCAGGTGCTGTCGGTGCTGAGTTCGCGACACCTGCCACTGGGCATCCTGGATGCCGAGCGTTTCGATGACAGTACCGAAGTGTTGCCGTTGGCACCAGGCGAGCGCCTGCTGCTGCTGTCGGACGGCGTGCTGGACACTGCCGACGACCAGGAACGCCTGTTCGGCGTGCAGCGCCTGCGCAGGGTGCTGGCCGACAACCGTGACCCGGTGCGGCTGTTCGACGAAGTGATGCAGGCCCTGGAGCGCTTTGGCGGGCGCCCGCGCGATGACATCAGCTTGTGCGACATTCGCATGTTCAGCGCCGAGGAGCGGGTGCCGGCGCCTATGATCTACTCTGATAGCGGCCGCTCCAGCCCGCTGGACTGGTCGCTGGGGTTCGAGGTGCGTGGCCAGAGCCTGAAACGCTTCAACCCGGTGCCGTACCTGGTGCAATTGTTGCAGGAGATTCACGGCCTGCGCGCACGTACCGGCAACCTGCACAGTGTGCTCAGCGAGCTGTATTCCAACGCCCTGGAGCATGGCGTGCTGGGCCTGGACTCGCAGCTCAAACGCGATGTACAGGGCTTTGCCGACTACTATCAGGAACGCGCTCGGCGCCTTGGGGTGCTGACCGACGGTTACGTACGCATCGACTTCCAGGTTGAACCGCAGGCCGATGGCGGGCGTCTGATGATCGAGGTCCGTGACAGCGGTGCCGGGTTCGATGTGCAGCGCGTGCTGTCGCGGCCCTCGCTGGCGCAGGAGCTGAGCGGGCGAGGCCTGAACCTGGTGCGGCGGTTGGCCAGCAGTGCGCACTGGAGTGATGGCGGGCGCTGCGCGCATGTGGAGTTCGTCTGGTGAGCCACGGGTTGGCTCGGGCATAATCTGGCTTGATCAAGGAGTGAACAAGTGACTGACATGCATATTGACCACAAGGTACTCAGCGACCTGCGTGAGATCATGGAAGATGGCTACCTGCAGTTGGTGCAAACCTTTCTCGACGACTCCGAGCAGCGCCTTGATCAGCTGCACGCGGCCAAAAGTGCCGAAGAGCTCAGTTCTGCAGCCCACAGTTTCAAGGGCAGCAGCAGCAACATGGGCGCAGTTGTGTTGGCCAGTCTGTGCCAGCAGCTGGAGGAGCGCGCGCAGCGGCCCCCACTGTATGGCATCGAGGACCTGATCAGCCGCATCGACTTGGAGTTCGTCGAGGTGCAGCGCTTCTACCGAGGTGAGCAGCAACGCATTTCGGCAGGTTAACCCACAACTTGGCGCGAGTCTTGCGTGTCTCTGGCCGGATTATTTTTTTGTTTCTGGCGCGGAGACTGCTCGATGCCTGTCGCACCCAACCCATTGTTGCAAGGCAACGCCATTGCCACCACCTCGCGGTCGGCCACCACGCAGGTTGAAAAACCTCTGCAGGCGCCGGGCGACAAGGGTGACAGCTTTGGCCAGGTGATGGCCAGGCGGGGCCGCGACAAGGCCGCCGCGCAGGACGACAAGGCCGACCAGGCCAAGCCCAAGGACAAATCCGAGGCGGCACAAGGCGGCAAGAAAGACGCTGCGGAAAACCCCGCCGTTGCCGATGACGGCAAACAATTGCCAGCCGACGACCAGGCTCAAGCGGACACTGGCGTGCGCGATGCCAGCCTTGTGGCCGGCCAGGTAACCGACGCTCAGCCTGGCGCACAGCTGATTCAGGCCCAGGCCGAGGCGGTGGCACCTGTGTTGCAAGCCGCCACGGCGCAGGCCCAGGTCACCGCCGCACTGCCCGAGGAGCCAGTCGCCGAGGAAGCCTTCGACCCTGACGCCGACCCTTTGGCCAACCTGCCGACCTTGCGCCTGGCACTGGAACAAAGCGCCCAGGCCAAAGGGGCGACCTCGGCGCATGCCCTGGACCCTTCACAGGCCCAGGGCGAGGACGGGCAGATGGCCGTCAATACCTTGGCGAATCTGGTCGAGAATGCCGAGAGTGAAACCGGCGAGCCTGGCGACAAGGCCTTTGCTGGCTTGCTCGAAGATGGCCTGAAGGACACCAAGAGCGCTGGCAGCGATACGCGCGTCGACGATTTCGCCAACCGCCTGGCCAACCTGACCCAGGCCGCCACGGCCAAGACCGCCAATGCCGTGCCGGCCAATGCCAGCCCATTGCACCAACCGCTGCCGATGAACCAGAACGCCTGGGCCGAGGGCCTGGTCAACCGGGTCATGTACCTGTCCAGCCAGAACCTCAAGTCGGCGGATATCCAGTTGGAGCCGGCGGAGCTGGGGCGCCTGGACATTCGCGTCAATGTTGCGACGGACCAGTCGACCCAGATCACCTTCATCAGCGGCCACGCCGGTGTGCGTGACGCCCTCGACAGCCAGGTGCACCGCCTGCGCGAGCTGTTCGCCCAGCAGGGGCTGGCACAGCCGGATGTCAACGTGGCCGACCAGTCGCGCGGGCAACAGCAGCAGCAGGGGCAGGCGCAGGGCAGCAACCTGTCCGGGGTGGCGGCGCGCCGGGCCGAGCAGGATGGCGGCGAGGCAGTCGATAGCGCCCGGCCTGTGGAGCAACAGGTGGTTGTTGGCGACAGCGCGGTCGATTATTACGCGTAGATCTCGATTGCCTGTACTGGCCTCTTCGCGGGTAAACCCGCTCCCACAAGTACAATGCAGGATTCGCAACCTGTGCAGGTCCTGTGGGAGCGGGTTCACCTGCGAAGAAGCCAGCACAGTCGTCCCTGCTGAAAAATGCCCTTCTGCAAAATCTGGCATAACACTTGCTCAAGCCAAGCCATTCTCCCTTGAACCCCCGATGGACGACGGATTATTGGCATGGCGAAGAGCGAAGCAGTCAAAGACCCCGCCACTAAAGGCAAACTCAAGCTGATCCTGCTGGCAGTAGTGGGCCTGTTGCTGGCGATCGGCCTTTCGGTGGGCGCTACCTGGTTCATCATGCACAAGAGCGAGCCGGCCCCGGCCGCCGATCCTGCAGCCAGCAACGTCAAGCCAGCGGCTATCTACGAAGCGCTGGCCCCGGCCTTCGTGGTCAACTTCAACCAGAACGGCCGCCAGCGCTACATGCAGGTGAGCATCACCCTGCAAGCGCGCAGCCAGGCTGACCTGGATGCGCTCAAGGTGCACATGCCGGTGATCCGCAACAACCTGGTGATGATGTTCTCCGGGCAAGGCTTCGACACCCTGGCTGGTAGCCCGGTAGGGCAGGAAATGCTGCGCCAGAAGGCCACCGCAGTGGTCCAGGAAGTGGCGCAGAAGGAAGTCGGCAAGCCGGTCGTCGACCAGTTGCTGTTCACCAATTTCGTATTGCAGTAGGAGTCCGCAATGGCCGTACAGGACCTGCTGTCCCAGGATGAAATCGATGCCCTGTTGCATGGCGTCGACGACGGGCTGGTGCAGACCGAGAGTGCATCCGAGCCTGGCAGCATCAAAAGCTACGACCTGACCAGCCAGGACCGTATCGTGCGGGGCCGCATGCCGACCCTGGAAATGATCAACGAGCGTTTCGCCCGTTACACCCGTATCAGCATGTTCAACCTGCTGCGCCGTTCCGCCGACGTGGCGGTGGGGGGCGTGCAAGTGATGAAGTTCGGCGAGTACGTGCACTCGCTGTACGTGCCGACCAGCCTCAACCTGGTCAAGATCAAGCCGTTGCGCGGCACCTCGCTGTTCATCCTCGATGCCAAGCTGGTGTTCAAGCTGGTGGACAACTTCTTCGGCGGCGACGGCCGCCACGCCAAGATCGAAGGCCGCGAATTCACCCCCACCGAACTGCGCGTGGTGCGCATGGTGCTGGACCAGTGCTTCGTCGACCTCAAGGAAGCCTGGCAGGCAATCATGCCGGTCACCTTCGAATACATGAACTCCGAAGTAAACCCGGCCATGGCCAACATCGTCGGCCCCAGCGAGGCGGTGGTGGTGTCCACCTTCCACATCGAACTGGATGGCGGTGGCGGCGACCTGCACGTGACCATGCCGTACTCGATGATCGAGCCCGTGCGGGAAATGCTCGATGCCGGTTTCCAGTCCGACCTGGACGACCAGGACGAGCGCTGGGTCAAGGCCCTGCGCGAGGATGTGCTGGACGTGGCCGTGCCGCTGACCGCCACCGTAGCCCGGCGCCAGCTGAAGCTGCGCGACATCCTGCACATGCAGCCTGGCGACGTGATCCCGGTGGAGCTGCCCGAGCACCTGGTGCTGCGCGCCAACGGCGTGCCGTCGTTCAAGGCGCGCCTGGGTTCGCACAAGGGCAACCTGGCGCTGCAGATCATCGACCCGATCGAACGCCGCTGACGGCGTGCCGGTCACTCCTAACGAATTGAATGCCTGTCGAGGAAACCATGGCTAACGAAAACGAGATCACCTCTGCAGAGGACCAGGCGCTGGCCGATGAGTGGGCTGCGGCCCTGGAAGAAACCGGTGCAGCCGGCCAGGCCGACATCGATGCACTGCTGGGTGGTGACACCGGCAGCAGCGCCGGCGGCCCGGGCCGCCTGCCGATGGAGGAGTTCGCCAGCTCGCCGAAGCCGAACGAAAACGTCAGCCTCGAAGGCCCGAACCTGGACGTGATCCTGGATATCCCGGTGAACATCTCCATGGAAGTGGGCAGCACCGAGATCAACATCCGCAACCTGCTGCAGCTCAACCAGGGCTCGGTGATCGAGCTCGACCGCCTGGCCGGCGAACCGCTCGACGTGCTGGTCAACGGCACGCTGATCGCCCATGGCGAAGTGGTAGTGGTCAACGAAAAGTTCGGCATCCGCCTGACCGACGTGATCAGCCCCAGCGAACGTATCAAGAAGCTGCGCTGAGTGAAGGGCACGATGCGCGCCTTCGCGGCGCTCGCCGCGCTGCTCGCCAGCCAGGCTTGCCTGGCCGCGGCCACACCGGCGGCAACCCCGGCAACCGCGCCTGGCAGCCTCGGTGGGCAGTTGGCGCAGATGGTCTTCGGCCTGTTGCTGGTGGTCGGCCTGATCTTCTTCCTGGCCTGGTTGCTGCGGCGCATGCAAAGCACGGCGGTGAAGGGCGGGCAGGTGATCGAGATCGTCGGCAGCCGGGCCATCGGCCCGCGTGATCGGCTGCTGCTGGTGCAGGTGGGCAAGCAGCAGATCCTGATCGGCCATACCCCTGGCAGCATCGAGGCCCTGCATGTGCTGGCCGAACCCGTGGAAGTGCCGGAAAGTGCCCGTCAGGCGACGCCGGAGTTTGCCCAGCGGCTGATGGAGCTGATGGGCAAGGACCCTAAGGACAAGAAGTGATGAGTGGCGCGCTGCGTGTGTTGTTGACTCTGGCGCTGCTGCTGGCTGCGCCGCTGGCCTTGGGTGCCGACCCGCTGTCGATCCCGGCCATTACCCTGTCCAATACCCCGGACGGGCAGCAGGAATACTCGGTCAGCCTGCAGATCCTGCTGATCATGACGGCGCTCAGCTTCATCCCGGCGTTCGTCATCCTGATGACCAGCTTCACCCGCATCATCATCGTGTTCTCGATCCTGCGTCAGGCCCTGGGCCTGCAGCAGACGCCGTCGAACCAGTTGCTGACTGGCATGGCGCTGTTCCTGACCATGTTCATCATGGCGCCGGTGTTCGACCGGGTGAACCAGGACGCGCTGCAGCCGTACCTGAAGGAGCAGATGACCGCCCAGCAGGCCATAGACAAGGCCCAGGGGCCGCTCAAGGACTTCATGCTGGCACAAACCCGGCAAAGCGACCTCGACCTGTTCATGCGCCTGTCCAAGCGTACCGACATCGCCGGCCCGGACCAGGTGCCGCTGACGATCCTGGTACCGGCGTTCGTCACCTCAGAGCTGAAGACCGCGTTCCAGATCGGTTTCATGATCTTCATCCCGTTCCTGATCATCGACATGGTGGTGGCCAGCGTGCTGATGGCCATGGGCATGATGATGCTGTCGCCGCTGATCATCTCGCTGCCGTTCAAGATCATGCTGTTCGTGCTGGTGGATGGCTGGGCGCTGATCATGGGTACCCTGGCCAGCAGTTTCGGCGGCGTCTGACGCCGTCAAGGAGAGCCGCCGATGACACCTGAAGTCGCTGTCGACCTGTTCCGTGATGCCCTGTGGCTGACCACCCTGATGGTCGCCATACTGGTGGTGCCGAGCCTGCTGGTGGGCCTGGTGGTGGCGATGTTCCAGGCCGCCACGCAGATCAACGAACAGACCCTGAGTTTCCTGCCGCGCCTGCTGGTGATGCTGGTCACGCTGATCGTCGCCGGGCCGTGGCTGGTGCAGAAGTTCATGGAGTACTTCATCAGCCTCTACACCAACATCCCGCATTTGATCGGTTGACGCGCCGATGCTGGAGCTGACCGACACGCAGATCGGCACCTGGGTTGCCACCTTCATCCTGCCGTTGTTCCGGGTGACGGCAGTGCTGATGACCATGCCTATATTCGGCACCCGCATGCTGCCGGCGCGGGTGCGCCTGTATGTGGCCGTGGCTATCACCGTGGTGATCGTCCCGGCCCTGCCGCCCTTGCCCGAGTTCGACCCGTTGAGCCTGCGCGGCCTGCTGCTGTGTGCCGAGCAGGTCATCGTCGGGGCGCTGTTCGGGTTGTCATTGCAGTTGTTGTTCCAGGCGTTCGTGATCGCTGGCCAGGTCGTCGCGGTGCAGATGGGCATGGCCTTCGCATCGATGGTCGACCCGGCGAACGGCGTCAACGTCGCGGTGATCAGCCAGTTCATGACCATGCTGGTGAGCGTGCTGTTCCTGCTGATGAACGGCCATCTGGTGGCGTTCGAGGTGCTGACCGAAAGTTTCACCACCTTGCCGGTGGGCAATGCGCTGGTGGTCAATCAGTTCTGGGAGCTGGCAGGGCGCCTGGGCTGGGTGTTCGGTGCCGGCCTTCTGCTGATTCTGCCGGCTATCGCCGCGCTGCTGGTGGTGAACATCGCCTTTGGCGTAATGACGCGTGCCGCGCCGCAGTTGAACATTTTCTCCATCGGTTTTCCGCTTACCCTGGTCATGGGCATGTTCATTTTCTGGGTTGGCCTGGCCGATATACTTTCCCATTACCAGGCATTGGCCAGCGAAGCGCTGCAATGGCTGCGTGAACTGGCGAGGGCGCGCTGAGCATGGCGGAAAGCGAAAGCGGTCAGGACAAGACAGAAGAACCCACCGACAAGCGCAAGCGCGATGCTCGCGAGAAAGGCGAGATCGCGCGTTCCAAGGAACTGAATACGGTGGCGGTGACCCTGGCCGGCGCCGGTGGCCTGTTGGCGTTTGGCGGCCACCTGGCCGAGACGCTGCTGGCGATCATGCGCATGAACTTCAGCCTGACCCGCGACTTCATCACCGATGAGCGGGCCATGGGTGCCTTCCTGCTGGCCTCGGGCAAGATGGCCATCTGGGCGGTGCAGCCGATATTGATCCTGTTGTTCGTGATTTCCTTCGTCGCGCCGATCGCCCTGGGCGGTTTCCTGTTTTCCGGCAGCCTGTTGCAGCCGAAATTCAGCCGTATGAATCCCTTGTCAGGGGTCAAGCGCATGTTCTCGATGAATGCCCTGACCGAACTCTTGAAAGCGTTCGCCAAGTTTCTCGTGATTCTGGTCGTGGCGGTAGTGGTGCTGGTCAATGACCGTCAGGCGCTGCTGGCCATTGCCAACGAGCCGTTGGAGCAGGCGATCATCCATAGCCTGCAGGTGGTGGGCTGGAGTGCGTTGTGGATGTCGGCGGGGCTGCTGTTGATTGCGGCGGCGGACGTGCCGTTCCAGCTGTGGCAGGCGCACAACAAGCTGAAGATGACCAAGCAGGAAGTCAAGGACGAGTACAAGGACAGTGAAGGCAAGCCCGAGGTCAAGCAGCGTATTCGCCAGCTGCAGCGTGAGGCTTCGCAGCGGCGCATGATGGCGGCCGTGCCCGAAGCCGACGTGATCATCACCAACCCGACGCACTACGCGGTTGCCTTGCAATACGACCCGGAGAAGGGCGGGGCGGCGCCATTGCTGCTGGCCAAGGGCACGGATTTCATTGCCTTGAAGATTCGCGAGATCGGTGTGGAGCACAAGGTCCAGATCCTCGAGTCGCCGGCGTTGGCGCGGGCGATCTATTACTCCACCGAGCTTGAGCAGGAAATCCCCGCCGGCTTGTACCTGGCGGTGGCGCAGGTGCTGGCCTATGTGTTCCAGATCCGTCAGTACCGGGCCGGCAAGGGCAAGCGGCCAGAGCCGCTGAAAGACGACCTGCCGATTCCGCCGGACCTGCGTCGCGACAGTTGACCTTGTGTCAGGGCTTCTGGCCCTTTCGCGGGTGAACCCGCTCCCACAGGTCCTCTGCGGGCCTTGAAAACTGTGAGGTCCCTGTGGGAGCGGGCGTGCCCGCGAAGAGGCCGGAACAGGCAAGATAAATCCCCCGTCGAGCAAAGTTGGAAGGCTTCTTGCAAAGCCAGCGCCAGGCGCCCCCTGTGCGTCAAAGTTTTGCATCAAGAGGACTCGCGGTGGATCGCACTCAGTTAATCAGCAACGCCCGTAACAACCTGGCCGGGCTCGGTCGGGGCAACCTGGGTGTGCCGCTGTTGCTGCTGGTGATGTTGGCAATGATGATGTTGCCGATACCGCCGTTCCTGCTCGACGTGTTCTTCACCTTCAACATTGCCCTGTCGATCGTGGTCCTGCTGGTCTGCGTCTATGCGCTGCGCCCGCTCGACTTCGCCGCGTTCCCCACCATCCTGCTGGTGGCCACGCTGTTGCGCCTGGCCCTGAACGTTGCCTCCACCCGGGTTGTGATGCTGCATGGCCAGGAGGGCCACGGCGCAGCCGGCAAGGTGATCCAGGCCTTCGGCGAGGTGGTGATCGGCGGTAACTACGTGGTCGGTGCCGTGGTGTTCGCCATCCTCATGATCATCAACTTCGTGGTAGTGACCAAGGGCGCCGGGCGTATCTCGGAAGTGAGCGCGCGTTTCACCCTCGACGCCATGCCCGGCAAGCAGATGGCCATCGACGCCGACCTCAACGCCGGCCTGATCGACCAGGCCCAGGCCAAGCACCGCCGCGCCGAAGTGGCGCAGGAAGCCGAGTTCTACGGTTCGATGGACGGTGCCAGCAAGTTCGTTCGCGGTGACGCCATCGCCGGCCTGCTGATCCTGTTCATCAACCTGATCGGCGGCATGCTGATCGGCATGCTGCAGCACGGCATGAGCTTTGGCGATGCCGGCAAGGTGTACGCTTTGCTGACCATCGGTGACGGTTTGGTGGCGCAATTGCCATCACTGCTGCTGTCCACCGCTGCCGCGATCATGGTTACCCGCGCCTCGGGCTCCGAGGACATGGGCAAGCTGATCAACCGGCAGATGTTCGATTCGCCCAAGGCCCTGGCGGTGTCCGGCGCGCTGATGATCGTCATGGGCCTGGTGCCGGGCATGCCGCACGTGGCCTTCCTCAGCCTTGGCCTGCTGGCCGGTGGTGGCGCCTACCTGGTATGGAAAAAGCAGCAGAAGGCCAAGGCGCAAGCGCTGCAGGAGGCGCAGCGCCAGCAGGACCTGCTGCCCTCGCCACAGCGCGCGCTGGAAACCAAGGAACTGGGCTGGGACGACGTCACGCCGATCGACATGATTGGCCTGGAGGTCGGCTACCGGCTGATCCCGCTGGTCGATCGCAACCAGGGCGGCCAGTTGCTGGCGCGGATCAAGGGCGTGCGCAAGAAACTGTCGCAAGATCTGGGCTTCCTCATGCCCACCGTGCACATCCGCGACAACCTCGACCTGCAGCCCAGCGCCTATCGCCTGACCTTGATGGGGGTGATCCTGGCGGAGGCCGAGATCTATCCGGACCGTGAACTGGCAATCAACCCGGGCCAGGTGTTCGGCACCCTCAACGGTATTGCCGCGCGTGACCCGGCGTTCGGCCTGGAGGCCGTGTGGATCGATGTTGGCCAGCGTTCCCAGGCACAGTCGCTGGGCTACACCGTGGTCGACGCCAGCACCGTGGTGGCCACCCACCTGAACCAGATTCTGCAGAAGCACTGCCACGAGCTGATTGGCCATGAAGAGGTCCAGCAACTACTGCAGGTGCTAGCCAAGGCATCGCCTAAACTTGCAGAAGAGCTTGTGCCAGGTGTCATTTCATTGTCGGGTCTGCTCAAGGTGCTGCAAGCGCTGTTGTCGGAGCAGGTGCCGGTGCGCGATATTCGCAGTATCGCCGAGGCGATCGCGAACAACGCCGGCAAGAGTCAAGATACCGCCGCGCTGGTGGCGGCGGTGCGCGTCGGATTGTGTCGCGCCATCGTGCAAAGCATTGTCGGCATTGAGTCGGAGCTGCCAGTGATTACCCTGGAGCCAAGATTGGAACAGATTTTGCTCAATAGTCTGCAGAGGGCCGGGCAAGGTCAGGAAGACGGTGTTCTTCTGGAGCCGAGCATGGCCGAGAAGCTGCAGCGTTCGTTGATCGAGGCGGCCCAGCGCCAGGAAATGCAGGGCCAGCCGGCCATCCTTCTGGTCGCCGGCCCGATCCGCGCCATGCTGTCGCGTTTCGGTCGCCTGGCTGTACCGAATTTGCATGTTCTGGCGTATCAGGAAATACCTGACAACAAGCAAGTCACCATCGTTGCCACCGTGGGCCCTAACGGCTGAGGTAGGGGATAATGCAAGTTAAGCGATTTTTCGCCGCCGATATGCGTCAGGCCATGAAGCTGGTCCGTGATGAGCTGGGCGCCGATGCCGCCATCATCGGCAACCGCCGCATCGCCGGCGGTGTCGAGCTGACGGCTGCGCTGGACTACAAACTGTCCGCCCTGGCCCCGCGTGTGCCTAACGCCGAGCTGGAAGAAGAGCTGCGCAAGACCCATACGCGCATCGCCACTGCCCGCGCCGAGCTGGATCCCCGCCCGGACAGCAGCGACAACAACCGCCAATTGTTCGCCGGGCAGTCGCTGACCGCCGCCGAGCCGTTGATCGAACCGCACGTCGATGCGCCCGAGGCCGCCGCTGCAGCCCCCGCATCGGCACCGGTCGACCCGCGTCTGTTCGATGCCATGCGCTCCGAGCTGTCGGGCCTGCGCGAGCTGCTGGAAGTGCAGCTCGGCTCGCTGGCCTGGAATCAGCTGCAGGGCAGCAAGCCGCAGCAGGCCACCGTCTGGCGCCGGCTGCAGCGCATCGGCCTGTCCGGGCCGATCGCCCGTGAGCTGCTGGACCTGACTGCCGAGATCGACGAGCCACGCCAGGCCTGGCGCATGTTGCTGGCGCACCTGGCGCGGATGATCGAAATCCCTGAGGTCGAGCCAATCGAAGAGGGGGGTGTGATCGCCATGGTCGGCCCGGCCGGCATGGGCAAGACCACCACCCTGGCCAAGCTGGCCGCCCGCTACGTGCTCAAGTACGGCGCGCAGAACCTGGCACTGGTGAGCATGGACAGCTTCCGCATCGGCGCCCAGGAGCAGCTCAAGACCCTGGGCCGCATCCTCAACGTGCCGGTGACCTACGTCGACCCGGGCCAGTCGCTGGCTGCGGCGCTGGAGCCGCTGCTGCGCAAGCGCGTGGTGCTGATCGATACCGCCGGCCTGCAGGCCAGCGACCCGGCCCTGCGCATGCAGCTGGACACCCTGGCCGGGCGTGGCATTGCCGCGAAGAACTACCTGGTGCTGGCCACTACCAGCCAGAAGCAGGTGCTGACTGCCGCCTACCACAGCTACAAGCGCTGCGGCCTGGCCGGTTGCATCCTGACCAAACTCGATGAAACGGCAAGCCTTGGCGACGTGCTGAGCCTTGCCATCAGTCATGAACTGCCGGTGGCCTACCTGACCGATGGGCCGCGCATTCCTGACGACCTGCACCTGCCTCGGGGGCACCAGTTGGTCTCCCGCGCGGTCAATGTGCAGCAGCAGGACGAGCCCAGCGAAGAGGCCATGGCCGACATGTTCGCTGATCTCTATCACAACCCACGGCGAGCGGGTTGATGATGAAGCGTGTGCAAGGTAGCTATGCCAAGGGGTACGCAGAATTGCCCTACGTGTGGCCTGAGTCCCAGCGAGACAAGGTAAAGAACAGACATGGGTAGCATGCATCCCGTACAGGTGATCGCCGTGACCGGTGGCAAAGGTGGCGTCGGCAAGACTAACGTTTCAGTGAACCTGTCCCTGGCGCTGGCCGAGCTTGGCCGCAGGGTCATGCTGCTGGACGCCGACCTGGGCCTGGCCAATGTCGACGTGCTGCTGGGCCTTACCCCCAAGCGGACCCTGGCCGATGTCATCGAGGGGCGCTGCGAGCTGCGCGACGTGATGCTGCAGGGCCCCGGTGGTGTGCGCATCGTGCCGGCTGCCTCGGGCACGCAGAGCATGGTGCACCTGGCCCCGGCCCAGCATGCCGGGCTGATCCAGGCGTTCAGCGAAGTCGGCGACAACCTCGACGTGCTGGTGATCGACACTGCGGCCGGTATCGGTGATTCGGTGGTCAGCTTTGTCCGCGCTGCCCAGGAAGTGCTGCTGGTGGTATGCGACGAACCCACCTCGATCACCGACGCCTACGCCCTGATCAAGCTGCTCAACCGCGACTACGGCATGAACCGTTTCCGCGTGCTGGCCAACATGGCGCAGAGCCCACAGGAAGGCCGCAACCTGTTCGCCAAGCTGACCAAGGTCACCGACCGCTTCCTCGACGTTGCCTTGCAGTACGTGGGCGCCGTGCCGTATGACGAGTGCGTGCGCAAGGCGGTACAGAAGCAGCGTGCCGTGTACGAAGCCTTCCCACGCTCCAAGTGCGCGCTGGCCTTCAAGGCGATTGCCCAGAAGGTCGACAGCTGGCCGCTGCCGGCCAACCCGCGCGGCCACCTGGAGTTCTTTGTCGAGCGTCTGGTGCAACCTACCAGCGCGGGACCTGTGTTATGAACGCCAGTGGTTTCAAGATGTACAGCCGGGCGTCGAAAGACGCCCAGTGCGAGCTGATCGAGCGCTACGCCCCGCTGGTCAAGCGCATCGCCTACCACCTGCTGGCGCGGCTGCCGGCCAACGTGCAGGTCGAGGACCTGATCCAGGCTGGCATGATCGGTCTGCTGGAAGTGGCCAACAAGTATGACGCCAGCAAGGGCGCGAGCTTTGAAACCTACGCCGGCATCCGCATTCGCGGGGCCATGCTCGATGAAGTGCGCAAGGGCGACTGGGCGCCGCGTTCGGTGCACCGCAACACCCGCATGGTCAGCGACGCGATGCGTGCGGTTGAAGCCAGAACCGGCCGTGACGCTAAAGATCATGAAGTTGCTGCCGAACTCCAATTGAGTCTCGATGATTACTACGGGATCTTGAACGACACCCTGGGCAGCCGCCTGTTCAGCTTCGACGACCTGTTGCAGGACGGCGAGCACGAAGGGCTGCATGAGGATGGCGCCAGTGGCCAGGTAGAACCTGCGCGTGGCCTGGAAGACGAGCGCTTCCAGGTTGCCCTGACCGAGGCCATCGCCAACCTGCCGGAGCGTGAGCGCCTGGTGCTGGCGCTGTACTACGACGAAGAGCTGAACCTCAAGGAAATCGGTGAGGTGCTAGGGGTCAGCGAGTCGCGGGTCAGCCAGTTGCACAGCCAGTGTGCCGCGCGCCTGCGCAGCCGCCTGGGGGAATGGCGGGCGCGTTGAGCCCGCTGTCGTTGCAGTCGTTTTCTACGTTGTACCGAATTGTAAATGCGCGCTCGGGGCCGAGCGCGTTTGAGACTGCTTGGAGGTCTACTTGAACAAAGACATGAAAATCCTCATCGTTGACGACTTTTCGACGATGCGGCGGATCATCAAGAACCTGTTGCGTGACCTGGGCTTCACCAACACCGAAGAAGCCGATGACGGCACTACGGCGCTGCCGATGCTGGAGAACGGCCACTTCGACTTCCTGGTGACCGACTGGAACATGCCGGGCATGTCCGGTATCGACCTGCTGCGCAAGGTGCGTGCCCACGATCGCCTGAAAGCCATGCCGGTGCTGATGGTGACCGCCGAAGCCAAGCGCGACCAGATCATCGAAGCGGCCCAGGCCGGCGTCAATGGCTACGTGGTCAAGCCGTTCACCGCCCAGGTGCTCAAAGAAAAGATCGAGAAGATCTTCGAACGCGTCAACGGCTGAGTCACGTCAGGGGGCGCGCCATGGATTCATCACAAACGTCTTTGGGCGAGTTCGAATCGACCCTGAAGAAGCATGCCCAGGAGCTGGTCGAAAGCCTGGAGCGGGGCCGTTTCGGCGAGGCGGTGCAGCTGATTCACGAGCTGAACCAGACACGCGACCGCGGCCTGTACCAGGAAGTCGGCAAGCTGACCCGCGAGCTGCACAGTGCCATCGTCAGTTTCCAGATCGACCCGACCATGCCGCAGGCCGAGGAGGTCTCGCAGATAACCGACGCCACCGAGCGCCTGTCGTACGTGGTCAGGCTTACCGAGGGCGCGGCCAACCGCACCATGGACCTGGTCGAGGAAAGCACCCCGGTGCTCAACGAACTGGCCAGCGAGGCCGCGGCCCTGAGCACCGACTGGCAGCGCTTCATGCGCCGCGAAGTGGCTGCGCCGGAGTTCCGCGACCTGGTCAAGCGCGTCGACAGTTTCCTGACGCACAGCGCCGAAGGTAACCGCAAGGTCGCCGGCCACCTCAACGACATTCTGCTGGCCCAGGACTATCAGGACCTGACCGGCCAGGTGATCAAGCGCGTCACCACCTTGGTCACCGAGGTGGAAAGCAACCTGCTCAAACTGGTGCTCATGGCCAGCCAGGTGGACCGCTTTGCGGGCATCCAGCATGACCACGATCAATTGCGCGCAGAAAAAGATCTAGAAAAACATCCGACTCGGGGTGAAGGTCCGCAGATTCATGCCGATAAGCGTGAAGACGTCGTGTCCGGTCAGGACGATGTCGATGATCTGCTGTCCAGCCTGGGTTTTTAAGGAGCACCTTTGATGAGCTTCGGCGCCGATGAAGAAATCCTCCAGGATTTCCTGGTAGAAGCCGGCGAAATTCTTGAGCAACTGTCCGAGCAACTGGTCGAGCTGGAAAGCCGGCCCGACGATGCCGACCTGCTCAATGCGATCTTTCGCGGTTTCCACACTGTAAAAGGGGGCGCCGGCTTCCTTCAGCTGAACGAGCTGGTGGAGTGCTGCCATATCGCCGAGAACGTGTTCGACATCCTGCGCAAAGGTGAGCGCCGGGTCGACGCGGAACTGATGGATGTGGTGCTCGAGGCACTGGATACGGTCAACAGCATGTTTGGCCAGGTGCGTGAGCGCAGCGAAGTGACCCCGGCTACTCCCGAGCTGCTGGCGGCACTGTCGCGCCTGGCCGAGCCGGGGGGCGCCGAAGCCGTTGCCGCGCCGGCCCCTGCGGCACCGGTGCCGGTTGCCGAAGCTCCGGCCGAGGAGCAGGACATCACCGACAGCGAGTTCGAACAGCTGCTCGATTCGCTCGATGCGGTCAAGGCACAAGCTGCGGTCGACGAGCAGATGCAGGGCGAGACCGTCAGCGCTGAAGGTGACGAAATCACCGACGCCGAGTTCGAGTCGCTGCTCGACCAGTTGCACGGCAAAGGCCAGTTCAGCGCCGAGGTTGCCGCGCAGCCGGTTGCCAGTGCGCCGGAAGCGGCCAGCGACGAAATTACCGACGCCGAATTCGAATCGCTGCTGGACCAGTTGCATGGCAAGGGTACCTTCCAGGCCGATGCCTTGCCCGGCGCCAAGGCGCCGACGCCTGCCGCAACCGATAGCAGCGCAGCCGGCGACGAAATCAGCGAGCACGAGTTCGAGGCGCTGCTGGATCAGTTGCACGGCAAGGGCAAGTTCGGTGGCGACGTTGCCGCCGTCGAAGCCCCGGCTGCAGCCAAGGTGCAAGCGCCGGTCGCGGCCAAGGCCGACAGCCAGCCCGTGGCCAAGCCAGCAGCTGCTCCGGCGCCGGCACCGGCCCCTGCCAGCAAACCTGCCGCAGCACCCCGCGCCCCGGCCCCGACCGCTGAAAAGCATGGCGCCAGCGAAGCGGAGACCACCGTGCGGGTCGATACCGCGCGCCTGGACGAGATCATGAACATGGTCGGCGAGCTGGTACTGGTGCGTAACCGCCTGGTGCGCCTGGGCCTGAACAGTGGCGACGAGGCCATGTCCAAGGCCGTGTCCAACCTCGACGTGGTCACCGCAGACCTGCAGACCGCGGTGATGAAAACCCGCATGCAGCCGATCAAGAAAGTCTTCGGCCGCTTCCCGCGCCTGGTGCGCGACCTGGCCCGCCAGCTCAAGAAAGAAATCAACCTGGAGCTGGTCGGCGAAGAGACCGACCTCGACAAGAACCTGGTCGAAGCCCTGGCCGACCCATTGGTGCACCTGGTGCGCAACGCAGTCGACCATGGCGTGGAAATGCCCGAGGAGCGTGAAGCCGCCGGCAAGGCGCGCACCGGCCGCGTGGTGCTGTCTGCCGAGCAGGAAGGCGACCACATCCTGCTGTCGATCTCTGATGACGGCAAGGGCATGGACCCCAACATCCTGCGCGCCAAGGCCGTGGAAAAGGGCCTGATGGACAAGGACGCCGCCGAGCGCCTGAGCGAGTCGGACTGCTACAACCTGATCTTCGCCCCCGGCTTCTCGACCAAGACCGAGATTTCCGACGTGTCCGGCCGCGGTGTGGGCATGGACGTGGTGAAGACCAAGATCTCCCAGCTCAATGGCTCGATCAATATCTTCTCGGCCAAGGGCCAGGGCTCGAAGATCGTCATCAAGGTGCCGCTGACCCTGGCGATCATGCCCACCCTGATGGTGATGCTGGGCAACCAGGCGTTCGCCTTCCCGCTGGTCAACGTCAACGAGATCTTCCACCTCGACCTGTCGCGCACAAACGTGGTCGACGGCCAGGAAGTGGTGATCGTGCGCGACAAGGCGCTGCCGCTGTTCTACCTCAAGCGCTGGCTGGTCCAGGGCCAGGTGCACGAAGAGCAGCACGAGGGCCACGTGGTGATCCTGTCGGTTGGCACCCAGCGCATCGGCTTTGTCGTCGATCAACTGGTTGGCCAGGAAGAAGTGGTAATCAAGCCGCTGGGCAAGATGCTGCAGGGCACACCGGGCATGTCCGGGGCCACCATCACTGGCGACGGTCGCATTGCGTTGATTCTCGACGTCCCGAGCATGCTCAAGCGTTACGCCGCGCGGCGTATTTGATTTCGGTGGCGCACCCTGGCGGGTTGCGCCGCCTAATGGAGTGTTTATGGCAGTCAAGGTCCTGGTGGTGGATGATTCCGGTTTCTTCCGCCGCCGCGTCTCGGAAATCCTCTCGGCGGACCCGACGATCCAGGTAGTAGGTACCGCGACCAACGGCAAGGAAGCAATCGACCAGGCGCTGGCATTGAAGCCCGATGTCATCACCATGGACTACGAAATGCCCATGATGGACGGCATCACCGCGGTGCGGCACATCATGCAGCGCTGCCCGACGCCGGTGTTGATGTTCTCGTCGCTGACCCACGAGGGCGCCCGTGTCACCCTCGATGCGCTGGATGCCGGTGCGGTGGATTACCTGCCGAAGAACTTCGAGGACATTTCGCGAAACCCCGACAAGGTCAAGCAATTGCTGTGCGAGAAGGTGCATACCATTTCCCGCAGCAATCGCCGTTTTGGCAGCTACACCAGCCATGCGCCGGTTGCCGCACCTGCACCCGCGCCAGCAGGCGCCGGTCACGCAGCTGCCAGCAGCTTCGCCAGCCCGGCAGCGGCGCGCACGCCTGCGCCTGCCCGTGCAGCGGCCCCGGCCGTGGCGCCAGCGCACTCGCCGGCACCCAAGCGCAAGCCATACAAGCTGGTGGCCATCGGCACCTCCACGGGCGGCCCGGTCGCCCTGCAGCGGGTGCTGACCCAGCTGCCGGCCAACTTCCCGGCGCCGATCGTGCTGATCCAGCACATGCCGGCAGCGTTCACCAAGGCCTTTGCCGAACGCCTGGACAAGCTGTGCCGCATCAGCGTCAAGGAAGCCGAGGACGGCGACATGCTGCGCCCGGGCCTGGCCCTGTTGGCCCCAGGTGGCAAGCAGATGATGATCGATGGCCGTGGCACGGTGAAGATCCTGCCTGGTGACGAGCGCCTGAACTACAAGCCATGCGTGGACATCACCTTCGGCTCGGCGGCCAAGTCGTATGGCGACAAGGTGCTGTCGGTGGTGCTTACCGGCATGGGCGCCGATGGCCGTGAAGGTGCGCGCCTGCTCAAGCAGGGCGGCAGCACGGTGTGGGCGCAGGATGAAGCCAGCTGCGTGATCTATGGCATGCCCATGGCCATCGTCAAGGCCAACCTGGCCGACGCAGTGTACAGCCTGGACGAGATCGGCAAGCACCTGGTGGAGGCGTGCGTCTGATGGACGTGCTCAGCCTGATCGGCCTGATCCTCGCCTTTGTCGCCATCGTCGGTGGCAACTTCCTCGAAGGCGGCCATGTCGGCGCCCTGATCAATGGCCCGGCGGCGCTGATCGTGCTGGGCGGCACACTGGCGGCGGCCTTGCTGCAGTCGCCACTGTCGTCGTTCAAGCGCGCCTTGCAGATTCTGCGCTGGATCCTGTTTCCGCCACGGGTCGACCTGGCGGGCGGGATCGACCGCGTCGTCAACTGGAGCCTGACCGCGCGCAAGGAAGGCCTGCTGGGCCTGGAAGGGGTGGCCGACAGCGAGCCTGACCCTTATGCGCGCAAGGGCCTGCAGCTGCTGGTGGATGGTGCCGAGCCGGAGGCCATCCGCAGCATCCTCGAAGTCGATTTCCTGACCCAGGAAAGCCGTGACATCCAGGCTGCCAAGGTGTTCGAGAGCATGGGCGGCTACGCGCCGACCATCGGCATCATCGGTGCGGTGATGGGCCTGATCCACGTGATGGGCAACCTGGCCGACCCCTCGCAGCTGGGCAATGGCATTGCCGTGGCCTTCGTCGCGACCATCTACGGCGTAGCCAGTGCCAACCTGGTGCTGCTGCCGGTCGCCAACAAGCTCAAGGCCATCGTCATGCGCCAGTCGCGCTACCGCGAGATGCTGCTTGAGGGCCTGCTGTCGATTGCCGAGGGTGAGAACCCGCGCTCGATCGAGCTGAAGCTGCAAGGCTTCATGGAGTAACCCATGCGTCGCCGTCGTCATACCGAGGAACATGAAAACCACGAACGCTGGCTGGTGTCGTACGCCGACTTCATCACCTTGCTGTTCGCCTTTTTCGTGGTGATGTACTCGATTTCCTCGATCAACGAGGGCAAGTACAAGGTCATTTCCCAGGCCTTGCTCGGGGTATTCAACGACCCCGAGCGCAGCATGAAGCCTATCCCCATCGGTGAAGAGCGGCCGCTGAGCGTGCGCCCGGCCGAGCCGTTGGTGAAGGACAGCGAGCAGACTGATGCAGGCCTGGGGGCGACCAGTATCGACCCGCTGAAAACCATCAGCGACGACGTGCGCGATGCCTTCGGCGACCTGATCAAAAGCGACCAGATGACTGTGCGCGGCAATGAGCTGTGGATCGAGATCGAGCTCAACTCCTCGTTGCTGTTCGGCAGCGGCGATGCCATGCCCAGCGACCAGGCATTTGCGATCATCGAGAAGGTGGCCGGCATTCTCAAGCCGTTCGCCAACCCGGTGCACGTCGAAGGCTTTACCGACAACCTGCCGATCCGCACGGCACAGTACCCGACCAACTGGGAGCTGTCTTCGGCGCGGGCGGCAAGCATCGTGCGCCTGCTGGCGATGGAAGGGGTCAACCCGGCACGCATGGCTTCGGTCGGCTACGGCGAATACCAACCGGTGGCGAGCAACGACACTGCCGAAGGCCGTGCGCGCAATCGCCGCGTGGTGCTGGTGATTTCGCGCAACCTCGAAGTACGCCGCAGCCTGACTGGCTCGGGCAGTGCCAATGCCACGCCGGATGCCGCATTGCGCCGGGCTGGCACACAAAGTGCACCGGCAACGCCAGCAACGGTGGCGGGGCAGTGATTCGTCAATTCCCCGACGCTGCCAAGTAGTTGAATGTAGCGCGGTCCTCTGTGGGAGCGGGTTCACCCGCGAAGAAGGTGACACGGTGCATGGCACCGGCTGCGCCGGTGTTCGCGGGTAAACCCGCTCCTACACTGATCGCGCCAGCTTTCCGATGTTGAGCAAGACAGTTGCCCCCGCAGTGTCCCTGCCAAATCAATAGATAGAGTTTGCTTGATGAGAGTCTGGGCAGTAGCCAATCAAAAAGGTGGCGTCGGCAAGACCACCACTACCATCGCTCTGGCCGGCCTGCTGGCCGAGGCCGGCAAGCGCGTGGTCGTTGTCGACCTCGACCCGCACGGCTCGATGACCAGCTATTTCGGGCATAACCCCGATGCCCTGGAGCACAGCTGCTACGACCTGTTCCTGCACAAGGGCGTGGTACCCGAGGGCCTGCCCGGGCAACTGCTGCTGCCCACCAGTGACGAACGCATCTCGCTGCTGCCATCGAGTACCGCACTGGCGGTGCTGGAGCGTCAGTCACCGGGGCAGAACGGCCTGGGCCTGGTGATCGCCAAGAGTCTGGCGCAGCTGTGGCAGGATTTCGACTATGCCCTGATCGACAGCCCACCCTTGCTCGGCGTGCTGATGGTCAATGCCCTGGCGGCCAGCCAGCAGCTGGTGATCCCGGTGCAAACCGAATTTCTCGCAGTCAAGGGCCTGGAGCGCATGGTCGGTACCCTGGCCATGGTCAACCGCTCGCGCAAGCAGGCGCTGCCCTATCAGATCGTGCCGACCCTGTTCGACCGCCGCACCCAGGCCTCGCTGGCCACCCTCAAGCTGCTGCGTGACACCTACGACCAGCAGGTGTGGCAGGGCTACATCCCGGTGGATACGCGCCTGCGTGATGCCAGCCGCAAGGGCGTCACGCCCTCGCAATTCGACAGCAAGAGCCGCGGGCTGATTGCCTATCGCGCGCTGCTCAAGCACCTGCTGACCTACAAGACTGCGGCGCAGGTGGCCTGATGACCCAGACCCGGCAAACCAGCAACCGGCCACAGATGGCCCTGCAGTCGTACCTTGATGGCCTGTTGCAGGAGGCCACCGAAGCCGAAGACCTGTTCGAGGCGCCGGCAGCGGCGGATGAGTTCGCCGAAGCGGTGCGCGAAGAGCAGGCGCGTGATGCCTTGCAGCAAGCCAGGCCGGCATCGGTCGAAGCAACCGTCAGCCCCGCACCACGGCCGTTCGCCGAGCCCAGGCTGGCGGTGCTGCCCCGCGTGATGCCGGTAGAAGCGCCGGTGGTGACGGTGGTAGAGCGCGAAGTGGTGGCCGAGGCCAGCATTCCGGTGCTGGTCGAAGAACAAACCGTGGAACCGGCAGTGCCGCTGGTGGATGTGCACCTGCCGGGGCCGCAAGCGCCTGTGCCCCCGGCCACGGT
This sequence comes from Pseudomonas sp. 32_A, assembly GCF_017490905.1. Classification (NCBI taxonomy): domain Bacteria; kingdom Pseudomonadati; phylum Pseudomonadota; class Gammaproteobacteria; order Pseudomonadales; family Pseudomonadaceae; genus Pseudomonas; species Pseudomonas sp. 32_A. Next base: position 91,127 of record NZ_JAFGYI010000014.1, on the reverse strand, counting down.
CGATGGCCGCCCGGCCTGGGCCGCCGAGCCGTTCGAATGCCTACTGTTCGATGTGGCCGGCCTGACCCTGGCGGTGCCACTGGTGTGCCTGGGCTCTATCTATACCCTGGCCGGCCAGGAACTGACACCGCTGTTCGGCCAGCCCGACTGGTTCCTCGGCATCCTGACCTGCCAGGCCGGCAACCTGAAGGTGCTGGACACCGCGCGTTGGGTGATGCCAGACCGCTACCGCGATGATTTTCGCCAGGGCCTGCAATACGTGATTTCCGTGCAGGGCTACGAATGGGGGCTGGCCGTGCACCAGGTCAGCCGCTCGCTGCGCCTGGACCCGTCCGAGATCAAGTGGCGCAGCCAGCGTGGCCAGCGCCCGTGGCTGGCCGGCACGGTGATTGAACACATGTGTGCACTGCTCGACGTCGCAGCACTGGCCGAGCTGATCGCCAGTGGCGCGGTCAAGCAGATGCACGCCAAACAGAAATGACACCGAACACACCGCCGATGGCGGATTTTGAGGGTAGGGGAATGAAAAAGTCGTCTGCACAAGGTTCCGAAGATCCGATCCTGCAGTGGGTTACCTTCCGTCTGGACAATGAGTCCTACGGCATCAATGTGATGCAGGTGCAGGAAGTGTTGCGCTACACCGAGATCGCCCCGGTGCCGGGTGCGCCAAGCTACGTGCTGGGCATCATCAACCTGCGCGGTAACGTGGTGACCGTGATCGACACCCGCCAGCGCTTTGGCCTGATGCCGACCGAAGTCACCGACAACACCCGTATCGTCATCATCGAGGCCGACAAGCAAGTGGTCGGCATCCTCGTCGACAGCGTGGCCGAGGTGGTGTACCTGCGCCAGTCCGAGATCGAGACCGCGCCGAACGTGGGTAACGAAGAGTCGGCCAAGTTCATCCAGGGCGTGTGCAACAAGAATGGTGAACTGCTGATCCTGGTCGAGCTGGACAAGATGATGACCGAGGAAGAATGGTCCGAGCTGGAGAACATCTGAGTTGATCCTAGAGGTTGCTGTCATCTTCCTGGCGCTGGTCTGGGCGCTGAGCCTGTGGTTCTTCCTCAACTACAGCAAGCGCCAGCGCGAGCTGGCCGCGCAGCAGGCAGAGGGTGATGCGCTGCGTGACCAGCGCATCAAGGACCTCGCCAAACGCCTGGACGACTACCAGAACGGTACCGTGCGCATGGGCGAGGCGCTGCACGACCTGCGCGTGGCGGTTGCCCCGCTGCCAGACAAGATCCAGCAGCTGGAGCAGCGCGACCCGCACAACGTCACCTTCACCCAGGCGGCCAAGCTGGTGGGCATGGGCGCCAGCGTGGCCGAGCTGACCGAAAGCTGCGGCCTGACCCAGGCCGAGGCAGAGCTGATGAGCAAGCTGCATCGCAGCAACTGATTGCCATGAGCATTGCGCGGCCCCTGATACAGTGGCCGCGCAAGCCCGTCCGGCCGTCAGTAACCCTGTGCGTTCCCCGCCATTGCTACCTCTTCCAGGGGTAGCAACCGCAGCTCTGCACGCCGTTGTGCTGCTTCATCCAGCAGCGCGTCGTAGTTCAGGGTGTGCATGTTTGCCAGGTCCGCCACCTGCCTGAAGGTGTAGAGCTCAGGTAGACGTTGGTCGATCACATGGTTGAGCACCGCAGGCCCGGTCAGCGTGTTGAGCCTTTCGGTATAGGACTGGAATGCCGCCGCATGCTGTCGCGGCGGTTTGGGGGCCTCGTAGAACGCCTGGCCCTCCGGGGTGCGGTAGCGGGCCAGGATCTCGTCGGAAATGGCGTTCAGCACCGGATTGCCAGCGCGGCTACCAATCATGCTGGTGTTGTAGCTGGTATACATTCCCAATTGCGCATTGCACACCGGGCTCCTCAACAGCAGCCCGTCGAGGGGCGTGGTGAGCGGTACGCTGTCGATCTTTGCCCGCAGCTGCCCGGTTGCGTCCGGCTCGACCAGCAGATGGTCGTCGATATCCAGGTAGATGCCCCCTTCGCTGTGCAGGACGCGGTAGCGCAAGATGTCGGAGGCCGAGGAGAAGTTGCTCGCCACACCGCCATTCCCTTCCAGCGCAGCTTGGTACTGGCCGAAGTATTCACTTGCCGCGAATTGATGATAGAAGGTCTGGTGCTCCAGCACTGCAACCTTCAACCCCTCGTCGATGCGGGCCTGCAGCAGGGTCATGTTGCGTTCGAATGCCCGAGGGTTGACGTTGGAGAGGTAGAGCTTGAGCGTGAAATCGCTGTTGCGCAGTGCCTGCACGTTGTTGTCGAGCGCAGCCAGGTAATCACCGGCGATCGTCCTGTCACCCAGCCAGATGTGAAATACCTGCCTGGGGACGGGTATGCCTGGTGCAGTCCCCAGGGCATCGAGGTCGACGGGCAGCTGCAGATCGATACCCAGTGCCCGCAGCGTGCGCGAGCGCGATGCCGGGCTGATTTCCCGCAATGGGTCCGTATCGGGCAGCAGCCGGCCGATCGGCTGCAGCGGATCGGCGCTGGCCACATAGTGCTGGGCGCCGCGTGTGCCGTTGGGGTACTTGAGCACGAAGCTGTCCCGTCGGGCGTCGTAGTAGAGCGGGTGCGGGCCATTGCCCACATCGCCGATCAGTTCGTCACCTGTGCCGAATGCCCTGCGCCGTGTTACGCAGCGGGCAATGTGTGAATCGGCGCCGGACCAGCTGGCGGCTACCTGATCGCCCGCTACTGCCAGGTCCTGGAAATAGGGTGTCATCGCAGGCCCGGGCCAGCGTGGCGGCGAGACCGGGCTCAGCGGGTAGCCTATGCGGCCATTGAGCCTCACCGGTTTGATGAAGCCAATGGGGCGTTGGCCGAACAGCGCCTTGCTCGCCTTGACCCCGCGCGCCAGCCCCGGGGCTGCGTTCAGCAGGCCGAACACGGCCTGCTCCGCGCCTTCGAGCTGTTGGTTCACATCCTTGCCGTGCAGCGCCTGGTCCAGGCCCACTGTAAATTGGGCCACCCCGGCCACGGCAGCCAGGGGTAGCAGTCCGGGAACCACCAGCAGAAACGGTGTGGCCAGGTTCATGGTCAGGTAGAAATAGCTGCGCCATGCGGCCTTGGTCACTTCACTGTCGCGCGTGATCAGGAAGTCGGCGTCGGATTGGCTGCGTTGACGTTGTACCACCGTCAATGCCTCGAACAGGTTGTATTCGATGCTCGGGCTGGAGGTGTCTGCCTTGTAGTTGATCAGGGTATGCGGGTTCCATACCCTGGCCAGGCGATACACGCTGGTTGCAGGCAGGATGATCTGGCGGGGCGGGAAATCGCCCATGCCTTGAAGTACCCGACGCAACCCCGACCGGCCAATCCTGTCCGGAATATCGCAGGCCCTGAAGTGGGCAAGCAGGGCCGCCCGTTTGTCGGCGTCGCGGCACTGCCTGGCAAGCCACGCACGCATGGCGCCCGGGGTGGCGAACTCATGCAACGGCGCCGCATTGCCCGGTATGTACAGCAAGGTCAGGCGGCTGCGCGTATCGCTCAGGCAGAGGATGTCGCTCGATGGGTAGCCATTGATGTTCAGCAACCTGGCCTCTACCCCGTTGGCACTGAGGCTGGCGCCGTGGTGCCAGCGTTCCGCGCCTGCCGCCCGCCACGCCAGGCTGCGTCCCTGTTCGCTGAGGTTGCCCCGCAATGCCTGCCGGTTGCAGGCAGCGAGGAATGCGATGCACGCGCTGACGCTGTACTGGCTGGCGGCATGGGCCCAGAAGTCATCGAGCTGGCGTTTGAATACACCCTGGAAGTCGAGTTGCCAGATGAAGGACTGGAAGGTCGTGGCGTCGAACTGCACATAAGTGCTGGCGTCGTAGCGCATGGGTGCGGTCTGGCGGAAAAGGCCATGGAATTCGGTGTGCACATCGATGTCGTGGTCCAGGCCGCTTCCTGGCAATTCATCGACGATCGTCACCTGACCATTGCTGAAGGCCTGGGCCCAGGGCGCTCGACCGTGTGGCAGGGACAGCTCCGGCAGTACACCTAGCAGGTCGACGGTGGCCGTCCCGCCTCTTAGCAGCAACTGCGCGGTTTGCTCGGCAACCTTGGAGTAGCCACTTTGCTGCCAGTTGCCAAGCAGCGCTTCGGTCAGGTTCATTTGTTGGACGACCTTGGCCAGCCAGCCCCGCTTGGGAACGAATTTGCAATGCAAGGTCACCGCAAGCGTGTTGTCAGGTTCCACATCCAGCCGCTGTTGGCTGGCCCATTCGCGGATGGCTGCACTGGCACTGCGGTCAGGGCGAGGCACGGAACCCAGCATTGCCTTGACGTAGTCTTGGCCGGCTGCGCCGACCACAGGTTGGCGCGGGTTCATGTTTGGCTCCAGGAATGGTTGCCACCGACAGTGGCGAAGCGGTTCAGGGGCAGGAGCGTACGCACCGAATCGCGCATGCGTGGCAGATCGACGAACCGGTAGGCATTGATGCGCGGCATCCCATAGAGGTTGGTGAGCTGTCGCAGGATGCGCAGGCTCGGCAGTTGCCGATCGACCACGTCGCTGAGCAGGGCAGGGCCGGTGAGGTAGCTCAGGCGGCTGGCATACTCATAGAAGCTCCCCGGGTCTTCAGCCAGGCTGGGCTTGCTGTCGTAGAAGTCGCGATTGAGCTGGTAGCGTGCGTACATCTCTTCGGAAATGGCCTCCAGGGTAGGGTTGCCGGGGTGGCTGCCGATAAGGCTGGAGTTGTAGAGGCTGTTCATGCTCATCTTTTCATTGGACATGGGCGGTACCAGCAGCAGCCCATTGGCGTCCGTGCTCAACTCGACCTGATCGATGGGTTCACCGGCGGCACCTACCGGTTGGCCGTCGATGATCAATGAGTATTCGCCTGGCGCGAGCAAGGTGTCATCGACATCCATGTACAAGCCACCTTCGTGGTGCAGCATCGGGTAGCGCAGCACATCGCATGCCGATGCATAGTTGCGGGCAACGCCGCCGTTGCCATCCAGGGCAGCGTCGTACTGCGCGTAGTACCTGCTTTGGCGGAAAGCCCTGAAGAAGGCCTGCTCTTCCAAGGGCAGCACCTGCAAACCCGGGGCATGACTGGCCAGCAGCTCCAGGTTTTCGGCATAGGCCTGCCGGGCAGTGCTGGAAAGGAACAACCGCATCCTGTATTCGCTGCCTTGCAACCGCGCTGCGTTCTGGCCCAAGTTGGCCAGCAGTTCGGGGCCGATGATCTGGTCACCGACCCACAGGCAGGAAATGTGCTTGGGTATTGGCCAACTGCCCGGCGCTCTGGCCGGCACCTGTAGCGGCAATGGCAGGTCCACTCCCAGCGCCCGCAGGGTACGACTGCGCATCGCATGGGTCACCACGCGCCCTTGCGGCGCGGGGCGCAGGTTCCGGCTGCCGGGTACCGCCACGAAGCCGACAGGGTCGACCTGGTTCAGGTCTTCTGCCCGAATGAATACGTCCCGCTCCATGTCGTAGATCACCCTGGCGTTGTAGCCATCGATGTTCGCTGCCAGGGTGTCTGGCTCACCATCGTACTGGGGCGTACGAATGACGGCGTCGGCAACTGCCTGGTCAGCGTCCTCCAGTGGCTCTATCGGGTCGGTGATATGGAAGTAGCGTGCGCCCTCGGGCTCGGGGAAGCGCGGTGGCGAGAGCGGGCTCAGGGGGTAGCCGATCTGTTCATTCAGCCGCGTCGGCGGCGCGAAACCCTCGACCTTGAATTCGAACAGTGCCTTGCCCCTTGCGGCAGCGCCTGCCGCCAGGGGCAAGGCGTTGAACAGGCCCCAGGTGATGTTGCCGATGCCTTCCTGCTGCTGCAGTGACTTGCCGTTGATTGCCTGGTCGAGCCCCAGGCCAAGCTGGGCGATGCCACCGATGGCCAGCAGCGGCCCCAGGCCGGGTACCACCAGGCACAGTGGCGCCAGCAGGTTGAGCGTAGTGGCCAGGTAGCCACGCCACCTGGCCTTGATGACTTCGCTGTCAGCCGTGATCAGAAACGCGGCATCGTCGTAGCTGCGCTGACGCTGGCGCTCGGCCAATGCCTGGAAAAGGTCGCCCTTGATTCTTGGGTTGTACTTGGTAGGTCGATAATTGACATAGGTCTGCGGCGGCCAGGTGCCGTCGTCGTTGAAATAGCCGTGTTCGGGCGGCAGCAGGTGACGTTCAGGGTAGACGCCCAGCCCCTCCATGGCAGTGTCCAGGCCGCTGAAATCGAGGCCTTGCGGGCAATCGGCCAGGCGAAAGTGCTGTTTCAGGGCCTGGCGTTTGGTCGGGTCTTTGCATTGTTCGCCGACCCAGGCCTTCAATTCTCGTTCGCTACTGAACGTCAACAACGGTGAGCTGTTGCCAGGAACGTACAGCACTGTCAGGTCGGTGGCGGGGTCGTTCAGGTACAGCAGGTCGGTTGCGGCATAGCCGTAGATGCTCAACGTGCTGCGTCGCAGCCTGTTACGCCGTGGCATCAGCCCGGCCGCTTGCCAGACCAGTTGCCGTGCAGGCTCGCTGAGGCTGCCCTCGCTGACCTGTCTGTTGCAGGCTGCGATGAAGTTGAGCTTCAGCGCCAGCCTGTGACTGTGCAGATGGTCACGCCAGTACACATCCAGCGCCGCCTTGAAAGGCTGCTGGAAGTCCAGGTTGCTGATGAACTGCTGGAAGGCTTCGGCGCTTACCGGCAGATGGGTGGAAGCGTCGTAGCGTTGCGGGGCAGTGCGCCGGAACAGGCCGTTGAATACCTCGAAGGGGGCCCCGTAGTGATTGAAGCCGGGTGCCGGGAGGGTTTCCACCAACCGTAGCGGGCCTGCGGGTAATGCACCGGCCCACGGTGCTTGCAGCAGCTTGCCGAACACGTCACTGGCCGACTCGCCCTGCCAGTTGCCCAGCAGTGCCTGGGTCAGGCTGGTGCGCTGGCTGATCGCGGCCAGCTGGCCACCTGCACCGTCCGGGCAGTAGTGGAGGGTAACGACGTCGAGCTGGTCCGGGTCCAGGTCCTGGCCTTGCTGCGCGAGCCATTGGCGGATGGCGCGGTTGGCTTCACGATCGGGGCGAGGCACATGGCCGAGGTGGTCTATAACGTAATGCGTGCCCATCACGTTGATGCGAGTCGAATGCATGGGGGGTACCTTGCGCTGAGATGAAGCCGGCAAGGTTGGAGCAGGGGCACGGAAAAGCGGTGGTAGATATGTCGGTGCGGGGCCTGGCCGTTCTCATCACCCCGTGACCCTCGCAAGGGCAAGGGCTGGTGTCAGGCGCCTTCGCCTCCGGGCAGCAGCCTTCCTAGCAGCGGTGGGGTTGTCCCTGGGGCGGCAGGTTCGTCATCGAATCCCGCAGGCACTTTGCCCCGCAGGTGCCAGGCAAAGGCGATGATTTCGGCAATGGTCAGGTACAGCGCCTCCGGTATCTGGTCCCCCAGCTCCAGGCGCGCCAGCAGACGCACCAGCTCGGCATTTTCGTAGATCGGCACTTCGTGCTCGCGGGCCAGAGCCAGGATGGCCTCGGCCAGCGCATCGTCGCCCTTGGCGGTGAGGGTAGGGGCTTGCTGCCCGTCGTAGAACAGGGCAATCGCCTGCCGTGCAGGTTGGTGCGTCATGCGTTCTCATCCACCCAACGTTGTTCTACCCGCGTACGCGGGCCTTGTGGCGGGATACCAGGATGGCATTCCAGATCACCCACATCCAGGCCCCGCGCCAACAGGCGTTCGCGCAAGCTGCCGAGCTGGCTGTCGATCAGCCGGGCTGTCGCCTCGCGTTCCGCCCAAAGCTGGCCACCCAGGCGGCCTTGACTCAGTTGTGCCTGGACCTGCACCGGGCCAAGGGGCGATAGGTCGAAAGCCAGCTCGATACGCCACAGGGCTTGCAGCGGGTCGGCTGATTCCTGCTGGCGGTCGGCCTGCTGCTGTGGCGTTTCTTCGCGCTGCAGCTTGACCTGCAACGGGATGAACTCCTGGCCGTGACGGATCGGCACTTCGGTTTGCCAGGTGGTTTGCAGGTTGCCGTTTTCCAGGGTACCGGTTTGTTGCAGGCTGCTCATGGCATGGCTTTGCAGCCGAGATACGGCAGCGGCGGCCAGGCGCAGCAGTTGTTGCAGGTCGCCTTCGTCCTCCATGGCCTTGAGCAGGCGCGACGGCAGCGGGAATGCGCCCGGTTGCGGCTTGGGGCTGACCCGTTCGAGCATCCCCAGCGCGCTGCGGGCCAACGCCGGCATGGTAACGGCCAGGACGGCGGGCGAGAGGTTGGGCGCCCCGGGTACGCTGGCCGGTACGACGTTGATCAGCCGCAGCAAGTGCGCCTTGAGGTCGGTGGCGACGCTGGCCGGGAAACCGCCCAGCAGTTTCGCTTCGAGAAAGGCGCCGCTGTTGTTCAGGGCTTGGGCCACTGCCTTGGCATCACCCAGTTGCCGGGCTTCCGGCAGGCTGGCCAACAGGCGTTCGGCGCTGGCTCGCAGTTCGCCATCGGTGCTCGGGTCACGGGCCACCTGCTGCAGGGCATTGAGCAGGCCGGGCAGCGAAGCCTGGCGGTTTTGCTGGGTCAGCAACTGCTGGGCAATGCTGAGCTGGTCCTGGCGGCCGCTGAGCGGTACGAAACGCAGTGACTGGTCGCCCTGCACCAGCGCGCTGAGCAGGCTGCCGACGGCCAGCGGGCGCGGGCTGTCCACGCTCAGGGTAGCACCGGCCTGGGCACTGTTGAGCAGGCTGACCAGCGCCCGGTAGGCGGCTGGCTGGCCGGGCGCCTGGGCCAGCACCTGGTTGGTCAGGACCTTGCCCTGCAACAGGGTGCCGACCGGCACCTTGCTGGTGTCCAGGCGGGTGAGGGTGGCGATCTGGCTGGCGCTGGCCTGTTGCAGCATGATCGCCAGGCGGTTGCTTTCGGGCTGGCTGACCGTGACCTGGCTGCCCTGGGGCAAGGGCTGGCTGGCGCTGGCCTGCAACTGGGTCTGGGCGCCGTTGGCCTGCATCAGCCGCAGCACCAGCTGGAAGTCCTGGCCCACCTGGCGCAACGACATGACCTCGGCCTGCGCGGTCTCGCCGGGCGCCATCAAACCTGGCTGCGGTTGCGTCAGGCGCAGCAGTTCGCCGGTCATGCCCGCCTTGATGGCCTGGGGGCTGACCGTGGTTTGTGTGCCGAGACTATTGATTTCAGTCATGATTGTATACAACCTGTCGAGCCCACCCTCTTGGCAGCGCGGTGGCACGTGTAATAATGCCGACCGCCCGTGGTTGCCAGTATAACGGCAGCGTAGGGGGCGACTTGAGACACAAGGCTTCAGAGCGGTGTCGTCTGCTTCGCGGGTGAACCCGCTCCCACAGGTACGGCGCAAGGCTTGAAAGCTGCGCAGAACCCTGTGGGAGCGGGTTCACCCGCGAAGCGGACAACACCATTCTGAAGCCCTACAAAGATAAGGCGAAACCGTGACCCTTCACCTCCAAGCCGCGGGCCTGGCCTGCGAGCGCGACTGGCGCCTGCTGTTCGAGCACCTCGCATTCGAGCTGCGGCCCGGCGACATGCTGCAGATCAGCGGCCCCAACGGCAGCGGCAAGACCAGCCTGCTGCGTCTGTTGGCCGGCCTGATGCAGCCGACCGCCGGGCAGATCCTGCTGGGCGGCAAGCCACTGGCCGAGCAGCGCCACGCCCTGGCCAGCATCCTGTTGTGGATCGGCCATGCCGCTGGCATCAAGGACCTGCTCACCGCCGAGGAAAACCTCACCTGGTTGTGCGCCCTGCACCAGCCGGCCAGCCGCGAGGCGATCTGGGCGGCGCTGGAGGCCGTTGGCCTGCGCGGTTTCGAAGACGTGCCCTGCCACACTCTCTCGGCCGGCCAGCAGCGCCGCGTGGCCCTGGCCCGGCTGTACCTGGCCAGCCCACCGCTGTGGATTCTCGACGAACCCTTCACCGCCCTCGACAAGCAGGGTGTGGCGCAACTCGAGGCGCACCTGGCGGCCCACTGCGAGCAGGGCGGCACAGTGGTGCTGACCACTCACCACACACTGGAACGCAAGCCCTCCGGTTACCGTGAACTTAACCTGGGGCAATGGGCGGCATGAGCGTATTCATCCTGTTGTTGCGCCGCGAAGCGCGCCTGCTGTTCCGCCGCCCGGCCGAGCTGGCCAACCCTTTGGTATTCTTCGCCATCGTGGTTGCGCTGTTCCCGTTGGCAGTCGGCCCGGAAAGCCAATTGTTGCAAACCTTGTCGCCGGGCCTGGTCTGGGTAGCGGCACTGCTGGCGGTGCTGTTGTCGCTGGACGGCCTGTTCCGCAGCGATTTCGAGGATGGCTCGCTGGAGCAGTGGGTGCTGTCGCCACACCCGTTGGCGCTGCTGGTGCTGGCCAAGGTGCTGGCGCACTGGATCTTTTCCGGGCTGGCGCTGGTATTGTTGGCGCCGCTGCTGGCGCTGATGCTGGGCCTGCCGAGCCATTGCCTGCCGGTGCTGCTCGGTTCGCTGCTGCTGGGTACGCCCGTGCTGAGCCTTTTGGGCGCGGTGGGCGCGGCGCTGACAGTCGGTCTGAAACGCGGCGGTTTGCTGCTGGCATTGCTGATTCTGCCGTTGTATATCCCTGTATTGATCCTGGGCAGTGGTGCGTTGCAAGCGGCGTTGCAGAATATGCCGGCAACCGGCCACCTGCTCTGGCTCGCCAGCCTGACGGCCCTGGCCGTGACCCTGGCACCCTTTGCGATAGCGGCCGGCCTGAAGATCAGCGTCGGCGAATAACGAGTCCCGGGCTTTCAAGCCCGGCCAATACCCTGGATGTACCCTGATGAAAATAAGCTGGACGTGGTTCCACAAGCTGGGCTCCCCCAAATGGTTCTATGCCATCAGCGGCCGCATGCTGCCGTGGCTTGCCGGCGCTGCCGTGCTCCTGCTGCTGGTCGGCATCACCTGGGGCCTGGCCTTTGCACCGCAGGACTACCAGCAAGGCAACAGCTTCCGCATCATCTACATCCATGTGCCGGCGGCGATGCTGGCGCAGTCCTGCTACGTGCTGCTGGCAGTGGCCGGGGTGGTGGGGCTGGTGTGGAAGATGAAACTGGCCGACGTCGCCCTGCAATGCGCTGCACCGATTGGTGCCTGGATGACCGCCGTGGCGCTGGTCACCGGGGCCATCTGGGGCAAGCCAACCTGGGGTAGCTGGTGGGTCTGGGATGCCCGCCTTACGTCCATGCTCATCCTGCTGTTCCTGTACTTCGGCATCATTGCGCTGGGCCAGGCAATCAGTAATCGTGACAGTGCAGCCAAGGCCTGCGCGGTACTGGCGATTGTCGGCGTGGTGAACATCCCGATCATCAAGTACTCGGTGGAGTGGTGGAACACCCTGCACCAGGGTGCCACCTTCACCCTCACCGAAAAACCGGCGATGCCCGCAGAAATGTGGCTGCCGCTGCTGTGCACGGCGCTGGGCTTCTACTGCTTCTTTGGCACTGTGCTGTTGCTGCGCATGCGCCTTGAAGTACTCAAGCGCGAGGCACGCGCCAGTTGGGTCAAGGATGAAGTATTGAACAGCCTGGGGCGGAGGGCCGCACAATGAGTTTCGCCACCTTCGGTGACTTTCTCGCCATGGGCCACCATGGCCTGTACGTGTGGACGGCCTATGGCATCTGCCTGGCGGTGCTGGCGTTGAATGTCGCCGCGCCCGTGCTGGCCCGCCGTCGCTACCTGCAAGATGAGGCGCGCCGTTTGCGCCGGGAGAACAACCAGTGAATCCGCAGCGCAAGAAACGCCTGTTGCTCATCGTCGGCCTGCTGGTCGGCGTCGGGGTTGCCGTCGGCTTTGCCTTGAGCGCATTGCAGCAAAACATCAACCTGTTCTACACCCCGACCCAGATCGCCAACGGCGAAGCGCCGCTGGACACCCGCATCCGCGCCGGCGGCATGGTCGAAAAAGGTTCGGTGCAGCGCTCGTCCGATTCGCTGGACGTGCGCTTCGTGGTCACCGACTTCAACAAGTCGGTGCCGATTACCTACCGTGGCATCCTCCCCGACCTGTTCCGCGAAGGGCAGGGCATCGTCGCCCTCGGCAAGCTCAACGCCGACGGCGTGGTAGTGGCCGATGAAGTACTGGCCAAGCATGACGAGAAGTACATGCCGCCCGAGGTCACCAAGGCCCTGAAGGAAAGCGGCCAGGCCGCCACTGGCGGGGAGGCAAGGCCATGAACGCGGCGCTGGTGATCCCCGAGCTCGGCCAGCTGGCGATGATCCTGGCCATCTGCTTTGCCGTCGTGCAGGCCAGCGTGCCGCTGCTGGGCGCCTGGCGTGGCGACAGCCTGTGGATGAGCCTGGCGCGGCCGGCGGCCTGGGGGCAGTTCGCTTTCCTGGCCTTTGCCTTCGCCTGCCTGACTCATGCCTTCATGACCGACAACTTCTCGGTCGCCTATGTGGCCAGCAACTCCAACAGCGCCTTGCCCTGGTACTACAAGTTCAGTGCCGTGTGGGGCGCCCACGAAGGTTCGCTGCTGCTGTGGGCGCTGATCCTCGGCGGCTGGACCTTCGCCGTTTCGGTGTTCTCGCGGCAGCTGCCGCAGGTGATGCTGGCCCGCGTGCTGGCGGTGATGGGCATGATCAGCGTGGGCTTCCTGAGCTTCCTGATCATCACCTCCAACCCGTTCCAGCGCCTGCTGCCGCAGGTGCCGACCGATGGCCGCGACCTCAACCCGCTATTGCAGGACTTTGGCCTGATCGTCCACCCGCCGATGCTGTACATGGGCTACGTCGGGTTCTCGGTGGCCTTCGCCTTCGCCATCGCCGCCTTGCTCGGTGGCCGCCTGGACGCCGCCTGGGCGCGCTGGTCGCGGCCCTGGACCATCGTTGCCTGGGCCTTCCTCGGCGTCGGTATTACCCTGGGCTCGTGGTGGGCCTACTATGAGTTGGGCTGGGGTGGCTGGTGGTTCTGGGACCCGGTGGAAAACGCCTCGTTCATGCCCTGGCTGGTGGGTACGGCGCTTATCCATTCGCTGGCGGTGACCGAGAAGCGCGGGGTGTTCAAGAGCTGGACCGTGCTGCTGGCGATTGCCGCGTTCTCGTTGAGCCTGCTGGGTACCTTCCTGGTGCGCTCCGGTGTGCTGACCTCGGTGCACGCCTTTGCCGCCGACCCGTCGCGGGGCATTTTCATCCTGATCTTCCTGCTGTTCGTGGTCGGTGGTTCGCTCACCCTGTTCGCCTTGCGCGCACCGGTGGTCAAGAGCCAGGTCGGCTTTGCCCTGTGGTCGCGCGAGACACTGCTGCTGGCCAACAACCTGGTGCTGGTGGTGGCGGCGTCGATGATTCTGCTCGGTACCCTGTACCCACTGGTGCTCGATGCGCTCACCGGGGCCAAGCTGTCGGTCGGCCCACCGTATTTCGATGCCTTGTTCCTGCCGCTCATGGCACTGTTGATGGTGGTGCTGGGTGTGGGCGTGGTGGTGCGCTGGAAAGACACCCCCGGCAAATGGCTGGCCAGCATGATGACCCCAGTGCTGATCGGTAGCGCCATCCTTGCGCCGGTAGCGGGCTTTATCGTTGACGATTTCGACTGGCCAACCCTGACCGCCTTCGCCCTGGCCGCCTGGGTGGTACTTGGCGGGCTGCGCGATATCCTCGACAAGACCCGCCACAAAGGCCTGCTCAAGGGCCTGCCCGGGCTGGGTCGCAGCTACTGGGGCATGCAGCTGGCGCACCTGGGCCTGGCGGTGTGCGCGCTGGGCGTGGTGCTGTCGAGCAACAACAGCGCCGAACGCGACCTGCGCATGGCGCCGGGCGAGAGCGTGGAGCTGGGCGGGTACCAGTTCCTGTTCCAGGGCGCCAGGCACTTCGAAGGGCCGAACTTCATCTCCGACAAGGGCACCGTGGTGGTCAGCCGGGATGGCCGTGAAGTGACCACCCTGCATCCTGAGAAGCGCCTGTACACCGTGCAGCAGTCGATGATGACCGAAGCCGGCATCGACGCCGGCTTCACCCGTGACCTGTACGTCGCCCTCGGTGAGCCGCTGGAGAACGGCGCCTGGGCGGTACGCGTGCATATCAAGCCTTACGTCCGCTGGATCTGGCTGGGCGGTCTGCTGACCGGCCTGGGCGGGTTGCTGGCGGCCCTCGACCGGCGCTATCGCGTCAAGGTCAAGACCCGGGTGCGTGATGCCCTGGGCGTGTCTGGAGCAGCTGCATGAAGCGTTGGATCATGGTAGTCCCCCTGGCGGTATTCCTGCTGGTGGCGGTGTTCCTCTACAAAGGGCTGTTCCTCAAGCCCGACGAGCTGCCCTCGGCAATGATCGGCAAGCCGTTCCCGGCGTTTTCCCTGGCCTCGACCCAGGGCGACCGTACCCTGACCGAGGCCGACTTGCGTGGCCGCCCGGCACTGGTCAACGTGTGGGCCACCTGGTGCCCGTCGTGCAAGGTCGAGCACCCGTACCTGAACCAGCTGGCCCAGCAGGGCGTGGTGATCCACGGCGTCAACTACAAGGACGACAATGCGGCGGCCCTGAAGTGGCTGGCCGAGTTCCACAACCCGTACCAGCTGGACATTCGTGACGAGCAGGGCAGCCTGGGCCTGGACCTGGGCGTGTATGGCGCGCCGGAAACCTTCCTGATCGATGCCAAGGGCATCATCCGCTACAAGCACGTGGGCGTGGTCGATGCCACGGTCTGGCGTGAGCAGCTGGCGCCGCTGTACCAGGGCCTGGTCGACGAGGCCAAGCCATGAAGCGCGGGCTGGCAGCTGCCGTGCTGGGGCTCTTCATGGGGTTGAGCCTGGCAGGCGTGGCCAAGGCGGCCATCGACACCTACCAGTTTCGCGACGATGCCGAGCGTGAGCGCTACCAGCAGCTGACCAAGGAGCTGCGCTGCCCCAAGTGCCAGAACCAGGACATCGCCGACTCCAACGCGCCGATTGCCGCCGACCTGCGTCGGGAAATCTTCCGCATGCTCGGCGAGGGCAAGAGCAACCAGCAGATCGTCGACTTCATGGTCGACCGCTATGGCGACTTCGTGCGTTACAAGCCGGCGCTCAGCGGGAGTACCTGGCTGCTTTGGTTCGGCCCGGGGATTTTGCTGGCCGGTGGTTTCGTGGTGCTGGCGCTGATCGTGCGCCGGCGTCGCGGTGCGGCCGTGCAGGGCGCCAACGAGTTGTCTGCCGAAGAACGCGAGCGTCTCGCCAAATTGCTGGAAAAAGAACAGACTCATGATTGAATTCTGGCTTAGCGCGGGCCTGCTGCTGCTCGCTGCCCTCAGCTTCCTGCTGATCCCGATCCTGCGTGGCCGTGGCCGCCAGCAGGAAGAAGACCGTACAGCCCTGAACGTGGCCCTGTACCAGGAGCGCATCGCCGAACTGGCTGCCCAGCAGGCCGCCGGCGTGCTCGACGAGGCGCAGATGGCCAAGGGCCGTGACGAGGCCGGCCGTGAGCTGCTGGCGGATACCGAGGGTGCTGAAGCCCCGCGCCAGGGGCATCTGGGCAAGGCCCTGCCGTTGCTGGCGGCGCTGCTGGTGCCGCTGCTGGCATTGGGGCTGTACCTGCATTTCGGCGCGGCCGACAAGGTGGAGTTGACCCAGGAGTTTGCCGAGGCGCCCAAGTCGATGGAAGAAATGACTGCCCGCCTGGAACGGGTGGTACAGACCCAGCCGGATTCCGCCGAGGCCGTGTACTTCCTGGGCCGAGCCTACATGGCCGAGCAGCGCCCCGCCGATGCCGCGCGTACCTTCGAGCGCGCCGTGAACCTGGCCGGTCGCCAGCCCGAATTGCTCGGGCAGTGGGCACAGGCGCTGTACTTCGCGGCCGACAAGAAATGGAGCCCGCAACTGCAGGCGCTGACTGACGAGGCACTGAAAGCCGACCCCAACGAAGTGACCAGCCTGGGCCTGCGTGGTATCGCTGCATTCGAGGGCGAGCGTTACCAGGAAGCCATCGACTACTGGAAGCGCCTGCTGGCGCAGTTGCCGGAAGGTGATGCCTCGCGAGCGGCGCTGCAGGGCGGTATCGATCGCGCCGCCGAGCGCCTGGGTGGATCGCCGGGGCAGGCGGCGCCCGTGGCGGCTCGCTTGAAGGTGCGCGTGGAGCTGGCGGCGGCGTTGAAGGACAAGGTCAAGCCGGATGACACGGTGTTCATCTTCGCCCGCGCCAGCAATGGCCCACCCATGCCGCTGGCGGCCAAGCGGGTGACCGTGGCGCAATTGCCGATCGAGGTGGAGTTGTCCGACGCCGACGCCATGATGCCGCAGATGAAACTGTCGGACTTTGCCGAAGTCCAACTCGTTGCACGTGTATCACGCGCTGGCCAGCCAACCCATGGCGAGTGGATTGGCCAGGGCACGCCATTGCCCAGCGCCACCCAGGCCATCCAGCACCTGACCATCGACAGCCCCGACCCGTAAGAGAGCAATGCCATGCACAGCATCGTCCGCCTGACCCTGATCACCCTGGCCCTGGGTTTGTCTGCGTGTACGGTGCATGAGCCGTACGAGCAGCCCGAACCACCGATCGAGCGGCTGCCGCCAGGGCCGGGGCCGGCGGTCAAGCCCTTGCCGGACAGGCAGCCGGCCCCCGCGCCGAGCAAGCCTGCGGCCACGCCCAAGCCGATGCCTCGTACCTCGGCCAGCTTCGCGCCGCCACCTGGCGGGGCGAGCCATTGGGACCCGAAGCTGGGTGTGTATGTGCTGGAGAAGAAGCCCAATACCTTCTACCGCCAGCGGACCTACTACCGCTTCGACAACGGCTGGAGCTGGTCGCTGAGCCCGGACGGGCCGTGGCAGGAAACTGACAGCAGCGGTGTGCCGGGTGGTCTGGGGCGCGCGTTCGCCCAGTAATTGAATGGGGCGGGTGAGAGCTGGAGGCTCGCCTTTGGTTTTGTACTGGCTGTGAGATCGAGCGCCGCCCGCGCGGCGCTTCGCGGGACAAGCCCGCTCCCACATTTGTTGCAACGTACCGAACTTGTCAGGCCATGGTTGCCCGCCTTGTTGGCCCGACTCGATCTCGAGGTGGACACATCCGCCGCCCCACCTGTCTGAAGACATGCACCAAAGCTGGCAACGCCTCTCCAACAGACATGGCCACGTTGCAACAAATGTGGGAGCGGGCTTGTCCCGCGAAGCGCCGCGCGGGCGGCGCTCGATCTCACTAGCATCGCACCTCCTTCGCCAAGCACCCCTAGCCCCCACGCGGCCTCCCTGCCACTCCGCCCATACAGTACAGTTCAACAAACATTTTCTGATTGACTGTACTGGCCAGTGACTCCGCATAATGTCGCCTCGAACTGACCCGGAGGTGGCATGCACAAGACAGTCCTGGTACTGGTGGAAACCGTCGATGACTACCTGCCCATGCTGGAGCAGGCCGGCTACCGTCTGATCCGTGCCCCTTCGCCGCAGCTGCGGGCGGAGGCCATCCGGCGCCATGCCGATGAAATCGATGCCGTGCTCACCCGCGGCCCGCTGGGCCTGACTGCCAGCGAAATCGACGTTCTGCCCAAGCTGCAGATCATCTGCGTGATCGGTGCTGGCTACGAGCAGGTCGACCTGGCCGCGGCCGCTGCGCGCGGCATCACCGTCACCAACGGCGCCGGGGCCAATGCGGAGGCGGTCGCCGACCACAGCCTTGCCCTGCTGCTGGCGTTGTTGCGCGATATTCCTCGCGCCGATGCCAGTACCCGCCGGGGAGAATGGAACCGGGTGATCAGCCCTTCGGTGAGCGGCAAGCGCCTGGGCATTCTCGGCCTTGGTGCGGTAGGCCTGGCCATCGCCAGGCGTGCCCACCTGGGCTTTGCCATGCCCGTCAGCTACCACAGCCGCACGCCGCGCCAGGATGTGCCCTACACCTGGTACGACAGCCCGCAGCACCTGGCCGATGCTGTCGACATCCTGGTGGTGGCCACCCCCGGCGGTGCCAATACTCACCACCTGGTCGATGCACAGGTGCTCGCGGCCTTGGGCCCCGAGGGCTATCTGGTGAACATCGCGCGTGCCAGCGTGGTCGACACCCAGGCCCTGGTCGCCGCGCTGCAGCATGGCCAACTGGCTGGTGCAGCACTGGATGTGTTCGACGACGAGCCGGCGGTACCCGATGCCCTCAAGGCCCTTGGCAACACCGTGCTCACCCCCCACGTGGCCGGCCAGTCGCCGGAGGCAGCGCGCGACACGGTGACCCTGGTGCTGCGCAACCTGCAGGCGTTCTTTGCCGGCGAAGCCGTGTTGACGCCGGTAAGCCAATAACCCTTTTCATACATCTGCCTGGCAGCGATCGGGCAACAAGGAGTGTGGGCATGCAACTTGAAATCTTCCAGGTCGATGCGTTTTCCGCCGAACCGTTCGGGGGCAACCCGGCGGCAGTGATCCCGCTGCAAAGCTGGCTGCCGGACGACGTGCTGCAGCGCATCGCCGAAGAGAACAACCTGTCGGAAACCGCCTACTTCGTGCGCAACGGCGAAACCTTCGACCTGCGCTGGTTCACCCCGACCGTGGAAGTCGACCTGTGCGGCCATGCCACCCTGGCCTCGGCCTATGTGCTGTTCGAACAGCTGGGCGAGCAAGCCCAAGTGCTGCGTTTCAACACCCGCAGTGGTGAGCTGCGGGTCAGTCGCAACGCCGACGGTTCGCTGGCCATGGACTTCCCGGCCAAGCAGCCGGTCGCCGTGGACATTCTGCCGGGCCTGTTGCAGGCGCTGGGCCTTGGCCAGGCACAGGCGCTGTACCGCAGTGACGACTATGTGGTGGTGATCGATGACGCCCTGTCGCTTGACACCCTGAAGCCGGATTTCGTTGCGCTTTCGGCTTTCGATGTTCGCGGTATCGCTGTTACCGCGGCAGGCCGTGGCTTTGATTTCGTCACCCGCTGGTTCGGCCCGCGGGTCGGCGTGAACGAAGACCCGGTGACTGGCTCGGCGCACACCTCGCTGGCGCCAATATGGGCTGAGCGTCTGGGCAAGAACGTGCTGAGCTGCGAGCAGGGTGGGGTGCGCAAAGGGCAGCTGCAGTGCGTGGTGCCGGGTAACGGCCGGGTGATCATCAGCGGGCGGGCGGCGCTGTACATGCGCGGTACTGTGTACATCTGACCTGGGCAACTGTCTTGTGCTACCTGTGCCGGCGATGGGGCCGGTACAGGCGTCTACACTTGCTGGCCCATCTTCCGCTCAAGGAGCCAGCCATGGCCCTGGAAAAACACGGCACCTGCCTGTGCGGCGCCACCCGGCTCAAGGTCACCGTCGACAACACCCATATCAGCGCCTGCCACTGCAGCATGTGCCGCAAGTGGACCGGCGGCCCACTGCTGGTGGTGCACTGCAGCCAGCCACCGGTGATCGAAGGGCGCGCGCCCAGCGTGTATGAGTCTTCCGACTGGGCCCAGCGCGGTTTCTGCGGCCAGTGCGGCACCCACCTGTACTACCGGCTCAAGGCCAATGACTTCCACGCCGTGCCGGTCGGGCTGCTCGACGGCGACCAGGCGTGGGATTTCGACCTGCAGATTTTCGTCGAAGAGAAACCCGCCTGGTATTGCTTCGCCAACCAGACCAAGGAATTGACCGGCCAGGAAGCCTTCGAGCAGCTCGGCTGATCAAGAGCGGGCTTGCCAAACCGTTGCATACCTGAGAAAAGGGCGGCTTTGTTTCCAGTGTTGGAGGATGCCCCGTGAGCCAGGAACTGCAGATCATCGACCTTGTGGAGGGGGATGGCAAAGCCGCCGTCAAAGGTGCCCTGATCACCACCCAGTACACCGGCTGGCTGGCCGATGGCAGAGAGTTCGATTCGTCCTGGTCGCGCGGCAAGCCGTTCCAGTGCGTGATTGGCACTGGGCGGGTAATCAAGGGCTGGGATCAAGGCCTGATGGGGATGCGCGTGGGCGGTAAGCGCAAGCTGCTGGTACCGGCGCATCTGGGCTATGGCGAACGCAGCGTCGGGGCGATTCCGCCGAATTCTGATCTGACCTTCGAGATCGAATTGCTGGAAGTGCTGACGCGGGACGATTGAGTGGCCTATTGCAACCCGATGTTCTTGCGCCCTACACAATTCAGCAACACCCCATCCCCTAATGTAAGCCTTGCCTAGGGAACGGCATCCACCTCCAGGGAGGAACCAAACGGGTTCAGGGCACTCTCACCCTCACTCGTTGCCAAGGACGGCATTCACTACAAGGATGCCCTGCCGTGCTGTTGGCGGGGTGATGTGGCGGGTCAACCCGATTTTTCTGCCACACGAGCCTGCCTTGATGAAGTTGCCAACATTCTTCCGCCGTCGTCGTCACTGGTTGCTGAGCCTGGTGCTGACGGCCGTCGCTGTACCGCTGGCATTGGAGGCTGTCGAAAGCCGGGCGCAACCGGTGGATGGCACCCAGACCCTTGTGTTCCTGCGCCACGCCGAGAAGCCGGGCGAAGGGCTGGGCCAGTTGAACTGCCAAGGCCTGAACCGTGCGCTGGACCTGGCTACCGTGTTGCCCGAGCGCTTTGGCAAGGCCGACTACGTGTTCGCTGCCAACCCCTCACGGCATGTCGAGGAAGGCAGCAAGGACGAAAGCTACAGCTACATTCGCCCGCTGATGACCATCAGCCCCAGCGCCATTCGCCTGGGCCTGCCGGTAAACATCGACTATGGCGCCAACGACACCGACGCGCTGGCCGAAGAGCTGCTGCGTGACAAGTACCGTAACGCGACCGTGTACACCGCCTGGTCACACGGCTACCTACCAGACCTGATCAATGCCGTGGCTGGCAAGGCCCTGGGTGAAGAGCGGGTGATCACCGAGGACTGGGGCGGCGACGACTTCGATACCCTCTACGTCCTCACCCTGACCTGGCACGACGGCAAGGCCAGCCTGCTCAGCCGCAACGTGCGTCAGGGCTTGAATGATGGTGCGCATAGCTGCCCGACTTGATGGTTTTCCTCTGCCGGCCTCTTCGCGGGCTTGCCCGCTCCCACAGGTACTGCACGGGCCTTGAGAGCAATGCGGTCCCTGTGGGAGCGGGTTTACCCGCGAAGAGGCCAGGTCCGGCGAAAGATGCCTAACGGCCGAAGCGCATCGGCCAACCCACCACTTTCTTCGCTCGTGGCGTGGCATAAGTACGTACCTTGGAGGTAGTCAAGCCCATGCGCACCAGCGATTCGGCAATGGTCACCGCCGCGCTCACGCCATCCACCACCGGCACGCCAGTGCGCTGGCGGATCTGCTCGTCCAGCCCGGCCATGCCGCCGCAACCCAGGCATATCACCTCGGCCTTGTCGTCACGCACGGCGCGTTCTGCCTGCTCGACAATCGCCTCCACGGCGCGCTGCGGGTCGGCTTCCAGCTCCAGCACCGCCAGCCCGCTGGCCCGCACCGATGCGCAGCGGTCATACAGGCCGGAGAGCTTCAGGCGGTCTTCGATCAGCGGCACGGTGCGGTCCAGGGTGGTCACCACCGAGTAGGCATGGCCCAGGTACATCGCCGTGCTGGCGGCGGCATCGGTGATGTCCACCACCGGCACGTTCAGCAGCTCCTGCAGGCCCTCGCGACCATGCTCGCCGTAACCCGCCTGGATCACGGCGTCGTAAGGGCCTTCGTAAGCCAGCACCCGGTCCATCACCGCGATGGCGGCCAGGTAACTTTCGAAATTGCCTTCCACCGACTCGGCCCCGAACCATGGGGTGAGGCCGATGATTTCCGTGCCGGGCGCGGCCACCGCACGAGCCTGTTCGGCAATGGCTTCGGTGATGGCTTCGGTGGTGTTGACGTTGGCGATCAGAATGCGCATGGGTAGTCCTCCCTGGTCAATGGCTGCTGTGGTCAACGGCGATGCATTCGCCGCTGACATCGTGGTAATGGCGGTTGCGTGGGGCGATCAGCAGGTACAGGGCGGCGGCGATACCGGCACCGATCAGCCAGGAGAACGGCGCCACGCCGTGGAAGTTGGGCACCAGGGCCAGCACGATGGCCAGCAGTGCGGCCGGCACGAAGGCGGCCACCGCGCGCAGGTTGATGCCCTTGGTGTAGTGGTAGGCGCCGGCCGGGTCTTCGCTGTACAGCTGCGGCACGTTGATGCAGCCTTTGCGCAGCAACCAGTAGTCGGACATGATCACCCCGTACAGCGGGCCGAGCAGGGCACCCAGGCCGGACAGGAAGTACACGATCACCAGCGGGCTGTTGTACAGGTTCCACGGCAGGATCAGCACCGCCAGGGTGGCGCTGATCAGCCCGGCGCGGCGGAAGTTCAGGTGGCGCGGTGCCAGGTTGCTGAGGACGAAGGCCGGGGCGACGAAGTTGGCCATGATGTTGACCGCCACGGTGACGATCAGGAAGGCCAGGCAGCCAAGTACCAGGAACGCTGTGCTGGGGATGGCGGCGACGATCTGGGTCGGGCTGTCGATGATCTGGCCGTTGATCTGGAACTGCGCGCCGCACAGCACCACGGTGATCATGGCGAACACCAGGATGTTCACCGGCAGGCCCCAGAAGTTGCCGACGCGGATGGTCTTGCGGCATGGCGAGGAGCGGGCGAAGTCACAGAAGTTCAGCACCAGGGTGCCGTAGATCGCCAGCCACAGCGCGCCGCCGGCAAAGATGTTGCGCCACATCTCGTAGCCGGTCAGCGGCTCGGCCACCGACCAGGCGATGCGGGCGTCGGCCTTGAAGTACATGAACACCGCCAGGGCGGCGACAGTCAGCAGGATCACCGGGCCGGCAAAGGCCTCGTAGCGGCGCACCATCTCCATGCCGTAGGCCAGGATCACCAGCTGCACCAGCCAGATCGACACGAAGCACACCCAGCCCAGGCTCGACAGGCCAAGGATGCTGTCATGGTCGTAGGCTGCCATTTGCGGCCATACGGCGGTGAGCAGCACCCGCAGCACCACCGAAGCCAGGTAGGTCTGGATGCCGAACCAGGCGATGGCGATGACCGCGCGGATCAGCGCCGGTACCTGCGCGCCGTGGATGCCGAAGGCGATGCGGCTGATGACCGGGAACGGCACGCCGGTCTTCTGCCCCATGTAGCCGGACAGGTTCATGAAGAAGTACACCAGCGCCGCACCGATGGCCAGCGACAGCAGGATTTGCCAGCCACCCAGGCCGAGGGCGAACAAGCCCATGGCGAACGAGTAGTTGGCGATGTTGTGCACATCGTTGGTCCACAGCGCGAAGATGCTGTAGCCGCCCCAGCGACGGCCCTCGACGCGTGTCGGGGCGAGGTCGCGGTTGTGCAGGCGCGGGCTCAGGGCAAGTTCCGGCTGGTGACCGGCAAGAGGGGAAGCGGGGTGGGTGCTGGCGACGGATAGTTCAGGGGCAAGGTCGAGGCTGGTACTCATTCCGGCGGGCTCCTGATGCACGTGGACTGCGATGAGCGGGCATGCGCACGGGCTCGCCATCTCGTCGGTGCAGCGTTGGCATCTCAGGTTTGGGGCGCGGCGGCCGATTTGGGTCGGCGTCGCGGGTTCTTGTGTATTTATGTTTTGCTCGGTTTGTATACAAAACACGAACACACAAAAGCGAGTTCCATGCCAAGGGAGAAGCAACTTTCAGCGGGCCATCATTTTGAATCTATCTTGTTGAAATATAAGTTTATGAAATGAAGGGGATATAAGTTGACCAAATGAACAGGTTTAAATTTTTCGAGGGTGATTTAGTTGATCGTTTGGTCAAAATAAGTTGTGGGAAGTGTGTAACGTAATGGGGCGTATTCTTGGTAAGTGCACACAAAAACGGCACTTATGGTGACATTCTTGTGTACAAAAAATAGTCAGCTTTTTCTTGTGCCGGCCTCTTCGCGGGTGAACCCGCTCCCACAAGTATTCCACAGCATTCAGGCCCGTCGAGATGCTGTGGGAGCGGGTTTACCCGCGAAGGGGACCGTACAGGCAAAACTCAATCCATCGGCGGCAACCGCCGCTTCACCGGGCTTTTCTTGATGATGGCGGTGTTGGTCTCGGCCAGTACATTGATGCGGTCGAGCAGGGTATCCAGCTGCTCCATCGAGCGCACATGCAGCCTGGCAATGAAGCAGTCCTCGCCGGTGACCTTGTCGCATTCGGTGAATTCCGCAATCGCAATGATCTGCCGCTCCACCTCCTGCAACTGCCCCGGTAGCGGGCGGATGCGCACGATGGCCTGCAACTGGTAGCCAAAGGCGCGCGGGTCGACCTCTACGGTGTAACCACGCAACACGCCGCGTTCCTCCAGGCGGCGCAGGCGTTCGCTGACGCTGGGCGCCGACAGCCCGCTGATCTGCGCCAGGGCCTTGAGCGAACGGCGTGAATCCTCCATCAGTGCATTGATCAGCAGTTGGTCGATGGCATCGGTCATGGTCACCCTCATAAGGTCGTTCGTATGATTTGCCTTGATAGTAAAGGTAGTTCAGCAAATCCACCTTCGATATCCGCTGGAAGGCCTCCCGGAAACATTTGCATACTGTTGCCATCATCGACAGGAGGTGTGAAATGGATAGTTCGTTGCGCCGTGGTTCGCTGGAAATGGTCGCCGCCATGCTGATTTCCGGGACCATTGGCTGGTTCGTGCTGGTATCCGGCCAGCCGGTGCTCGAGGTGGTGTTCTGGCGCTGCGTGTTCGGTGCCGTGACCTTGCTGGCGATCTGTGCTGGGTTCGGCTTCCTGCGGCCGGGGGTGATCAGCCGCACGGCGTTCCTGCTGGCGATTGCCAGCGGTGTGGCCATCGTCGGCAACTGGGTGCTGCTGTTCGCCTCCTACTCGCGGGCGTCGATCGCCATCGGCACGGCGGTGTACAACGTGCAGCCGTTCATGTTGGTGGGGCTGGCGGCAGTGTTCCTGGGCGAGAAGATCACCCTGGCCAAGGTCACCTGGCTGAGCGTGGCGTTCCTCGGCATGCTGGCCATCGTCAGTGCCCATGGCGCGGGGCAGGGTGGTGGTGGGGACTATTTGCTGGGCATTGCGCTGGCGCTGGGGGCGGCCTTCCTGTATGCCATCGCGGCGTTGATCATCAAGCGCCTGAGCGGCACCCCACCGCACCTGATCGCGCTGATCCAGGTGGCCACGGGTGTGCTGTTGCTGGCACCGTGGGTCAAGCTTGGCGGGTTGCCGGGGGAAGTGCCGGCGCTGGTCAGCCTGGTGACTTTGGGCATGGTGCACACCGGCTTGATGTATGTGTTGCTGTACAGCGCCATCCAGCGCTTGCCCACGGCGTTGACCGGGGCACTGTCGTTCATCTATCCGATTGCGGCGATTCTGGTGGACTGGGTGGCGTTCGGGCACCGGTTGGCACCTTTGCAGTGGCTGGGGGTAGCGTTGATCCTGCTGGCTGCTGCGGGCATGCAGCAGGGGTGGTGGTTCCGGCCAGCGCGGGTTGTGGCCGAGGAATGAGGTGGTCTTGCGGGCCTTTCGCGGGTAAACCCGCTCCCACAGCTGCTCCACACGGTTCGGGCCTGTGGTGATCCTGTGGGAGCGGGTTTACCCGCGAAGAGGCCCACAAGGTAGAATGCTGCTCTTTGCCAGTTACGACCCATGATGACTTCGCCGATCCAGACTCTGGAGCAACACCTGCTCGCCGCCCTCGACCCTGCCCCGCAGGAAACCCGCCGCCTGTTCCACGGCCGGGGCCGCTGCTGGGCGGGCCTGGAGCAGGTAACTGTCGACTGGCTGCAAGGCGTGCTGTCGGTCGCCCTGTTCCGCGAGCCGGCGGAAGGCCAGCTGGCCGAACTGGAGGCCATGCTGCGTACTCTCGCCGAGCGCCCACAGTGGACTGGTCAAGCCATCCTTCTCCAGCACCGCTACCTGCCCGACAGCCCGGGCCAGTGGTTGCTGGGCGAGCCGTGCCAGCAGCGCGAGGTGGTCGAGGACGGCCTGACCTACCTGCTGGACCTGGGCGTGCGGCAGAACAACGGCCTGTTCCTCGACATGCGCTATGGTCGGCGCTGGGTGCGCGAGCAGGCGGCGGGCAAGCGCGTGCTGAACCTGTTCGCCTACACCTGCGGTTTCTCGGTGGCGGCGATTGCCGGTGGCGCCGAGCAGGTGGTGAACCTGGACATGGCCAAGTCGGCGTTGTCCCGGGGCCGCGACAACCACCGCCTGAATGGCCACGATGCGTCGCGGGTGGCGTACCTGGGGCACGAGCTGTTCAAGTCGTGGGGCAAGGTGCGCAAGTACGGGCCTTATGACCTGATCATCATCGACCCGCCGACCTTCCAGCGCGGTAGCTTCGTGCTGACCCAGGACTACGCGAAGATCCTGCGGCGCTTGCCGGAGCTGTTGAGCGAGGGCGGGACGGTGCTGGCGTGCGTGAACGACCCGGGCATCGGGCCAGAGTTTCTGATCGAGGGGATGGCGGAGCAGGCGCCGTCGCTGGCTTTCGTCGAGCGGCTGGAGAATCCACCGGAGTTTCCTGACGTGGACCCGGCGGGGGGCTTGAAGGCTTTGGTATTCCGTCAGGTCTGATGTTGCCGTTGCTGGCCTCTTCGCGGGTAAACCCGCTCCCACAAGTACAGTGCAAAACCTGAGGGCTGTGGGGTACTTGTGGGAGCGGCTTTAGCCGCGAAGAGGCCGGGCCTGCTTACATCAATTACTGATTGTTGCTGTAGATCTGGTCAAACACCCCACCATCATTGAAGTGGGTCTTCTGCACGGTGCGCCAGTCACCAAAGGTCTTCTCCACCGACAGGAAGTCCACTTTCGGGAAGCGGTCGGTGTACTTGGCCAGTACCGTCGCATCACGCGGGCGCAGGTAGTTCTGTGCGGCGATTTCCTGGGCGGCTGGCGACCACAGGTACTTCAGGTATTCCTCGGCCGCGGCCTGGGTGCCTTTCTTCGCCACCACCTTGTCGACCACGCTGACCGGCGGCTCGGCTTCGGCCGACACGCTCGGGTAGACCACTTCGAACTGGTCGCGGCCGAACTCGCGGGCGATCATTTCGGCTTCGTTCTCGAAGGTCACCAGCACGTCGCCGATCTGGTTGGTCATGAAGGTGGTGGTGGCGGCACGGCCACCGGTGTCCAGCACCGGCGCTTGCTTGAACAGCTTGCCGACAAAGTCCTTGGCCTTGTTTTCATCACCGCCTTGCTTGAGCACATAGCCCCAGGCCGACAGGTAAGTGTAGCGGCCGTTACCCGAGGTCTTGGGGTTGGGCACGATCACCTGTACGCCATCCTTGAGCAGGTCGGGCCAGTCTTTCAGCGCCTTGGGGTTGCCCTTGCGCACGATGAAAACAGTGGCCGAAGTGAACGGCGCGCTGTTGTTCGGCAGGCGGCTCACCCAGTTGTCCGGCACCAGCTTGCCGTTGTCGGCCAGGGCGTTGATATCGGTGGCCATGTTCATGGTGATCACATCGGCCGGCAGGCCATCGATCACCGCTCGCGCCTGCTTGCTCGAGCCGCCGAAGGACATCTGCACGTTGACCTTCTCGTTGTGCTCGGCTTCCCAGTGTTTCTGGAAGGCCGGGTTGTAGTCCTTGTAGAAGTCGCGCATCACGTCGTAGGAAACGTTGAGCAAGGTTGGGGCGGCCTGGGCGAAATTGCCCAGGGCAAGGCCTGCGGCGAGTAGCGAGGCGGTGAAGAGTTTTTTCACGTTGCTTCCTTGTTCTTGAAGGTTATTGGGGCAGATTGCCAGCGACTATAGCGGGTGGGTTTGCGCGGGTTAAAGAACAAAAACGACTTTGGTTATGCTTCGGCCTGTGCCGGCCTCTTCGCGGGCAAGCCCGCTCCCACAGGGACCGCGCAGGGTTCGGGCCTGTGGTGATCCTGTGGGAGCGGGTTTACCCGCGAAAGGGCCGGAACAGGCGACATCATTGCTTGGGAAACAGCACATTCCCACACCGGGAACAGAATGCCGCCCCATGCTCATGGCTCTTCTTGCTGCAGGTCGGGCAATCATGCTGCAACTGCTCCCCGCGCATGGCATTGGCCAGTTCGGCGGTGAAGATCCCGGTCGGTACGGCAATGATCGAGTAACCGATGATCATCACCAACGACGAAATCACCTGCCCCAGCGGCGTCTTCGGCACGATGTCACCAAAGCCCACCGTGGTCAGGGTGACGATGGCCCAGTAGATACCTTTGGGAATGCTGGTAAAGCCATGTTCCGGCCCTTCGATCACATACATCAGCGTACCGAACACGGTCACCAGGGTAGAAACGGTGACCAGGAACACGATGATCTTCTGCTTGCTGCCGCGCAGTGCTTCGATCAGGTAGTGCGCCTGCTTGAGGTACGGGCTGAGCTTGAGCACGCGGAAGATCCGCAGCATCCGGATCACCCGGATGATCAGCAGGTACTGGGCGTCGCTGTAGTACAGCGCGATGATCCCCGGCACGATCGCCAGCAGATCGACCAGGCCATAAAAGCTGAATGCGTAGCGCAAAGGCTTGGGCGAGCAGTACAGGCGGGTGAGGTACTCGGCCAGGAAGATCGCGGTGAAGCCCCACTCGATACCCGCCAGCAGGCCGGCGTAGCTCTGGTGCACTTCGTCGATGCTGTCGAGGATGACGGTGACCAAGCTGGCGAGAATGATCAGCAGCAGGATCTTGTCGAAGCGCCGGCCGGCTACGGTGTCGGTCTGAAACACCATGATGTAGAGGCGTTCGCGCAAGCTTTGTGAGTCGGACATATAGACGATGGCCAAAAACGTAGTCGCACTAAGACTATGGGGCACGCCATAGCCATACAAGTGAGAATGGTCGAAAGCACCTGACAGAATTGCCAGTACCGTGGAGCCAGGAATGCTACGACAATTGGCCAATTGCAGAAAGGTGGTGTTATGAGCGAGCGCGTTCGAGCAGAACCGGTTGTATATGGTCCATACGGGTATGAGCGATCGAATTGGGCCTGCCGGCTGCTCGGGTTCTGCGGATATTGGCGCAATATCTGCGAACACAGCTACCCATTGGGCAACGGATATCGCCTGCTAAACACGCGGTTGATGCGTTTCAATAGGCCTGATGAGCTGAGTCCGTTCGCGGAGGGTGGAATCAATGCGTATATGTATTGCAGTGGCGATCCGGTGAACAAGGTGGACCCAAGCGGCAGAAAAGGCACTGGCTTAAGAGCACTGCTTAAGCTGCACAGGCTCCCAGAGAAGCGTCTCAAGCCGCTTCTCAAGATGCTCAAGGAAAATCAGGCAATTACAATCATCCGTGTCGAAGGACCAAGCGCCACCACCTTCAAAGCCACAAGGACTGCTACCGGATTTTCTGTAGATGCCTCTTCAACGGAAACTTCGAGTTTGGCCCCAGGTACATATTTGGCCAGAAAAAATCTCTATATCGCCTGGAGGGAAGGGGCTAGCAGCTCCGCGATAGAATTCTCAACGGGTTTCAAAAAGCTCAAAGTAAACTTCGAGCATTCTATTGTGACCTTGGACGGGGCGCGACGGCCTCTTGCTAAGGGCAACATATACACAGATCCTCCACTCAATACCGTTGTTCAGGACGTGCGCGAAGGGGGCCGTGGTGCTGGTTTTTCAGATACACCCCAAGGTGCATCAGCCAGCAGGCGATAACAAAGGGAGCGGTCAAGCCGGAAACTGGTAGCAAGTTGAGTATCGGCTGCAATATCAGCGCAATAGTAATTGCCAGCAGCGTTACCCACGGCTTTTCACCTTGCCTGCTGAACGCCAGTGCCGCCAGCGCGGCGTTGAAACCGTACAGGCCCAGCCACGCGGCTTGCGCCTGGTCGGCAAGCAGTGCCACGCCGCCGCCGATGGCCGAACCGATCACTGCCCACATGGCCGCATAAGGGTTGGCGATGAACATGCCGATGATGATCAGCAGACCGGCCAGTGGCTGGTCGAGCAGGAAGATCTGGCCGACGCCGCGCGCCAGCGCGTATAGCGGGTCGGCTTCGACGAAGCCGCTGGGCGAGGGGCTGGCGATCTGCAATACGGCCCAGCCAAGCAGCACGAAGGGTGCGGTGTAGGCGATCAGCAGCTTGCCGCCGCGCTTGCGCCACTGGTGGGTGATGATGCTGGACAGGCCGCCAGCGGCGATGATCAGTGGCGGCAGGATGACCGACCAGGGCAGTACGGCGCTGATCAGGATGCCGATCAGCACGCCGTTGTAGCAGTACAGGCCGGCCTGGCGGTCGGCACGGTCGTAACCGCGGGCCTGGGCGGTGAGCAGGCCGGCCAGGGCGCCGAGCAAGGCGCCGCCGACCAGGTTGGGCGCGGTCAGCAGGATGGCCAGCAGGCAGCACAGGCCGCACAGGGGATTACGCAGCAGCAGTACCTGGCTGAAGCCGTTGAGTAACGCCGTTGCCCAGTCGGGGCACGGGTTGACGAAATTTTTGGTGTACATCGGGGCAGTCAGTGAGGTTGATGGGGAGCGGTGGGCCTCTTTGGGCCTCGGGTTTTCCGCAGGTTTGGTGTTTCAGGGTTCTGGGAGGGCTTTGCCCTCCGATCGCGACGCAAGGCCGCTCCTACAGGGGGCGCGCAAGCCTGAAGGTGTCGCGGTCCCTGTAGGAGCGGCCTTGTGTCGCGAAAGGGGCGCAAAGCGCCCCCGGCATTCTCAGATCAAAGTCTCGATCCGCAGCGTGTTAGTCGACCCTGGCTTGCCGAAAGGCACACCAGCAGTAATCAGCAGCGTGTCGCCACGGCTGGCCATGCCCTGTGCCTGGGCAATCTCCAGCGCAGTGGAAACAACCTCGTCCACTTGGCGCAGGCGGTCGTTGACCACCGAATGCACGCCCCACGCCACGCTCAAACGGCGCGCGGTGTTCAGGTTCGGTGTCAGGTTGAGGATCGGGGCCCGTGGCCGCTCGCGTGCCGCGCGCAGGGTCGAGGCGCCCGACTCGCTATAGTTGACCAGCACCGCCACTGGCAGGATGCCGCTGATACGGCGGATGGCGCAGCTGATGGCGTCCGACACGGTGGCCTCGGCCTTCGGCCGGCCAACGTCGAGCTGGGCCTGGTAGTCCGGGCCGTTCTCCACCTGGCGGATGATCTTGCTCATCATCTGCACGGCTTCCAGCGGGTACTCACCCGAGGCAGTCTCGGCCGACAGCATCACCGCATCGGCACCTTCGGCCACGGCGTTGGCCACGTCGGTGACCTCGGCGCGGGTCGGTGCTGGCGAGAAACGCATGGATTCGAGCATCTGCGTGGCCACAACCACCGGTTTGCCCAGATGACGGCAGGTGCCGATGATGCGTTTCTGGATCTGCGGCACGCTTTCGGCCGGCACTTCCACACCCAGGTCGCCACGGGCCACCATGATCGCATCTGCAAGCTCCGCGATGGCCTGCAACTGTTCCACTGCCGATGGTTTCTCGATCTTGGCCATCAGGTAGGCGCGGTCGCCAATCAGCTGGCGTGCTTCAACGATGTCCTCTGGGCGCTGCACGAACGACAGGGCTACCCAGTCCACGCCCAGCTCCAGGCCGAAGGCCAGGTCGCGGCGGTCTTTCTCGGTGAGCGGGGAGAGGTCGAGTACCGCTTGCGGCACGTTGACACCCTTGCGATCGGACAGCTCGCCACCGGCCAGTACTTCGGTGTCGATGGCGTCGCTGTGCTTGGCGGTTACGCGCAGGCGCAGCTTGCCGTCGTCCAGCAGCAGGTCCATGCCCGGTTCGAGCGCGGCGATGATCTCGGGGTGTGGCAGGTTGACCCGGCGGCTGTCGCCCGGGGTGTTGTCCAGGTCCAGGCGCAGGGCCTGGCCGCGTTGCAGCTGCACCTTGCCATCGGCAAAGCGGCCGACGCGCAGCTTCGGCCCTTGCAGGTCCATGAGGATACCCAGCGGGTAGTTCAGTTGCTGCTCGACTTCGCGGATCCACTGGTAGCGCAGGGCGTGGTCGGCGTGCTCGCCGTGGCTGAAGTTGAGGCGGAAGATGTTCACCCCGGCTTCTACCAGTTGGCGGATGTCGTCGATGCCTTTGATCGCAGGGCCAAGGGTGGCGAGGATTTTGACTTTTTTATCAGGCGTCATGATTGGGCAGTCTCGAGGATCAGGATGGCGCGGAAGTCGTTGACGTTGGTGCGGGTCGGCTCGGTGACGATCAGCGCATCC
Source organism: Pseudomonas sp. 32_A (assembly GCF_017490905.1). NCBI lineage: Bacteria > Pseudomonadati > Pseudomonadota > Gammaproteobacteria > Pseudomonadales > Pseudomonadaceae > Pseudomonas > Pseudomonas sp. 32_A. Next base: position 59,306 of record NZ_JAFGYI010000014.1, on the reverse strand, counting down.
AGCGCGGCGAAGTAGCCGTAGCCGTTGTTGTTGTCCAGTTCATCGCTGGCCGACAGGCCCAGGGCTTCGGCGCGGGCGTAGCTGGCCGGGGTCATGAAGGCGCCGGCGTTTTCTTCCGAGCCATCGATACCGTCGGTGTCACCGGCCAGGGCGTACACGCCCGGCAGGCCCTTCAGGCTTTCGGTGAGGCTGAGCAGGAACTCGGCGTTGCGCCCGCCACGGCCATTGCCGCGCACGGTCACGGTGGTCTCGCCACCGGACAGGATCACGCAGGGCGCCTTCAGCGGCTGGCCGTGCTGGACGATCTGCCGGGCGATACCGGCGTGCACCTTGGCCACTTCGCGTGATTCGCCTTCCAGGTCGCCGAGGATCAGCGGGCTGAACCCGGCCTGGCGGGCTTTGACCGCGGCGGCTTCGAGCGACTGCTGGGGCTTGGCGATCAGCTGGAAGTGGCTGCGGGCCAGGGCCGGGTCATCGGCCTTGACGGTTTCCGAGGCTGGGTTGTTGAGCCAGTCGATAACGGCCTTGGGCGCTTCGATGTTGTAGCGCTTGAGGATGGCCAGGGCATCGGCCGAGGTGCTCGGGTCGGCCACGGTAGGGCCTGAGGCGATCACCGTGGCGAGGTCGCCCGGTACATCGGAAATGGCATAGGTGTAGACCGTGGCCGGCCAGCAGGCCTTGGCCAGGCGGCCGCCCTTGATCGCCGAGAGGTGCTTGCGCACGCAGTTCATCTCGCCGATGGTGGCGCCGGATTTCAGCAGCGCCTTGTTGATCTGCTGCTTGTCGGCAAGGGTCAGGCCTTCGGCGGGCAGGGCCAGCAGTGCCGAGCCACCGCCGGACAGCAGGAAGATGACGCGGTCGTCTTCACTGAGGTTGCTGACCAGTTCCAGCACGCGCTTGGCCACGGCCAGGCCGGCGGCATCGGGGACCGGGTGGGCGGCTTCGACCACCTCGATCTTCTGGCAGTTGGCGCCGTGGCCGTAACGGGTTACGACCAGGCCGGAGACTTCGCCCTGCCAGCTTTTCTCGACCACTTCGGCCATGGCGGCTGCGGCCTTGCCGGCGCCTATGACGATGACCCGGCCGCTGCGGTCGGCGGGCAGGTAGGGTTCGAGGACTTGACGGGGGTGGGCGGCGGCGATGGCTGTGTCGAACAGCTCGCGGAGAAGTTTTTGCGGATCGACCGACATGGCAGGCTCCCAATTATTGTTGTTCTGCAGAATCAAAAACGCCCCTGGAACTGCCTCCGTGCAGGCCGAACCAGGGGCGGGTGTTGCTCGGTGCCACCTTTGAACCTGTGGTCGCAGGTTCAAAGGTGTTGGCTTCTTCGCGGGTAAACCCGCTCCCACAGGGGCCTCACAGAGGCTGAAGACGGCGTAAAACCTGTGGGAGCGGGTTCACCCGCGAAGAGGCCGGTGAAGGCTAAAAATTACTTACTTGTCGTCGCGGATCGAGAAGTTGGCCATGTGCTCCAGGCCTTTGATCAGCGCCGAGTGGTCCCAGTTGCCGCCACCCAGGGCCTGGCAGGTGTTGAACACTTGCTGGGCATTGGAGGTGTTGGGCAGGTTGATGCCCAGTTCCTTGGCACCCTGCAGGGCCAGGTTCAGGTCCTTCTGGTGCAGGTTGATGCGGAAGCCTGGGTCGAAGGTGCCCTTGATCATGCGCTCGGCATGCACTTCGAGAATCTTCGACGAAGCGAAGCCACCCATCAGTGCTTCACGTACCTTGGCCGGGTCGGCGCCATTCTTGGCGGCGAACAGCAGGGCTTCGGCAACGGCCTGGATGTTCAGGGCAACGATGATCTGGTTGGCCACCTTGGCGGTCTGGCCGTCGCCATTGCCACCGACGCGGGTGATGTTCTTGCCCATGGCTTCGAACAGCGGCAGGGTGCGCTCAAAGGCTTTCGGGCAGCCACCGACCATGATGCTCAGGGTTGCAGCCTTGGCGCCGACTTCGCCGCCGGACACCGGAGCGTCCAGGTAGGCAGCGCCGGTGGCCTTGATTTTCTCGGCGAAGGCTTTGGTAGCGGTAGGGGAGATCGAGCTCATGTCGATCACGATCTTGTTCGGGCCCACGCCTTCGGCGACGCCGTTTTCACCAAACAGGACGCTCTCGACCTGCGGGGTGTCGGGAACCATGACGATGATGAACTCGGCTTCCTGGGCTACTTCCTTCGGGTTGGCCAGGGCCACGGCACCGGCGGCGACCAGGTCGGCCGGGGCAGCGTCGTGGTGAGTGGAGACGAAGATGCTGTGACCTGCTTTCTGCAGGTTCTGAGCCATGGGCTTGCCCATGATGCCGGTGCCGATGAAACCGATTTTAGCCATGAGAGATTACCTCGTTGTATTTGTTGAATCTCGATGGAGCAGACTGCTCAGGCCCGTTGTTGGACACAGAACTCTGTGGGAGCGGGTTTACCCGCGAAAGCGGCAGTGAAGCCAGCATTGCATTCGCGGGTGAACCCGCTCCCACTGGGTCAGGCATGTGTCACAGGACCCCGGTCAGCCTTAGATTGCGTTATGGGTCTTCAGCCAGCCCAGGCCCGCCTCGGTGGTGGTCAGCGGCTTGTACTCCGCGCCCACCCAGCCCTGGTAGCCGATGCGGTCCAGGTGCTCGAACAGGAAGCGGTAGTTGATCTCGCCGGTGCCTGGCTCGTTGCGGCCGGGGTTGTCGGCCAGCTGGATGTGGTTGATCAGTTTCAGGTTGGCTTCCATGGTACGAGCCAGGTCACCTTCCATGATCTGCATGTGGTAGATGTCGTACTGCAGGAACAGGTTGTCGCTGCCCACCTCGGCCTGGATTTCCAGGGCCTGCTTGGTGGTGTTCAGGTAGAAGCCGGGGATATCGCGGGTGTTGATCATTTCCATGACCAGGCGGATCCCGGCGGCTTTCAGCTTGTCGGCGGCGTAGCGCAGGTTTTCCACGAAGGTCTTGCGCACGGTGGCGCAGTCCGGGCCTTGTGGGCGAATGCCGGCCAGGGCGTTGACCTGGGTGTTGCCCAGCACCTTGGCGTATTCGATGGCCTTGTCGACGCCGGCGCGGAATTCCTCGACGCGGTCAGGGTGGCAGGTGATACCGCGCTCACCCTTGGCCCAATCGCCCGCCGGCAGGTTGAACAGCACCTGGGTCAGGCCGTTGGCGTCCAGCTGCTGCTTGATCTCGGCAGCGCTGAAGTCGTACGGGAAGAGGTATTCGACGCCGCTGAAACCAGCATCGGCGGCAGCCTTGAAGCGGGCCAGGAAGTCCTGTTCGGTGAACAGCATGGACAGGTTGGCAGCGAAGCGAGGCATGTTGTGTCTCCTTGCGATGAAGGCCCCCGGCGCCCTCAGGTAGGGGCCGGCACGGGGGCGTCAGGCGATCAGTCCAGCAGCGAGATGGCGGTTGGCGCGTCGTTGCCGACCAGGGCCAGGTCTTCGAACTCGTTGACCGCGTTGATCTCGGTGCCCATGGAAATGTTGGTCACACGTTCGAGAATCACTTCGACCACCACCGGCACGCGGAACTCTTCGGCCATCTTCTGTGCCTTGAGCAGGGCAGGGGCGATTTCGGCCGGCTCGAACACACGGATGGCCTTGCAGCCCAGGCCTTCGACCACGGCGACATGGTCGACACCGTAGGTGGCGGCGTCGGTCGAGTTGATGTTCTCGAACGCCAGTTGTACACAGTAATCCATGTCGAAGCCACGTTGCGCCTGACGGATCAGGCCCAGGTAGGCGTTGTTCACCAGTACGTGCACGTACGGCAGGTTGAACTGTGCGCCCACCGCCAGCTCTTCGATCATGAACTGGAAGTCGTAGTCACCCGACAGCGCGACCACCTTGCGTTTCGGATCGGCCTTGACCACACCGAGGGCGGCAGGGATGGTCCAGCCCAGCGGGCCGGCCTGGCCGCAGTTGATCCAGTGGCGTGGCTTGTACACGTGCAGGAACTGCGCGCCGGCGATCTGCGACAGGCCGATGGTGCTGACGTAGCAGGTGTCCTTGCCGAATACTTGGTTCATCTCTTCGTAGACGCGCTGCGGCTTGACCGGCACGTTGTCGAAGTGGGTCTTGCGCTGCAGGGTGGCCTTGCGCTCCTGGCAGTCTTGCAGCCAGGCCTTGCGGCACTTCAGCTTGCCAGCGGCTTTCCACTCGCGGGCCACTTCGAGGAACACGTCCAGTGCCTTGCCGGCGTCGGAAACGATACCCAGGTCTGGGGTGAATACGCGGCCGATCTGGGTTGGTTCGATGTCCACGTGCACGAACTTGCGGCCTTCGGTGTAGACGTCGACGGAACCGGTGTGGCGGTTGGCCCAGCGGTTACCGATACCGAACACCAGGTCGGATTTCAGCAGGGTGGCGTTGCCATAGCGGTGCGAAGTCTGCAGGCCGACCATGCCGACCATCTGTGCGTGGTCGTCCGGGATGGTGCCCCAGCCCATCAGGGTCGGGATTACCGGTACACCGGTCAGCTCGGCGAACTCGACCAGCTTGTCGCTGGCATCGGCGTTGATGATGCCGCCACCGGCTACCAGCAGCGGGCGTTCGGCGTCATTGAGCAGAGCCAGGGCTTTTTCGGCTTGTACGCGGGTGGCGGACGGCTTGTGCACTGGCAGCGGTTCGTAGGCGTCGATGTCGAATTCGATTTCGGCCATCTGCACGTCGAACGGCAGGTCGATCAGTACCGGGCCTGGGCGGCCGGTGCGCATTTCATAGAAGGCCTTCTGGAAGGCGTAAGGCACCTGGCCCGGCTCCAGAACGGTAGTGGCCCACTTGGTGACCGGCTTGACGATGTTGGTGATGTCGACAGCCTGGAAGTCTTCCTTGTGCAGGCGGGCACGTGGGGCCTGGCCGGTGATGCAGAGGATCGGGATGGAGTCGGCAGAGGCACTGTAAAGGCCGGTGACCATGTCGGTGCCGGCTGGGCCGGAGGTGCCGATGCACACACCGATGTTGCCCGGGTTGGCACGGGTGTAACCCTCGGCCATGTGCGAGGCGCCTTCGACGTGACGAGCGAGGACGTGATCGATGCCACCGACTTTCTTCAGGGCCGAGTACAACGGGTTGATGGCAGCCCCCGGGATGCCGAACGCGGTATCTACACCTTCACGGCGCATGACCAGAACGGCTGCATCGATTGCTCTCATTTTGCTCATGGTTTGTGCCTCATCGATTTTGTAATTGTATACAACTTGCTTTGTGCCAGAGTGTATTCATGGCTGGCCGCTTAGGTCAACGGGTTTTCGTCGGCGGATGTCGCTTTCATTCGAGCGCCCGTGAAAACGGAGGTTTGCGCCATCGCATACGATCGTTTCAAAATATTGTATACAAAAATATCTTCCGTTGTGTTCTATTTGTTCTATCGGTTTTCAACTGCCCTCAGGGCTTCTCACAACAAGAAGAGGACCTTTCCATGAACGCTTTGAACCTGAAAGTCGCGGTCAGCCTGGTGAACGCCGCGCTGGCGGCTGGCCGCAAGATCAATGCCGCGCCACTGACCGTGGCGGTGCTGGATGCCGGCGGCCATTTGCTGGCGCTGCAGCGCGAGGATGGCGCCAGCCTGATTCGGCCGGAGGTAGCTACTGGCAAGGCCTGGGGCGCGATTGCCCTGGGCAAGGGTTCGCGCCTGCTGGCACTGGACGCACAGCAACGGCCGGCTTTTTTTGCCGCGCTGAACGGGTTGGGCGAGCGGCCGGTGGTGCCGGCGCCGGGTGGCGTGCTGGTGCGTGATCAGGACGGCAAGGTGCTGGGTGCGGTAGGGATCAGCGGCGATACGTCGGATATCGACGAACAGTGCGCGATCAGTGCGATCGAGGAGGTGGGGTTGAAGGCGGATGCGGGTGTAGCAGCCTAATCTGGTAGCCTAATTCTCTATTGCCTGTTCCGGCCTATTCGCGGGTGAACCCGCTCCCACAGGACCATCACACGCTTGAAGCTCGTGGTGTCCCTGTGGGAGCGGGTTCACCCGCGAAGAAGCCAGCGCCGGGGGTCAGGCCACCTCAGGCTCACAACCCTTGAGCACCATGCGGATGATGGTCTCGGCTGCGGCGTCATAATCGCTGTCGGCCAGCTTGGCCTTGCCGGTCACCGCAGAGATCTGCCAATCGAAATCGGCATAGGTCTGGGTCGCTGCCCAGATGCTGAACATCAGGTGGTGCGCATCCACATGGGCGATCTGCCCGCGGTCGATCCAGCGCTGGATGCACTCGATGTTATGCCGCGCCTGCTCGTTCAACTGCGCTACCTGGTTCGGCGACAGGTGCGGGGCGCCGTGCATGATCTCGCTGGCGAACACCTTGGACGCATGCGGCAGGTCGCGGGAAATGCGGATCTTCGAGCGGATATACGCACTCAGCACTTCCTTCGGGTCACCTTCGGCATTGAACGGGGTCGACGCCTGCATGATCGGCGCGATGATGCTTTCCAGGACCTCGCGGTAGAGGTTGTCCTTGGATTTGAAGTAGTAATACACGTTCGGCTTGGGCAGGCCGGCCTTGGCCGCGATATCGCTGGTCTTGGTGGCGGCGAAGCCCTTGTCGGCGAATTCCTCGCTGGCCGCGCGCAGGATCAATTCCTTGTTGCGCTCGCGAATGGTGCTCATGGTCAGGGATCTTCCTCGTGTCTGGCCACCTCTAAGAGGGATCGGGCATGGTAGCACCGGGCTCGACGGGCGCTCAAGGCGGCGGCTTTGGGCTAGAATCCTGGGCACTCACTCTTCTGGATACAGGCAAACATGGCAGGAAGCAGTCTACTGGTACTGATCGACGATATCGCCACTGTGCTCGATGACGTCTCGGTGATGACCAAGGTGGCGGCGAAAAAGACCGCAGGCGTGCTGGGCGATGACCTGGCCCTGAATGCCCAGCAGGTCACCGGGGTGCGTGCCGAGCGCGAGATCCCGGTGGTGTGGGCCGTGGCCAAGGGCTCGATGGTGAACAAGGCCATCCTGGTGCCGGCGGCGCTGCTGATCAGTGCGTTCATCCCTTGGGCGGTGACACCGTTGCTGATGCTGGGCGGTGCCTACCTGTGCTTCGAGGGTTTCGAGAAGCTGGCGCACAAGTTCCTGCACAGCAAGGCCGAGACGGACGCCGAGCACGAAGCGCTCAAGGAGGCGGTGGCTGATGCCAATGTCGACCTGGTGGCATTCGAAAAAGCCAAGATCAAGGGCGCGGTACGTACCGACTTCATCCTTTCGGCGGAAATCATCGCCATCACCCTGGGCATCGTTGCCGATTCGCCGTTGACCCAGCAGATCGTCGTGCTGTCGGGCATCGCGGTGGTCATGACCATCGGCGTGTACGGGCTGGTGGGCGGTATCGTCAAGCTCGATGACCTGGGGCTGTGGATGACTCGTAAGGCATCACGCCTGGCCAGGGCGGTGGGTAACGGCATCCTGCGGGCTGCCCCGTACATGATGAAGAGCCTGTCGGTAATCGGTACGGCGGCCATGTTCCTGGTCGGTGGCGGGATCCTGGTGCATGGCATCGGGCCGCTGCATCACGCCATCGAGGCGTTCAGCGAAGGGCGTGGCGGGGCGTTGACCGTGGCGCTGCTGAACGGCGGTGTCGGGGTTGTGGCCGGTGCCGTGGTGCTGGCGGTGGTGGGCATTGCGGGGAAATTGTGGCGGGCGGTTCGGCCGGCCAATTGATGCGGCCTGGCCGGGGCTTCGCCCCGGTTCGCGGGTGAACCCGCTCCCACAGGTACAGCGCAGGCCTTGAATCCGGCGCGGACTTTGTGGGAGCTGGCTTGCCGGCGATGGGCCGCAGCGCGGCCCCACGCGGCTTCGCCCCGGTTCGCGGGTGAACCCGCTCCCACATGTATAGCGTCTGCCATGAATCCGGTGCGGACCCTGTGGGAGCGGGTTTACCCGCGAATGGGCCGCAAGGCGGCCCCTGTACTCAGATCAGAAATGTACCTTGAGCAGGAAGCTCATGGTGTTCTGGTCGGTGGTGAAGGCATCGGAATCCTTGATGCCGTACTTGTTCTTCCAATAGTCGTACTCGACACCCACATACAGCTGCTTCTCGCCCAGGTGCAAGGCCTTGCCCAGGTCATACTTGATCTGCGGATTGAAGTGCAGGTTGGCCTGGTAGGTGCCGCGGCGGTTCTCGTCGTTGTCCACCACCCAGTCCATGAAACCGTCGATCAGCACATCGGACGAACCGACCGGAATGGTGTACGACCACACCGGGGTGATCTGCCACACGTTGTCGCCAGCGCGGCTGCCGTCGGTGGTGCGGTTGTAGAAGTTCAGCTGGAAGTAGTCGAAACCAGGGATGTCCAGGTCGAAGCCTGGGCCAATCAGGTACGACTCGGTATCACCTTCGCCGAACTCGTAGGTCATCGCCAGCAGCACGTCCTTGACCGGGCCGAAGGCCAGCTTCTGGTCGAAGATCTTGCCGAACGACAGGCGCGGGCTGATTTCGCCGTAGTAGGTGTTCGGGCCATTGCCCTCATCTTTCTGGCCCTGGTAGAAGATCTTGTCGACAAAGATGAAGTTATCGCCGTACTTCCAGCCATCAGCGTGCTCGAAGGTCACGGTTTGCTGGATCGACGGGTTGACCTTGAAGTTCTTGCCCCACAGGTAGGTCAGGCTGTTGTTCTGCCATTGCAGCAGGTCGCCGCCGAAGGTGGTGCCACAGGCCAGCAGGCCGCCGGCGAGGATCAGGCTGTTGATGGTACGCATTGCGAGTGTCGCTCCCTTGATTGATCTGTTGTCAGCGCTCGTTGTTGGCGCTTTTTTGTCTTTTGAGTCAGCTTTTTTCGATAGGCCACAGCTGTTTGGCAAGGGTTGAGCCAACTTTCCTGGGCTGGCAAAACCTTCCTGCTCGACTTCGTTCTGAACGGATGAAAAGGGTCTTTCAGGCTGGCAACACGTTGGCCAACCGCCCGTATTCATTGACTGAGCGGTCAGTAAACGCAGGCAGAATCCCTTCTGCCCTGATCGAGGGGGCGCGCAGATTACTGGCTTGCGCGCCTTGCCTCAAGTGCTCCGTCCTGGAGCAGTGTGGTACAAACTTGTGCGTTCGGTCAGTTTTTCAGAAGTGCACTTTGATCAGCGCGCTGGTAACGCTCTGGTTGCTGTCGATGTTTCCCTGGCTGTCGATGCCGTACTTGTCCTTCCAGTAGCTGTACTCGATGCCCACGTACAGCTGCTTGGCGCCCAGGTTCAGGGCTTTGCCCAGGTCGTACTTGACCTGTGGGTTGAACTGCAGGTTGGCGTGGTAGGTGCCACGGCGGGTCTGGTCGTTGTCGACCACCCAGTCCATGTAACCGTCGATCAGAATGTCGGATTTGCCCACCGGAATGGTGTACGAGAAAGCCGGGGTAATCTGCCAGACGTTGTCACCGGGGCGGCTGCCTTCGGTGTTGCGCAGGTAGAAGTTGAGGGTGAAGTAGTTGAAGCCGGGAATGTTCAGGTCGAAGCCGGGGCCGATCAGGTAGGCCTCGTTGTCGCCCTCGCCACGCTCGTAGGTCATGGCCAGCAGCACATCCTTGATCGGGCCGAAGGCCAGCTTCTGGTCAAAGATCTTGCCGAACGACAGGCGCGGGCTGAACTCACCGTAGTAGGTGGTCACGCCTTTGCCCGGGTCGGGCTTGCCGTTGTAGAAGATCTTGTCGACGAACATGAAGGTGTCGCCGTACTTCCATTTGTTGGCGTGTTCGAAGGTAACCGTCTGCTGGATGCCTGGGTTGACCTTGAAATCCTTGCCGTACAGGTAGGTCAGGCTTTCGCCATGCCACTGCAGCCATTCGCCAGCGTGGGCGGGAAGGGTGGCCAGCAGGCTGCTGCCCAGCAAGAGGGACGAGGTGATGCGTTTCATGTTGTGGTTCCCGGACTTATTGTTTTTGTTGGGTTTTTTTGGCGCGCAGGCGCCCCGGACGGCCCATTCCGGCGGGCCGACGGTGTAGCGTTTACGGCGAATTCGAGGCGGGGCGGCAGTGCGCCGCCCCCCTTTGCTCAATGCTGGTGACAGGCTTCGTTGTGTACCGCGCGGTCGGCACCGCCAAGGATGTTGAACAGCACGTTCAACACCAGGGCACTGACCGTGGCCATGGCGATGCCACTGTGGGTGATGGGTTCCATCCACTGGGGCATCTGGGCGAAGAACTCCGGACGCACCACGGGGATCAACCCGAAGCCGACGCTCACCGCAACCAGCAACTGGTTGCGACGGTCGCCGATGTCCGCTTCCTGGAGAATCTTGATCCCGGTGGCGGTGACCATGCCGAACATGGCGATGGACGCGCCGCCCAGTACCGCAGGCGGGATCGAGGCAATCAGGAAGGCCGCCTTGGGCAGCAGGCTGAGCAGGATCAACAGTGCACCGGCCACGATGGTGACATAGCGGCAGCGCACCCCGGTCATCTGCACCAGGCCGATGTTCTGGGCGAACGAGGAGTGGGTGAAAGTGTTGAAGAAGCCGGCGATGAACGACGCGCCGGCATCGCACAGCAGGCCGCGACGCAACATCCCTGGGGTAACTTCACGATCGGTCACCTTGCCCAGGGCCAGGAACATGCCGGTGGACTCGACGAAGATGATCACCACCACCAGGCACATGGACAGGATCGGCGCCAGGCTGAAGGTCGGCATGCCGAAGTGCAGTGGGGTTACCACTTGCAGCCAGGGTGCGTCGTTCAGGCCCGACAGGTCGACCATGCCGATGGAACCGGCCAGGACGTAGCCCAGGCCCATGCCCACCAGCACCGACACGTTGACCCAGAAGCCACGCATGAAACGGTTGATCAGCAGGATTACCGCCAGCACCAGGCCAGCCACCATCAGGTAGATCGGTGAGCCGAAGGCTTCAGCTTCCTGGCCGCCACCAGCCCAGTTGACCGCCACCGGGAACAGCGACAGGCCAATCGAGGTGATCACCGTACCGGTGACCAGTGGCGGGAAGAAGCGCACGACCTTGGACATGAACGGCGCGATCAGCATGCCGAAGAAACCGGCGGCGATGGTGGCGCCGAAGATCCCTTGCAGGCCCACGCCTGGCATGCCGGCCATGGCCACCATGCTGCCGACGGCAGCGAAACTGGCACCCATCATCACCGGCATGCGGATGCCCACCGGGCCGATACCGAAGGACTGGATGATGGTGGCGACGCCAGCGACCAGCAGGTCGGCGTTGATCAGGAAAGCGACTTCTTCACGGGACAACCCGGCGGCCTGGCCGATGATCAACGGCACGGCGATCGCGCCACCGTACATCAGCAGAACGTGTTGCAGGCCAACCAGGATCAGTTGGAACAGGGGCAAGGGCTCACGCGGCGGCGCAACAGGGATGTACGCCTTGCGGGACTCGGACATGCAGCACCTCGAGTTTTGTTTTTATTCTCGGATCCAAGCGCCGGCCTCAGGCGGCAGGCTCACAATGAAGAGAGCCTGGAGTCCCGCCTGACGCTGAACGCTCGATGCTTGCTTGTTGCGTATATCTTGAAACAGAGGCCGGGATTACCGGCCTCTTCGCGGGTGAACCCGCTCCCACAGGGGGCGGTGTTATCCCGACATTTGTGTTTCAGTTGACCGGGGCGCCTTTGGCGATCCAGTCACCGACCAGCTTGCGCTCTTCGGTGGTCATCTGGGTGATGTTGCCCAGCGGCATGATCTGGCTGGCGACCGCTTGCGCCTGGATGCGCGCGGCCTGGGCCTGGATCTGCTGCGGGGTGTCGAACATCACGCCGGCAGGGGCGGCGCTGAACAGTGGGCTGGTCGGCTTGGACGAGTGGCACACGGTGCAGCGTTCCTGGATGACATTGTGGATCTTGTCGAAGGTCTCGCCGCCGGCCTGGGCCGTGGCCTGGGCAGGGGCTTCGGCCGGCGCGGCAGGCGCTGCGGCAGCCTTGGCGGCGTCTTCGGCGCGTTGCTCGGCTGCGGTCTTGCCACCTACAGCGGTCGCGGGCAGTGGCTGGTACTCGACTTTCGCCGCAGCCTGCTCAGGGCTGACCGCCATCGGTTTCGGACCGGTGACGTAGGCCAGGCAGATCATCGCCAGGGCGCCGACCGGCAGGGTCCAGGCGTACTTGTTGCTGTCGTGGCGGGTGTTGAAGTAGTGACGGATCAGGACCGCAGCTACCGCGATACCGGCCAGGATCAGCCAGTTGTACTGACTACCGTAGGTGCTCGGGAAGTGGTTGCTGATCATGATGAACAGCACCGGCAGGGTGAAATAGTTGTTGTGGCGCGAGCGCAGCAGGCCCTTGGCCGGCAGTACCGGGTCGGGGGTCTGGTTGTTCTCGATCGCCGCCACCAGCTGGCGCTGGGCCGGCATGATGATGCGGAACACGTTGCCGACCATGATGGTGCCGATGATCGCGCCGGTGTGCAGGTACGCACCACGGCCGCTGAACACCAGGCTGAAGCCCCAGCATGCGGCGATGATCAGCACGAACAGTACTGCACCGAGCAGCGCTGGCTTCTTGCCCAGGGGCGAGTCGCACAGGAAGTCGTAGATGAACCAGCCGGCGATCAGCGAGCCGATACCGATGGCCACGCCTTCGGCACCACTGAGGGTGCTGCCAGGGGCCAGCAGATACAGGGCCGGGTTCCAGTAGAACACCACGCACAGCAGGGCGATACCGGACATCCAGGTGAAGTAGGCTTCCCATTTGAACCAGTGCAGGTTCTCGGGCATTTTCGGGGGGGCGAGCTTGTATTTTTCCAGGTGGTAGATACCACCGCCGTGAATTGCCCAGAGATCACCCGACAACCCATCGCGCGGGTTGCTTCGGTTCAGGTGGTTCTCCAGCCAGACGAAGTAGAACGATGCACCGATCCAGGCGACGCCGGTGATCATGTGAACCCAGCGAATGCTCAGGTTCAGCCATTCGTGAAGGTGTGCTTCCACAGTATGTACCTCTTGCCGGTCACCCGATCGGGCAATGCCCTTGAATGACCGACCTTTTCTTATTGGTGGGGATTGAGGACCAGCATCTGTTCCTCGGTGAAGTAATGCTCGTCGCAGTTGTTGCCGGAACCACTGCGATCAACCACCAGGAAGTCATCCCGCTTTTCGATCGTCAGCACCGGGTGGTGCCAGACGCCGCGATGGTAATTAACGCCCTGCCTGCCATTACTGCGGAAGGCTCGGACCAAACCTGATACAGGTGCATCGCCAACTGGCGCGACCACGATCAGAAAGGGGTTGCCGAGCAGCGGGATGAAAGCCTGGCTGCCCAGCGGATGGCGTTCCAGCATGCGCACGGTCAGCGGCATGTCCAGCGCGTCGGCGCGGAAGATGCTGATGATCGCCTTGTCTTCAGGCTCGGCGGTTTCGACCGTGGCGAGCTTGTGGAAGCGCATGGTCGAGCCGTTGTTGATCATGAAGTGGTCGCTGCCATCGGTTTCGATCACATCTCCGAAGGGGGCGAAGGCTTCTTTGGTCAGGGGCTCGATCATCAGGGTGCGCATGCGGATATCTCTTCTATGTTCGTTATTCTGGATAAGGCTCAAGCGTTGCTACGGCGGTTACAGCTGCAGCAGGCGGAACAGGGCGATCAGGTTGATCTGCGCCAGGGCTTCCTTGAATTCGGCATCGGCATCGTTGTGGATGCGTTTTTCGAACGAGGCGAGGATCTGGTGCCGGTTGCTGCCTTTTACCGCCATGATGAACGGGAACTGGAACTTGGCCTTGTAGGCGTCATTCAGCTCGGTGAAACGGGCGAACTCTTCGGCGGTGCACTGGTGAATACCGGCGCCGGCCTGCTCGTTGGTGCTCGATTCGGTCAGCTCGCCCTGGATGGCGGCCTTGCCGGCCAGGTCCGGGTGAGCGTTGATCAGCGCCAATTGGTCGGCGTGGTTGGCGCTGAGCAGGATATCGCTCATGCGCTGGTGCAGCGCCTCGATCTCGTCCAGCTCGCCCAGTTGGCCCAGGTCGTAGGCTTTTTCGGCTACCCACGGCGAGTGCTCGTAGATGTCGGCGAAGGCCTTGACGAAGGCGTCGCGGTCCAGGGCGGATGGCTTGAGGGTGTTGAAGGCGGTCATCAGGCGTTCTCTTTCTTGTACGGGTGGGTGGCGTGCCAGTGGCGGGCGATGTCCACGCGACGGGCGAACCAGACCTGGTCATGGCTTTTTGCGTAATCGACGAAGCGCTTCAGTGCTGCCAGGCGTGCCGGGCGGCCAACCAGGCGGCAGTGCAGGCCGATGGACAGCATCTTTGGGGCGTCGCTGCCTTCGGCGTACAGCACATCGAAGGCGTCCTTGAGGTACTGGAAGAACTGCTCGCCGCAGTTGAAGCCCTGTACCTGGGTGAAGCGCATGTCGTTGGTGTCGAGGGTGTAGGGGATCACCAGGTGCGGCTTGCCGGTAGGGTTGTTCGGCTCCCAGTAGGGCAGGTCGTCGTCATAGGTGTCGCTGTCGTACAGGAAGCCACCTTCCTCCATCACCAGGCGGCGGGTGTTCGGGCCGGTGCGGCCGGTGTACCAGCCCAGCGGGCGCTCACCGGTGATTTCGGTGAGGATGCGGATGGCTTCGAGCATGTGCTCGCGCTCCTGGGCCTCGTCCATGTACTGGTAGTCGATCCAGCGGTAGCCGTGGCTGCAGATTTCATGGCCGGCCTCGGCCATGGCGCGGATCACGTCGGGGTGGCGCTGGGCGGCCATGGCCACGGCGAAGATGGTCAGCGGCACGCCGCTGTCCTTGAACAGCTTCAGCAGGCGCCACACGCCGGCACGGCTGCCGTACTCGTACAGCGATTCCATGCTCATGTTGCGCGCGCCCTGCAATGGCTGGGCGGCGACCATTTCCGAGAGGAACGCTTCGGACTCCTTGTCACCGTGCAGGATGTTGCGTTCGCCACCTTCCTCGTAGTTGAGGACGAAAGATAGCGCGATGCGAGCGTTGCCCGGCCATTGCGGGTGAGGAGGGTTGTTGCCGTAACCGATCAGGTCGCGAGGGTAGTCAGCGCTCACTGCAGTCTTCCTTCTTGTGCGTTAGTGCGGGGGGTGGGCGGGCCGCGTCGGTATGTCGCACCACCGGATGGGCTGATTGTATACAACTTCTGAAATCTTTTGTAAGCCTGTTTTTCCGCATTTCTTCCCTTTTGTCGCCTCGCAGCGACCTGGAAAAACAGTGCAAGAAACCTGCCTGATTGGTCAGCTAATGACGTTGGTGTCTTTGCGGTGCCTGTATTTGCGACCGATGGGTCGTTTGTGAGCAAGAAACGGTGGGTGCGACAGATGGGTTCAAAAAATTGTGTACAATTTTGCGATGGAATGTCTTAATGGCGTCATTCCCGCGCATCGCAGGCCCTTTGGCGTGATGATGGCCGTGTATTTTTTGCCCACAGATTGAACAAGAGGCGACAAGCAATGGGACGTTTGACCACACACGTACTGGATGCCGCGCATGGCTGCCCGGGCAGCTCGATCAAGGTCGAGCTGTACCGTGTCGAAGGCCAGCAGCTGGAGCTGGTGAACACCGCCCTGACCAACAGCGATGGCCGCGTCGACGCGCCACTGCTGCAGGGTGACGACTACCGTACCGGCGTCTACCAGCTGCAGTTCAGCGCTGGCGACTACTACCGCGCTCGCGGTGTACAGCTGCCAGCCCAGGCGTTCCTGGATGTTGTCGTGCTGCGCTTTGGCATCGACGAGCAGCAGGAGCACTACCACGTGCCGCTGCTGATCTCGCCGTACAGCTATTCGACCTATCGTGGAAGCTAGTTGGTCGCTAGAAGAATCTTCGTAGGTCCTTTGGCCCGCTCTCACACTGGCGGGCTTTTTTTCGTCTGCTGTTTTTTGTATTGCCTGCACCGGCCTCTTCGCGGGTAAACCCGCTCCCACAGGCCGCGAAGAGGCCGGTACAGGCTGTAGAAACAAAGAAAGGGCGCCGAGGCGCCCTTGGTTGGTGCAGCGGGGGTCAGAGGAACACGAACTTGGCAATGAAGATCGCGCACAGCACCCACAGGCTGGCGGAGATTTCCTTGTATTTGCCGGTACCTGCCTTCAACGCCACGTAGCTGATGAAGCCCAGGGCAATACCGTCGGCCACCGAGAAAGTCAGCGGCATCATGATCACCGTGACGATCGCCGGAATGCTGTCGGTGGCCTCGTCCCAGTGGATATGCGCCATGCTGCCCATCATCAGCATTGCCACGTAGATCAGCGCACCGGCGGTGGCATAGGCCGGAATCATCCCGGCCAGCGGCGCAAAGAACATCGCCGCGATGAACAGCAGGCCGACCACCACTGCAGTCAGGCCGGTACGGCCACCTGCGGCTACACCGGCAGCACTTTCCACATAGCTGGTCACCGGCGGCACGCCGACCACGGCGCCAAACACACTTGAAGCACTGTCGGCCTTCAGCGCCTTCGACAGGTTCTCGATGCGCCCGTCCGGCGCCACCAGGTTGGCCCGCTGCGCCACGCCCATCAGGGTGCCGGCGGTGTCGAACATGTGCACGAACAAAAACGCCAGCACCACGCTGATCATGCTGACGTTGAACACGCCGGCCACGTCCATGGCCATCCAGGTCGGTGCCAGGCTTGGCGGCATCGACATCACCCCGCCGAACTTCACCAGGCCCAGGCCCCAGCCGGCCAGGGTGACACCGATGATGCTGATCAGGATCGCACCGAACACCCGCTTGTAGCTGAGGATGGCGATCAGCAGGAAGCATACCGCCGCCAGCAGCGGCCCCGGCTCATGCAGCGAGCCCAGCTTGATCAGCGTGGCCGGGCTGTCGACGATGATGCCTGCCGTTTTCAGGCCGATCAGCCCGAGAAACAATCCGACGCCGGCCCCCATGGCATGGCGCAGGCTGACCGGGATGCTGTTGAGCAACCATTCGCGCACTTTCGACAAGGTCAGGAACATGAACAGCACACCCGAGACGAATACTGCGCCCAGTGCCGTTTCCCAGTTGTAGCCCATGGTGCCGACCACGGTGTAGGTGAAGAACGCGTTGAGCCCCATGCCCGGCGCCAGGCCCACCGGCCAGTTGGCGTACAGGCCCATCAGCAGGCAGCCAAGCGCGGCGGCGATGCAGGTGGCGACGAAGGCGGCACCGTGGTCGATGCCAGCGTCGGCCATGATGTTGGGGTTGACGAAGATGATGTAGGCCATGGTGATGAAGGTGGTCACCCCGGCGATCATTTCGGTCCTGACGGTGCTGCCGTGTTGCTTGAGTTTGAAAATCCGCTCCAGCCAGCTCGTTTCGAGCGGTGGGGCAAGATCCAGCGTAGGGGCTTCGGATTTGCGGCTTTCCACAGCAAGTACTCCTCAAGTCTTTCTTGTTGTTATGGAGCCAGTGGCCTGCGCAATGCACTTGGCGGCTCCGCGAGGGAAGGCAGACGTCTGACCGGTTTGTTGACTTGCGGGTCAAGAAGTTGCTCGGTGGATTATCCTTTTGTGTACAAAGAATGCAAATAATGTTTTATCTTTTGTGTGCGCAAGGTGTCGTACAACGGCTATATAGGTAAAAGGCCACCTGCAGAAACGGCTCAGCCTGTGTACAATGGCGCCATACTTTCCTTCGTGCCTCGAGAGCCCATGAACGAACAGCTGCAACCTCTGAAGAAACCTGCGCGTACCGGCAAGGCTGGCCGCAGTGGTACCCAGGACGACATCGTCTACGCGCATATTTTCGAGGCGATCCTCGAGCAGCGTCTGGCACCGGGCACCAAGTTGAGCGAGGAAGCGCTGGGCGAGATCTTCGGCGTCAGCCGCACCATCATCCGCCGCGCCTTGTCGCGCCTGGCCCACGAAAGCGTGGTGCTGTTGCGGCCGAACCGCGGTGCGGTGGTGGCCAGCCCGACGGTGGAAGAGGCCCGCCAGGTGTTCTTCTCCCGGCGCATGGTCGAACGTGCCATCACCGAACTGGCCGTGCAGCACGCTTCCCTCGAGCAGCTCAACGAGCTGCGGCAGATGGTGCGTGAGGAGCGCGACAGCTTCTCCCGTGGTGACCGCGGCGCCGGCATTCGTCTTTCCGGCGAATTCCACCTCAAGCTGGCCGAGGCTGCGGGTAATGCGCCACTGGTCAGCTTCCAGCGCAGCCTGGTATCGCAGACCTCGCTGATCATTGCCCAGTACGAGAGCGGCAACCGTTCGCATTGCTCCTATGACGAACACATGCAGCTGATCGACGCTATCGAGGCGCGCGATGCAGAGCAGGCGGTGAGCCTGATGATGCACCACATGGATCACATCGACAGCAAGCTGAACCTGGACGAGGAGAGTGCCTCGGACGATCTGCATGCCGTGTTCTCGCATTTGCTGAAAAAGCCCAAGGTATCGGTCAAGGGTTGATCGTTTGCTTAAGTGAATGGAATGCGCCGTTGTGGGAGCGGGTTCACCCGCGAACACCGGCGCAGCCGGTGCCATACACCGTGTTGCCTTCTTCGCGGGTAAACCCGCTCCCACAAGAAGCACGGCCATTTCTGGCCATTAATCAAAGGTCTGCTAAATTCTTGTGAGCAAACCTTCATCAAGCAGTTGGGCTTGCGCATTCGTTGCGTTCAACTTCTTGAGGAATGGACTCATGAGCATGTCCCTCGGTAAACGCATGGGGGCCGAGCTGGTCGGCACCTTCTGGCTGGTGCTTGGCGGCTGTGGCAGTGCGGTACTCGCCGCAAGCTCCCCCATCGGCATCGGTGTACTCGGCGTCGCCTTCGCCTTCGGCCTCACCGTGCTGACCATGGCCTTCGCCATCGGCCATATCTCCGGTTGTCACCTCAACCCCGCCGTGTCGTTCGGGCTGGTGGTGGGCGGGCGCTTCCCGGCCAAAGAGCTGTTGCCCTACGTAATCGCCCAGGTGATCGGCGCCATCCTGGCGGCAGGTGTGATCTACCTCATCGCCAGCGGCAAGGCAGGTTTCGAGCTGTCTGCGGGATTGGCTTCGAACGGCTACGCCGATCACTCGCCCGGCGGCTACACCCTCGGGGCGGGCTTTGTCAGTGAAGTGGTGATGACGGCGATGTTCCTGGTGGTGATCATGGGCGCCACCGACGCCCGGGCGCCGGCAGGTTTTGCGCCGATCGCCATCGGCCTGGCCCTGACCCTGATCCACCTGATCTCGATCCCGGTGACCAATACCTCGGTCAACCCCGCGCGTAGCACGGGGCCGGCCTTGTTCGTCGGTGGCTGGGCCCTGCAACAGCTTTGGCTGTTCTGGGTGGCGCCGCTGATCGGTGCGGCGATCGGCGGCGCATTGTACCGGGGCTTGGCGAACGAGCCTTAGCGCTGGTGCACGCAACGCCCGGCGGCGTAGGTTTCGCGCACGGTGCGGTCGTCGCCGAGGGTGGTGAGCACGAACAGGGTTTCCTCGATGCTGTTGGACTGCTGGATGCGGTAGTCCAGCAGTGGCGTGGCCTTGTAGTCCAGTACCACGAAGTCGGCGTCGTTGCCCGGGCGCAGGCTACCGATGCGGTCGTCCAGGCGCAGTGCGCGCGCGCCGCCCAGGGTGGCCAGGTACAGTGACTTGTACGGGTGCAGACGCGCGCCCTGCAACTGCATCACCTTGTACGCTTCGTTCAGGGTATTGAGCAGCGAGAAGCTGGTGCCGGCGCCAACGTCGGTGCCCAGGCCCACATTGACCTTGAAGCGCTCGGCCTGGGGCAGGTTGAACAGGCCGCTGCCGAGGAACAGGTTGGAGGTGGGGCAGAAGGCCATGGCCGAGCCGGTTTCGGCCAGGCGCTGGCATTCGTCATCGCACAGGTGCACGCCATGGGCGAATACCGAGCGCTCGCCCAGCAGCTCGAAGTGGTCGTACACGTCGAGGTAACCCTTCTGCTCGGGGAACAGCGACTTGACCCAATCGATTTCCTTGAGGTTTTCCGACAGGTGCGTGTGCATGTACACCCCCGGGTGTTCCTTGAGCAGTTGGCCCGCCAGCGCCAGCTGTTCAGGCGTACTGGTCGGGGCGAAACGCGGGGTGACTGCATAGTGCAGGCGGCCCTTGCCGTGCCAACGCTCGATCAGTGCCTTGCTTTCGGCATAGCCGGACTCGGCGGTGTCGGTCAGGTAGTCCGGGGCGTTGCGGTCCATCATCACCTTGCCGGCGATCAGGCGCAGGTCCAGGCGCTCGGCTTCCTCGAACAGGGCATTGACCGATTCCGGGTGCACGCTGCCGAACACCAGGGCGGTGGTGGTGCCGTTGCGCAGCAGTTCCTTGAGGAAGATCTTCGCCACCTGGTCGGCGTGGCCCTTGTCGGCGAACTGCTTTTCGCAGGGGAAGGTGTAGGTGTTCAGCCAGTCCAGCAGCTGTTCGCCGTAGGAGCCGATCATGCCGGTCTGCGGGAAGTGGATGTGGGTGTCGATGAACCCCGGGGTGATCAGCGCGTCCTGGTAGTGCTCGACCGGGATGTCGGCGTCCAGGGTCGGCAACAGTTCGGCGGCGTGGCCTACGGCGCGGATGCGGCCGTCGTCGACTACCAGCAGGCCGTCCTCGAAGTATTCATGGGAAGCCTCCAGGCCCACCTCGGCCGGGTCGGCGATGCTGTGCAGGATGGCGGCACGGTAGGCTTTGCGGGTAACGGTCATAACACACTCGTCAAATGGCTTGGCTGCGCCGGGAAGGCGGCAGCAACTGGGCAATGGGGCCGGCATTGGCGGCAGCGTCGTGCTGGCCGAAGCAGGCGTTGTAGGTGGCGATGATTTCACCGGCGATGGACACGGCGATCTCGATGGGCAGCTTGCCCTTGACCTCGGCCAGGCCCATCGGGCAGCGCATGCGCGCCATCACGGCATCGTCGTAACCGCGCTCGCGCAGGCGATGCTCGAACTTGACCCGTTTGGTCTTCGAGCCGATCAGGCCGAACCAGGTGAAGTCGTTGCGCTTGAGAATGGCGGCGGTCAGTTCCAGGTCGAGCTGGTGGTTGTGGGTCATGACGATGCAGTAGCAGCCTGGCGGCAGTTCTGCCACTTCGTCGACCGGCTCCTCGCTGACCACCTTGGTCACCCCGTCGGGGATCAGGGCAGGGAATTCCTGCTCGCGCGAATCGATCCAGCGCACCCGGCAGGGCAGGGCGGCGAGCAAGGGTACCAGAGCCCGGCCGACATGACCCGCGCCGAACACCGCGATCTGCGCCTGCACCGCGGCCATGGGTTCGAACAGCAGTACATTGACGCCGCCGCAGCACTGGCCAAGGCTGGCGCCGAGGCTGAAGCGCTCCAGGTGCGGAGTGGTGCGGTGCTCTTCGAGCATTTGCCGGGCGATGTGCAGCGCCTTGTATTCCAGGTGGCCGCCGCCGATGGTGTCGAACAGGCCGCTGGCGCTGACGACCATTTTCGAGCCGGCATTGCGCGGGGTCGAGCCGCGCTCCTCGATGATGGTCACCAGCACGCAGGCTTCGCCACGGGACTGGTGGTCGGCGAGGGCGTTGATCCATTGGTGCATGATGCAACCTCTCTATAGGTGCGTCGCGATCCCTGTGGGAGCGGGTTCACCCGCGAATGCGGCGGTGAAACCACTATCGCATTCGCAGGTAAACCCGCTCCCACAGGGCCCTGCATTGTCAGTGAGGCACGGTTTCCAGTTCCTGTTCGGCAGGTTGCGCTGCAGCCACCGCCTTGCGCATCTGCTCGCAACCCCACAACACTCGCTCCGGCGTCGCCGGCGCATCCACCTGTGGCTGCACGCGGTAGTCGGCGATGCTGGCCACGGCGTCCTTGATCGCGCACCAGGCAGCGATGCCGAGCATGAACGGCGGCTCGCCCACGGCTTTGGAATGGAACACGGTGTCTTCCGGGTTCTTGCGGTTCTCCACCAGCTTCACCCGCAAATCCAGCGGCATGTCGGCCACTGCCGGGATCTTGTAGCTGGCCGGGCCGTTGGTCATCAGCTTGCCCTTTGCGTTCCACACCAGCTCTTCGGTGGTCAGCCAGCCCATGCCCTGAATGAAGCCGCCTTCCACCTGGCCGATGTCGATGGCCGGGTTCAGCGAATCACCCACATCGTGCAGGATGTCGGCACGCAGCATCTTGTATTCGCCGGTCAGGGTGTCGACCACCACCTCCACGCAGGCTGCGCCGAAGGCGAAGTAGTAGAACGGCCGGCCACGTGCCTGGCTGCGGTCGTAGTAGATCTTCGGCGTGCGGTAGAAGCCGGTGCTGGACAGCGACACCTGGGCGAAATAGGCCTGCTGCACCAGCTGCTCGAAGCTGACGATCTGGTCGCGCACGCGCACATGGCCGTTGCGGAACTCGACGTCTTCCTCGGTCACCTGGTAGTGCCGCGCGGCAAACTCGGTCAGGCGCTTCTTGAGGATTTCGGCAGCGTTCTGCGCCGCCTTGCCGTTCAGGTCGGCACCACTGGAGGCCGCGGTCGGCGAGGTGTTGGGCACCTTGTCGGTATTGGTGGCGGTGATCTGGATGCGGCTGAAATCGACCTGGAAGATTTGCGCCACCACCTGCGCCACCTTGGTATTCAGGCCCTGGCCCATCTCGGTGCCGCCATGGTTCAGGTGGATGCTGCCGTCGGTGTAGATATGGATCAGCGCACCGGCCTGGTTGAGGAAGGTAGCGGTGAACGAGATACCGAACTTGACCGGGGTCAGCGCCAGGCCCTTCTTCAGGATCGGGCTATTGGCGTTGAAGCGGCGGATCGACTCGCGGCGCTCGGCGTAGTCACTGCTGGCTTCCAGTTCGGCGGTCATCTCTTCGAGCATGTTGTGCTCGACGGTCTGGTAGTAGTGGGTGACGTTGCGCTCGGTCTTGCCGTAGTAGTTGGCCTTGCGCACCGCCAGCGGGTCACGGCCCAGGTGGCGGGCGATGTGGTCCATCACCTGCTCGATGGCGACCATCCCCTGCGGGCCGCCGAAACCACGGTAGGCGGTGTTGGAGGCGGTGTTGGTCTTGCAGCGGTGGCCGTGCACCGTGGCATCGCCCAGGTAGTAGGCGTTGTCGGAGTGGAACATGGCGCGGTCGACGATCGAGCCGGACAAGTCCGGCGAATAGCCGCAGTTGCCCGCCAGGTCGAAGTTGATGCCGTGCAGGCGCCCGTCGTCGTCGAAGCCCACATCGTATTCGACGTAGAACGGGTGGCGCTTGCCGGTCATGGTCATGTCCTCGACCCGTGGCAGGCGCATCTTGGCCGGCTGGCCGGTCAGGCGCGCCACCACGGCACACAGGCACGCCGGGCTGGCGGCCTGGGTTTCCTTGCCGCCAAAGCCGCCGCCCATGCGGCGCATGTCCAGCACCACCTTGTTCATTGGCACATCGAGTACTTCGGCGACCAGTTTCTGCACTTCGGTGGGGTTTTGCGTGGAGCAGTAGACAATCATGCCGCCATCTTCGGTCGGCATCACCGAGGAAATCTGCGTTTCCAGGTAGAAGTGTTCCTGGCCACCGATGTGCAGCGTGCCCTGGATGCGGTGCGGGGCACTGGCCAGGGCAGCAGCGGAATCGCCACGCTGGTGGGTGTGGCTGTCGAGCACGAAGTGTTTCTTGCGCAATGCCTCGACCACATCCAGCACCGGCTCCAGGTCTTCATACTCGACGATGGCGGCCATGGCCGCACGGCGTGCGGTGTCGAGGTCACGGGCGGCCACGGCGAGCACCGGCTGGCCGAAGAACTCGACCTTGTCGATGGCCAGCAGCGGGTCGCCGGCCACCACCGGGCCGATGTCCTTGAGGCCAGGGATGTCTTCGTGGGTGATGGCGATGCGCACGCCCTCGAAGGCATAGCACGGCGTGGTGTCGATGCGCAGGATGCGCGCGTGGGCGCGGTCGGCGGTGCGCGCATAGACGTGCAACTGGTTGGGGAATTCCAGGCGGTCGTCGATGTACACCGCGTCGCCGGACACATGCTTGTCGGCGCTGTCGTGCTTGACGCTGCGGCCGACCCCGGTGGTCAGGTCCTGGCTGAACAGTTCGGCCATCTCGGCCTGGCTCTTGGCTACGTGATGGTTAGACATAAGCGGTCACCCGGGTTTCGATGTACGGCGTTTGCTGTTCGATGAAGTACTTGCGCAGCAGGTTCTGCGCGGTCAGCAGGCGGTACTCCTTGCTGGCGCGGAAGTCGCTGAGCGGGGTGAAGTCTTCGGCCAGGGCCTGGCAGGCGCGCTCGATGGCGGCCTGGTTCCAAGGCTTGCCGCGCAGCGCTGCTTCACAGGCACGGGCCCGTTTGGGGATCGCCGCCATGCCGCCGAAGGCGATGCGCACACCGCTGACCACGCCGTTTTCGATGCTCAGGTTGAAGGCACCGCACACCGCAGAAATGTCATCGTCCAGGCGTTTGGACACTTTATAGGCGCGGAACGCCCAGTCGCTGGTGGCGCGCGGCACGATGATCTTCTCGATGAACTCGCTGTCCTGGCGGGCAGTGATGCGGTAGTCGATGAAATAGTCTTCCAGCGGCATCACCCGCTGACGCTCGCCCTGGCGCAGGACGATCTGCGCGTCCAGGGCAATCAGCAGGGGTGGCGAGTCGCCGATTGGCGAAGCGTTGCCGATATTGCCGCCCAGGGTGCCCTGGTTGCGGATCTGCAGCGAGGCGAAGCGGTGCAGCAGGGCGCCGAAGTCCGGGTATTCCTCGTTCAGCGCGCCGTAGCAGTCGGTGAGCGGGGTGGCGGCGCCGATTTCCAGGTGGCTGGCGGTCTTCTCGATACGCTTGAGCTCGGCCACATGGCCGACGTAGATCATCACCGGCAAGGTCTTGTGGAACTGGGTGACTTCCAGGGCCAGGTCGGTACCGCCGGCCAGCAACCGCGCTTCGGGGTGCGAGCTGTACAGGTCGGCCAGATCGGCCACGGTCAGCGGCACCAGGCAGCGCTTGTCGCCGCTGTTCAGCTCGCCGGTCTGGGTTGGCGCAATGGCCTTGAGGCGGCTGATGGTCTGTGCCTGCTGGGCATCGAACTGGTCGCGGCAGGGCTGGCGGCAGCTCTGCTCGGCGGCGTCGAGGATCGGCCGGTAGCCGGTGCAGCGGCACAGGTTGCCGGCCAGGGCTTCCTGGGCCTGGTGCAGATCGGGGCCGCTGCTGTTCTTCTGCAGGGCGAACAGCGACATGACGAAGCCGGGTGTGCAGAAGCCGCACTGCGAGCCATGGCAATCGGCCATGGCCTGTTGCACGCTGTGCAGTTGGCCCTGGTGCTTGAGACCCTCGACGCTGATCAGTTGCTTGCCGTGCAGCGACGATACGAAGGTCAGGCACGAGTTGAGGCTGCGGTAGCGCAGGCTGTCGTTGCCCTGGTCGTCCTGGGTCAGTTCGCCGACCACCACGGTGCAGGCGCCGCAGTCACCACTGGCGCAGCCCTCCTTGGTGCCAGGTTTGCCCAGGTGCTCACGCAGGTACTGCAGCACCGTCATGTTCGGGTCCAGGGCATGCTCACTACGCAGCTCCTGGTTGACGAGAAACTGGATCACGGGGATGGCCTCGCAATGGTTTTATTGTTGTTGGGCGGACTCTAAGCAAGAGCTGTCCTGCTGGTCAATAATTTTCTGACTCAAAGGTCAGGAAATTGTTCGTGTCACTGCCCAACGGCTCACATTGCCCATATGCCAAGCATAGATCGCGCCGCGCTCGGGGTTGCCTGTCGGGTCAAATAAACCGCCTGGCCCCTCTGCGCGATCAACGGTCAAGTACGCTACAATTCGCTGCTTGTGCCCAGTTCAATGATTTTGAAGGAAAACCATGACGTTCAAGGCCCCGGACAGCCTCTCCGAGCAGATTGCCGATTACCTGGCCGAACGCATCATTCGCGGCGAGCTGGCGCCAGGCGAGCGTATCCAGGAGCAGAAGGTCACCCAGGCGCTGAATGTCAGCCGCGGCTCGGTGCGCGAGGCGCTGCTGATCCTCGAACGCCGGCACCTGGTGGCGATCCTGCCGCGCCGGGGTGCTCATGTGACCGAACTCGACGAGCGAAGTGTGCGCAGCCTGTGCGCACTGATGGGCGAGTTCTACATCCTGCTGGGTAACGCGGTTGCGCAAAAATGGCGCACCGATGCTGACCTGCGCCCGTTCCTGGAGATCCAGCAGCGCCTGCAGCGGGCCCATGACCAGCTGGACATCAAGGCCTTCGTCGCCGACAGCTTCGCGGTCATGCGGGCGGCCTATCCGTTCGCCGACAACCCGTTCCTGCAGGAAACCGTGGAAAACCTGCAGCCGGCGATGAGCCGTGCCTACTACCTGTCGCTGGACCAGCGCCAGGCCAACATGATCGATTACCTGGACCTGTTCGCCCGCCTGCTCGACGCCGTGATCGCCCGTGACCTGCCGCGCATTCGCGAGGTGCTCACCGCCTATGGCCAGCGCAGCTGCGAACTGGTGCTGGCGGCGTTGGCCCGAGGCTGACCGATGCGCCTGAAGTGCATTCGCCTCGCCGGGTTCAAGTCGTTCGTCGACCCGACCACGGTCAACTTCCCCAGCAACATGGCGGCCGTGGTCGGCCCCAACGGCTGTGGCAAGTCCAACATCATCGATGCCGTGCGCTGGGTGATGGGCGAGAGTTCGGCGAAGAACCTGCGCGGCGAGTCGATGACCGATGTCATCTTCAATGGCTCCAGTGGCCGCAAGCCGGTCAGCCAGGCCAGCATCGAGCTGGTTTTCGACAACAGCGAAACCACCCTGGTCGGCGAATATGCCGCCTACGCCGAGATCTCGATCCGCCGCAAGGTCACCCGCGACGGGCAGAACAGCTACTACCTCAACGGCACCAAGTGCCGTCGGCGCGATATCACCGACATATTCCTAGGCACCGGCCTGGGGCCGCGCAGCTATTCGATCATCGAGCAGGGGATGATCTCCAAGCTGATCGAGGCCAAGCCTGAGGAGCTGCGCAACTTCATCGAGGAAGCCGCCGGCATCTCCAAGTACAAGGAGCGCCGCCGCGAAACCGAGAGCCGCATCCGCCGCACCCAGGAAAACCTGGCGCGCCTGACCGACCTGCGCGAAGAACTGGAGCGCCAGCTGGAACGCCTGCACCGCCAGGCCCAGGCGGCCGAGAAGTACCGCGAATACAAGGCTCAGGAACGCCAGCTGAAGGCACGCCTGTCGGCGTTGCGCTGGCGTGACCTGGACGAACGGATGCGCCAGCGCGAGGCGGTGATCGGTGACCAGGATGTGGCCCATGAGGCGCTGGTGGCCGAGCAGCGCAATGCCGATGCCAGCATCGAGCGCCTGCGCGATGGCCATCACGAATTGTCCGAGCGCTTCAATCAGGTGCAGGGCCGCTTCTACTCGGTGGCCGGTGACATCGCGCGGGTCGAGCAGAGCATCCAGCACGGCCAGCAACGGCTGCGCCAGTTGCAGGATGACTTCAAGGAAGCCGAGCGCACGCGCCTGGAGACCGAGTCGCACCTGGGCCACGACCGTACCCTGCTGGCTACCTTGGGTGAAGAGCTGGCCATGCTCGAACCCGAGCAGGAAATGACCCTGGCCGCTGCCGAAGAGGCCGCCGCTGCCCTTGAAGAAGCCGAGCTGGGCATGCACGGCTGGCAAGAGCAGTGGGACAGCTTCAACAGCCGTTCCGCCGAGCCCCGGCGCCAGGCCGAAGTGCAGCAGGCGCGCCTGCTACAGCTGGAAACCAGCCTGGAGCGCCAGGCCGAGCGCCAGCGCAAGCTGGGCGAAGAGCGTGAGCTGCTGGGCAGCGAACCGCAGGATGCGGCCATGCTCGAACTGGCCGAGCAGCTGGCCAGTAGCGAAATGTTGCTGGAAGAGTTGCAGTTGTCGGAAGAGCAGGTGGTCGAGCGCCTGGAAGGCGCACGTGAGCAACTGCAACAGGCCACCCAGGCCCAACAACAGGCGCAGGGCGACCTGCAACGCCTTGGCGGTCGCCTGGCATCGCTCGAAGCCTTGCAGCAGGCCGCCCTGGAGCCGGGTGCAGGTGCTGCGTACTGGCTGCAGGACCAAGGCCTGGAGCAACAGCCGCGGCTGGCTGAAGGGTTGCGGGTAGAGCCGGGCTGGGAGCTTGCGGTAGAAACCGTGCTCGGCGCCGACCTGCAGGCCGTGCTGGTGGACGACCTCGGTAACCTCGATTTTACCGGCCTGGAGCAGGGCGAGTTGCGCTTGCTGCTGGCCAGCGGTACCGGCTCGTCGCTGCCCGGCAGCCTGCTGGAAAAGGTCGAAGGCCAGGTCGACCTGGCGCCCTGGCTGGGCCAGGTCAAGCCCGTGGAAGGCCTGGCC
This sequence comes from Pseudomonas sp. 32_A, assembly GCF_017490905.1. Lineage (NCBI taxonomy): Bacteria > Pseudomonadati > Pseudomonadota > Gammaproteobacteria > Pseudomonadales > Pseudomonadaceae > Pseudomonas > Pseudomonas sp. 32_A. The sequence goes on along the minus strand of NZ_JAFGYI010000014.1, from coordinate 31,264 downwards.
CAGGCACTGGCGCAGCGCGCCTCGCTCGGCGAAGGCCAGAGCCTGGTCAGTCGCGATGGCTACTGGGTTGGCCGGCACTTCCTGCGGGTGCGTCGTGGCAGCGAAGCCGAAGGCGGCGTGCTGGCACGCGGCCAGGAGATCGAGCGCCTGGGCCAGCAGCAACTGGAGCAGGAAGCGGCGCTGGAGCATTTGGAGCAGCAACTGCAGGCCCTGCGCGAGCAGCAGTTGGACCTGGAAGAACAGCGTGAGCAGCTGCGTCGCCGAACCCAGGAAGAAAACCGCCTGCATGGCGAACTGAAGGCCAACCTGTCGGCTGGTCGCGCACGTGCCGAGCAGGTCGAGCTGCGCCGCCGGCGCCTGCAGGAAGAGCTGGCCGAACTGGAAGAGCAGCGTGCCCTGGAGCACGAGCAACTGGGCGAAGCCCGCCTGTTGCTGCAGGAGGCACTGGAGCTGATGGCCCAGGATACCGAGCAGCGCGAGCAGTTGATGGCCCGCCGCGACACCCTGCGCGAAAGCCTCGACCGGGTGCGTCAGGAGGCCCGTCAGCACAAGGATCACGCCCACCAGCTGGCTGTTCGCCTGGGCTCGTTGCGTGCCCAGCACGACTCCACCCGGCAGGCCCTGGAGCGCCTGGAACAGCAGGCCGCGCGCCTGACTGAGCGCCAGGAGCAACTGAGCCTGAACCTGGAGGAGGGCGAGGCCCCGCAGGAAGAGCTGCGCCTGAAGCTGGAAGAGTTGCTGGAGCGGCGCATGAGCGTCGACGAGGAAATGCGCCAGGCCCGCCTGCATATGGACGAAGCCGACCGCGAACTGCGCGACGCCGAAAAGCGCCGTACCCAGGCCGAGCAACAGGCCCAGCTGCTGCGTGGCCAGCTGGAGCAGCTGCGCCTGGAATGCCAGGGCCTGGATGTGCGGCGCAAGACCTTGCAGGAGCAGTTGCTGGCCGATGGCTACGACCTGCAAGGCGTGCTCGCCACCCTTGAGGCCGAGGCCAGCGAGCAAGGCACCGAACAGGAACTGGAACAGCTCGAGGCGCGTATCCAGCGCCTGGGGGCGATCAACCTGGCAGCCATCGAAGAGTACGAGCAGCAGTCCGAGCGCAAGCGCTACCTGGACGCCCAGGATGCCGACCTGGTCGAAGCGCTGGAGACTCTGGAAAATGTCATTCGCAAGATCGACAAGGAAACCCGCAACCGCTTCAAGGATACCTTTGATCAGATAAATGCCGGATTACAGGCACTTTTCCCAAAAGTTTTCGGTGGTGGCAGCGCTTATCTGGAACTGACGGGCGAAGATCTACTCGATACAGGGGTAACGATCATGGCGCGGCCACCGGGCAAGAAGAACAGCACCATCCATCTGCTGTCCGGCGGCGAGAAGGCACTGACCGCATTGGCGCTGGTGTTTGCCATCTTCAAGTTGAACCCCGCACCGTTCTGCATGCTCGATGAGGTCGACGCGCCGCTGGACGATGCCAACGTCGGGCGTTACGCCCGTCTGGTCAAGGAAATGAGTGAAAGCGTGCAGTTCATCTACATCACCCATAACAAGATTGCCATGGAAATGGCGGACCAATTGATGGGGGTGACCATGCATGAGCCGGGCTGTTCGCGTCTGGTTGCCGTCGATGTGGAGGAGGCCATGGCCATGGTCGACGCCTGATGCTCGACGATAAGGGCATATTCTGTAGCGAAATGCCCCCGCCATGTGCGACAGACGGTGTAAAGTTGTCTTTGGTCGTGCTAGCTTAATGTCACTCGTTTTTTGCGTGGGTAAAACGCCTGTCAGAACATAGAGTTGGCGCCACGTGTTAAAGGGCTTTGAACCCTTTGTTTTCAAGCATATTTTTATAGAGGCACGGGATTACATGGAAATCGGTCTGCGCGAGTGGCTGATCGTCATCGGCATCATTGTCATTGCCGGGATTCTTTTCGACGGCTGGCGCCGCATGCGCGGCGGGAAAGGCAAGTTGAAATTCCGTCTGGATCGCAGTTATTCCAACCTGCCGGACGAAGAGGGCAATGCCGAAGTGCTTGGCCCGTCGCGGGTGCTGGATACCCACAAGGAGCCTGAGCTGGATGAAAGCGACCTGCCGTCGCTCAGCGCTTCTGCGCGTGATCGCGAGCGTGAGCCCAAACCGGCCAAGGCTGCCAAGCGCGGCAAGCGCGCCACCGCGGCTGCGGATGCACAGCAGGGCGACCTGAACCTGAGCGCCGAGCCGCGCGAGCCCGACCTGTTTGCCGACAGCGATGACGACTTTGCCGCGGAAAATACCCGCAGCAACGGTGCGGCGCCTGCCAGCAGCAGCGTCAAGGAGCTGCCGCCGGCCGAGGAAGTGCTGGTGATCAGCGTCATCTCCCGCGACGAGAGTGGCTTCAAGGGCCCGGCGCTGCTGCAGAACATCCTGGAAAGTGGCCTGCGCTTCGGTGAAATGGACATCTTCCACCGTCACGAGAGCATGGCCGGTCACGGCGAGGTGCTGTTCTCCATGGCCAACGCCGTCAAGCCCGGTGTGTTCGACCTGGATGACATCGACCACTTCAGCACCCGCGCGGTAAGCTTCTTCCTCGGCCTGCCGGGCCCGCGTCATCCGAAGCAGGCCTTCGACGTGATGGTGGCTGCGGCGCGCAAGCTGGCGCATGAACTGAACGGTGAGCTCAAGGACGACCAGCGCAGCGTGCTGACTGCCCAGACCATCGAGCACTACCGCCAGCGCATCGTCGAGTTCGAGCGCCGTGCGCTGACCCAGAAGCGCTGACAGATCCAGACGAAAGAGCAGCCTGAGGGCGTGCTGGTCGGTTCGGGTAATGCTGTTGCCTGTGTCGGCCTCTTCGCGGGTAAACCCGCTCCCACAAGGACACCACAAACCGCAAGGGCAGTGGAGTCCCTGTGGGAGCGGGTTTACCCGCGAAGAGGCCGGCACAGGCAATAAAACCCTGAACACCAGGCACCAACCCCAGGCTGCTCTTTTGCTTTGCAAGAGAAGACAAATCCCATGACCGCCGAAACCCGTATCCACGAACTGCGTGCCGAGCTCGACCAGCACAACTACCGCTACTACGTGCTCGATGAGCCAAGCGTGCCCGATGCCGAATACGACCGCCTGTTCAACGAGCTCAAGGCGCTTGAAGCCGAACACCCGCACCTGGTGACCCCTGACTCGCCCACCCAGCGCGTTGGTGGCGAAGCCCTGTCCGCGTTCAGCCAGGTGCGCCACGAAGTGCCCATGCTCAGCCTGGGCAACGCTTTCGAAGAGGCCGACCTGCGTGAATTCGGCCGCCGGGTGGTAGACGGGCTCGATCAGCCCGGTGCGGTCGACTACAGCTGCGAGCCCAAGCTCGACGGCCTTGCGGTGAGCTTGTTGTACCGCGACGGCCAGCTGGTGCAGGGCGCCACCCGTGGCGACGGCACCACCGGCGAAGACATCAGTGCCAATGTGCGCACCGTGCGCAACATCCCGCTCAAACTGCAAGGCCAGGGGTGGCCGGCGGTGCTGGAGGTGCGCGGCGAGGTGTACATGAGCAAGGCCGGTTTCGACCGGCTCAACGCCGCCCAGGCCGAAGCCGGCGGCAAGACCTTCGCCAACCCGCGCAACGCCGCAGCCGGCAGCCTGCGTCAGCTGGATTCGAAAATCACCGCCAGCCGCCCGTTGGAGTTCTGCTGCTATGGCGTCGGCCAGGTGTCCGCGAGCATCGGCGACAGCCACATCGGCATCCTCGAGCAGCTCAAGGCCTGGGGCCTGCCGATCAGTCGCGAACTCAAGCATGCCGCCGGCATCGAAGAATGCCTGGCCTACTACCGCGACATCGGCGAGCGACGCAACAGCCTGCCGTACGAAATCGACGGCGTGGTGTTCAAGGTCAACAGCCTGGCCGCCCAGCGCGAACTGGGCTTCCGCGCACGTGAGCCGCGCTGGGCGATTGCCCATAAGTTCCCGGCCATGGAAGAGCTGACCGAAGTGCTGGATGTCGAGTTTCAGGTCGGCCGCACTGGTGCGGTAACGCCTGTGGCACGACTGAAGCCGGTCAAGGTAGCCGGTGTGACCGTGTCCAACGCCACCCTGCACAACATGGACGAGATCGCTCGCCTGGGCCTGCGCATTGGCGACACGGTGATCATCCGCCGCGCCGGTGACGTGATTCCGCAGGTGATGCAGGTGGTGCTGGAGCGGCGCCCGGAAGATGCGCGCCCGGTGCAGGTGCCGAGTGAATGCCCGGTATGCGGCTCGCAGGTCGAGCGTACCCAACTGGTCAAGCGTAGCAAGGGCAAGGAAACCACCAGCGAGGGCGCGGTGTACCGCTGCGTCGGTCGCCTGGCCTGTGGCGCCCAGCTCAAGCAGGCGATCATCCACTACGTGTCGCGCCGCGCCATGGACATCGACGGCTTGGGCGAGAAAAGCGTCGAGCAGTTGGTGGACGAAGGCCTGATTGGCTCGCCGGCCGACCTGTACAAGCTGGAGTTCGACCAGATCGTCGGCCTGGAAGGCTTTGCCGAGGTGTCCAGCAAGAAGCTGCTGGATGCCATCGAAGCCAGCAAGCGCCCGAGCCTGGCGCGCTTCATCTACGCCCTGGGCATCCCCGACGTAGGCGAGGAGACCGCGAAGGTGCTGGCCCGCTCGCTGGGCAGCCTGGCGCGCGTGCAGCAGGCGCTGCCGCAGGTGCTTACCTACCTGCCGGACATCGGCCTGGAGGTGGCGTACGAGATCCACAATTTCTTCGAGGACGAGCACAACCGCAAGGTCATCAAGCAATTGCTCGATAGCGGCATGCAACTGCAGGACGAAGGCGAGCTGGCTGCCGAATTCGCCGCCAGTACCACGCTGGCCGGCATGATCGCCAAGCTCGACATTGCCTCGGTTGGCCCGACCGGTGCCGAGAAGCTCGTGGCCAAGCTCGACAGCCTGGAGAAGATCATTGCCGCCGACGGTATCGACCTGCGCCAGGCCCTGGCGGCCAAGCAGGCCGACGCCGTGCGCGAGTTCTTCAAGGATGAAGCCAACCAGAAACTGGCCCGGGACATCGAGGCACAGTTGCTGGCGTTCGGCATGCACTGGAGCAGCGAGAAGAAAGTGGCCGAAGGGCTGCCGCTGGCCGGCCAGACCTGGGTACTGACCGGTACCCTGGAGCGCATGAGCCGCGACATCGCCAAGGAAAAGCTGGAAAGCCTCGGGGCCAAGGTGGCGGGTTCGGTTTCCGGCAAGACCCACTGCGTGGTGGCGGGGCCGGGGGCGGGGTCCAAGCTGGCCAAGGCCAGCGAGCTGGGGGTCAAAGTGCTGGACGAAGATGCCTTCGTCACCTTCCTGGGCGAGCAGGGCATCGCTGTCTAGAAGGCCAATGGCAGATCTTGCTGCTTGCACGGTCCCTGTGGGAGCGGGCGTGCCCGCGAACACGGGCGAGGCCCGTGCCATCCACCGCGGCGCCTGCTTCGCGGGCACGCCCGCTCCCACAGGTCCTGCGCTGGTCTTGCTGTCAGCGTTAGCCCTGTAGGAGCGGGTTCACCCGCGAATTGGCAGCCCGTGGCCACCCCAACCCGGACAAGTCATTGAGAAATGATGACTTTTTCTCCTCCAGAGGTTGTATCTGCCCCCAAGACCGGTACAATGGCGCCACTCGTTGTTCAGCGAGCCTTGTAGTGGTGGCCCCATCGGTCCCCCCGCATTGATTACCCGTTAACCTGGTCAGGCCCGGAAGGGAGCAGCCATAGCGGGAACATCGAGTGCCGGGGTGTGGCTGGTGGGGCCGCCTCCATTTCCGGGGTATGAAAACCCCGCGTCTTGTCTATCCCAGTCACATCACAATGAAACGTTGCGTGCGTTGAAGGATGTGAGGCGGCATGAGCGCTTGTATTCACGCCGAGTAGGTTTTCTCACAGGCCGAGTCGAGTGCGCCTACATCTACTCTGCTGTGACAAAAATAGAGTGGTGCCTGCTAATCTGGGAGAGCAGGCATGAAAATGAGCAGGCGTGACTTGACCGTAGGTCTTCTGGTGACGGTTCTGTGGGGTGGCAACTACAGTGTCATCGAGCTTGGCTTGCGAGGGCTCGATCCCTATTTGTTGACGCTGTTACGCTTCACCTTCTGTGCGGTGCCGCTGGTTTTTTTTATCCGCCGCCCGGCCGGCGTTTCAGTGGCCGCCATGGCGGTATATGGCGTGCTGTTTGCCGTAGGTATCTGGTGGGTGGTCAACCTTGCCATGCACCAAGGCTTGAGTCCGGGTATGTCCTCGGTGTTCTTGCAGTTCAGTGCGTTCTTCACCATCCTGCTGAGCGCTATCTTTCTGCGTGAGCGTATCACCGCCGCCCATTCCTGGGGGATGGTCTTCGCGGCATGTGGGTTAGGCCTGATGCTGTTGGCGAGCAGCCAGTCGTCAACGGTGGTCGGTCTGCTGTTGGTGCTGCTTGCCGCGCTCGCCTGGGCTTTGTGCAATCTTTTGATCAAGCTCAAGCGCCCTGGTCAAATGACGGCCTTCATCGTCTGGTCGAGCTTGTACGCGCTGCCGGTCCTTGTGGTCCTCACGTTTGCCTCGCAAGGATGGTTGGCGTTCGAAGCCCTGGCCGGTGGCCTGGCATGGCCAACACTGTTTTCCGTGCTTTTCCAGAGCCTGATCACGACCATTCTGGGTTATCGCGTGTGGAACAACCTAATGAAGAAGTATCCGGCCACCCACGTCGCGCCCTTGTCGTTGCTGATACCAGTATCGGGCCTCGCAACTTCCTGGCTTTTCTTCGACGAGCAGATGAGTGCCGGGCAATGGCTGGCCATCTGCATGATCTTGACCGGCATCATGATATTCTTTTGCGGCCACTGGTTACGGACGCTCGGCGGGCGTTTTGCGCGGTTGGACTAAATGGAGGTTACCGGCGCTGGCTTGGTATTCGGGGAGGATGTCCACTTCCTTGGCCAAGGCCTGCATCAGGTCGTACAGCATGCCTTCTACTGGCTGGTCGCCTTCGATGCGCACCAGTGGCATGCTCCAGCTTTCGGCGACAGAAAAACGCAACACGGGCTGTTCAGCCTGGCTGTAGGTGCTCCACAGCAGCAACAGGGCCAGCAGTCTTCGCAAAGGCAATCCTCCCTGGATGGCACATCAGTTTCAAAGCTTAGACGACTTGCGCAGGGTGCAATTTTGCCCCCGCTCCGCTAGCATTAGCGATCTTCCGCTCGATCAGGCTACGATGGTTTTTCGATGAGTTATCAGGTTCTTGCACGTAAATGGCGTCCGCGCTCGTTCCGCGAAATGGTCGGCCAGACCCATGTGCTCAAGGCCTTGATCAATGCCTTGGACAACCAGCGCCTGCACCATGCCTACCTGTTCACCGGTACGCGGGGTGTGGGCAAGACCACCATCGCCCGTATCATCGCCAAGTGCCTGAACTGCGAAACCGGTATCACCTCCACGCCCTGTGGCACCTGTTCGGTGTGCCGGGAGATCGACGAAGGCCGTTTCGTCGACCTGATCGAGATCGACGCCGCCAGCCGCACCAAGGTCGAGGACACCCGCGAACTGCTCGATAACGTGCAGTACGCCCCGAGCCGTGGGCGCTTCAAGGTCTACCTGATCGACGAAGTGCACATGCTCTCGACCCACTCGTTCAACGCCTTGCTCAAGACGCTGGAAGAGCCGCCGCCCTACGTCAAGTTCATCCTCGCCACCACCGACCCGCAGAAACTGCCGGCCACCATCCTGTCGCGCTGCCTGCAGTTCTCGCTGAAGAACATGAGCCCGGAGCGGGTGGTCGAGCACCTCAGCCATGTGCTGGCTGCCGAGAACGTGCCGTTCGAGCCGGATGCCCTGTGGCTGCTGGGCCGTGCCGCCGATGGTTCGATGCGCGACGCCATGAGCCTGACCGACCAGGCCATCGCTTTCGGCGAAGGCAAGGTACTGGCCGCCGATGTGCGGGCCATGCTCGGCAGCCTCGATCATGGCCAGGTTTATGGTGTGCTGCAGGCGCTGCTCGAAGGCGATGCCCGGGCCTTGCTGGAGGCCGTTCGCGACCTGGCCGAGCAGGGGCCGGACTGGGCTGGCGTGCTGGCCGAAATGCTCAATGTGCTGCACCGCGTGGCCATTGCCCAGGCGCTGCCGGAAGCGGTGGACAACGGCCAGGGCGACCGTGAGCGGGTGCTGGCGCTGGCCTCGGCATTGCCAGCCGAGGACGTGCAGTTCTATTACCAGATGGGCCTGATCGGCCGCCGTGACCTGCCACTTGCGCCAGACCCGCGCGGCGGTTTTGAAATGGTCCTGCTGCGCATGCTGGCGTTCCGCCCCGCCGACACCGACGACGCGCCGAAGCCGATACTAAAGCCAGTGGGGATCAGCCAGGCCACAGCTGATCCTGCAACACAGGTGGCAGCGCCGGCGGTTGCCGTGGCGCCGCCGGCCGCTGCTGTCGTGGAGCCTGTTGCACCGGTTGCCACGCAACAAGTGCAGGCGCTCGCGCCGGTCGAGCCAGCGCCGCAGCCGGTTGTCGAACCTGTGTTGGCAGCTGAGCCTGCCCCGGTCAGTGAACCTGAGCCAGAACCAGAACCAGAACCGGTGGCAGAGGTGGTTGACCTGCCATGGGAAGAGCCCGCGCCAGCGGCGGCACCGGTAGTGGCCGAGCCTGCACCGGCTCCTGCACCGCCCGCTGCGCCCACGCCGGCAGCTGCCGCCCCGGCACATGACGACGAGCCGCCCTTCGACCCGTCCGCCTATGCCGCCGTGGGCATGGACCGCGACGATGAGCCGCCACTGGACGAAGACTATTACGGCGGCGAAAGCGACCCGGTCGGCTTCAGCTACCTGGACGAACTGGCCGAACATGTGCAGGAAGAAGCACCCAAGCCGGCAGCCGAACCGCTGCCGGCAGCCAAGCCGGCCACCGGCCTGGCCTTGCAATGGCTGGAATTATTCCCACAGTTGCCTGTGTCCGGGATGACAGGCAACATCGCGGCAAACTGCACGTTGATTGCCGCTGATGGCGACGACTGGCTGCTGCACCTGGACCCTGGCCAGGGGGCGCTGTTCAACGCCACCCAGCAGCGGCGCCTGAACGACGCGCTCAACCAGCACCTGGGGCGCACGCTGAACCTGCGCATCGAGCTGATCCTGCCCGAGCAGGAAACCCCGGCGCAGGCGGCGGCGCGCAAACGCGCCGAGCGCCAGCAGGACGCAGTCACCTCGATCGAGCAGGATCCGTTGATCCAGCAGATGATCAAGTTGTTCGGCGCCAAGGTGCGGCAGGATACTATTGAGCCTGTAGAAGCCCTGGTTAACCAGGGCCAGTAACGGATAACCATGCGGCCGGCCCGGTGCCGGGCCGCATCACATGACCCAATCGAGGTATTCCCCATGATGAAAGGTGGCATGGCCGGCCTGATGAAGCAGGCCCAGCAAATGCAGGAAAAGATGCAGAAGATGCAGGAAGAGCTGGCCAACGCCGAAGTCACCGGCCAGTCCGGTGGTGGCCTGGTGAGCGTGGTGATGACCGGTCGTCACGACGTCAAGCGTGTCAGCATCGACCAGAGCCTGATGTCGACTGATGAAGACGACAAGGAAGTGCTGGAAGACCTGATCGCCGCTGCACTGAACGACGCCGTGCGCAAGGTCGAGCAGAACAGCCAGGACAAGATGGGCAGCATGACCGCCGGCATGCAGCTGCCGCCGGGCTTCAAGATGCCGTTCTAAAGGCATTTGCGTTACTGAAAAAACCGCCGCTGACGACAGCGGCGGTTTTTTTATGCGCTCTCGCGGTCGACGCGGTTTGCTTTTATTGTGGGAAAAACAGACCGCGCAGGGCTGGAGGCTGATTTGACGCCGCCGCCCCCGCTGGGTATAAACCGCCTCTTATTGAATTGTCAGGCCTTCCACATGAGTTTCAGCCCCCTCATCCGCCAACTGATCGATGGCCTGCGCATCCTGCCAGGTGTCGGCCAGAAAACCGCCCAGCGCATGGCCCTGCAACTGCTCGAGCGTGACCGCAGTGGCGGCCTGCGCCTGGCCCAGGCCTTGACCCAGGCCATGGAAGGGGTTGGGCATTGCCGTCAGTGCCGCACCCTGACCGAGCAGGAGTTGTGCCCGCAATGTGCCGACCCGCGCCGTGACGATACCCAATTGTGCGTGGTCGAAGGGCCGACCGATGTGTATGCAGTGGAGCAGACCGGTTACCGTGGCCGCTACTTCGTGCTCAAGGGCCACTTGTCACCGCTGGACGGGCTGGGGCCGGAGGCGATCGGGATTCCGCAGCTGATGGCGCGGATCGAGGAGCAGGGCACCTTCACCGAGGTGATCCTGGCGACCAACCCGACGGTGGAAGGGGAGGCGACGGCGCATTACATTGCCCAGTTGCTGAGCGAGAAGGGCCTGGTGGCGTCGCGGATTGCCCATGGCGTGCCGCTGGGTGGCGAGTTGGAGCTGGTGGATGGTGGGACCTTGGCGCATGCCTTTGCCGGGCGGCGGCCGATTTCGCTCTGATTGAGAACTGTTGGGGCCGCTTTGCGGCCCATCGCGACACAAGGCCGCTCCTACAGGGACCGCGCAGACTTGAATGCGGCGCGGTCCCTGTAGGAGCGGCCTTGTGTCGCGATGGGCTGCAGAGCAGCCCCAAAACCCAACTCAGTATTCGCTAAGAGAAAACTCGGTCAGGCAGAAGGTAGGCACCCCAGCCGCCTGCAACCGGCGCGACCCCTCCAGCTCCGGCAAATCAATGATCGCCGCCGCCTCGAACACCTGCGCCCCGGTCCGGCGCACCAGGTTGGCCGCTGCCAGCAGCGTACCGCCAGTAGCAATCAGATCATCGAAGATCAACACCGAATCCCCTTCGCACAGGCTGTCGGCATGCACCTCCAGGAAGGCTTCGCCATACTCGGTCTGATAACCCTCGCTCAGCACGTCAGCCGGCAGCTTGCCCTGCTTGCGGAACAGGATCAGTGGCTTGTTCAGCTGGTGGGCGATGATCGAGCCGATCAGAAAGCCCCGCGCGTCCATGGCGCCGATATGGCTGAACTCGGCTTCGACATAGCGCTCGATGAACTGGTCGGCCACATAGCGCAGCCCGCGCGGCGACTGGAACAGCGGGGTGATATCGCGGAAGATCACGCCCGGTTTGGGGAAGTCCACTACCGGGCGGATCAGGGCTTTGAGGTCGAAGGCGTCGCTGTGCATTGTTGCGGGTATCCTGGGAAAACGAATGCCCAAGTATACCCGCTAAACGCCGGCCTCAGGCCTCCATTGCGCCACCGGCCAGCGCGCACAGCTGGATCGGGTCGAGAATGTGCACTTCCTTGCCTTCGGCACGAATAAGGCCATTTTGCTGGAAGCGGGTGAACACCCGCGATACGGTTTCCACCGCCAGGCCCAGGTAGTTGCCGATTTCGTTGCGCGACATGCTCAGGCGGAACTGGTTGGCCGAATAGCCGCGGGCGCGGAAGCGAGCCGACAGGTTGACCAGGAAGGTGGCAATACGTTCGTCGGCGGTCTTTTTCGACAGCAGCAGCATCATTTGCTGGTCGTCGCGGATTTCCCGGCTCATTACCCGCATCAGCTGGCGGCGTAGCTGCGGCAGCTGCACCGACAGTTCGTCGAGGCGCTCAAACGGGATTTCACACACCGAAGTGGTTTCCTGGGCCTGGGCCGACACCGGGTAGGCCTCGGTGTCCATGCCCGACAGGCCGACCAGTTCGCTGGGCAGGTGGAAGCCGGTGATCTGCTCTTCGCCGCTGTCGCTGAGGCTGAAGGTTTTCAGGGCGCCGGAACGTACTGCGTAGACCGAGCCGAAATTGTCACCTTGGCGGAACAGGAACTCGCCTTTTTTCAGCGGTCGCCCACGCTTGACGATTTCATCCAGTGCATCCATGTCTTCCAGGTTGAGCGACAGGGGCAGGCACAGGGGGGCCAGGCTGCAGTCCTTGCAATGGGCCTGGTTGTGTGGGCGCAGTTTGACTGGCTCGGACATTTTCATCGATCCTTGTGGGAAAGCACACATAAGACGTAAGGGTAACTCACGGCGTAGGTTGTAGGCCAGCGTGCGCTGTTGTGGTGCGAGCGGGCCAGGCCCTGGCGGGTGTGCGCCAGGGCCTTCGCTGTGCCCATAGTGTGCCTGGCAAGGAAACTTGTCCATGCGGTTGAACGACTCGGTTTCAGATCACCCGCGAAAAGCGCTGGCGGTTGTGCATCGCCAGGTAGGCGTCGAACACCATGCACACCGAGCGCGCCAGCAGGCGGCCGGCAGGCAGGATGCGGATGCCTTTGTCATCCAGGCGGATCAGGCCGTCGCGCTGCAAGGTCAGCAGTTCTGGCCAGAGGTCGTTGAAGTAACCGCGGAAATCGATGGTGAAGGCCTGTTCGATCGGCTCGAAATCCAGCTCGAAATGGCAGATCAGCTGCTGGATCACCGCCCGGCGGATGCGGTCGTCGTGGTTGCACAGCAAGCCGCGCTGGGTGGCCAGCTGGGCGTTGGACAGGCTGTCCTGATAGGTGTTGAGGTCGCTGCTGTTCTGGCAGTACAGGTCGCCGATCTGGCTGATGGCCGACACGCCCAGGCCGATCAGGTCGCAGTGCCCATGGGTGGTGTAGCCCTGGAAGTTGCGCTGCAGGGTGCCTTCTTCCTGGGCGATGGCCAGCTCGTCGTCGGGCAGGGCGAAGTGGTCCATGCCGATGTAGCGGTAGCCGGCTGCGGTCAGCTGGTCGATAGTGGCGTGCAGCATCTCCAGCTTGGCGGCCGCGCTGGGCAGGTCGTTGCTGTCGATGCGCCGTTGCGGCATGAAGCGCTCGGGCAGGTGGGCGTAGTTGAACACCGACAGGCGGTCGGGTTGCAGGCGGATCACTTCTTCGACGGTGCGGGCAAAGCCTTCCGGGGTCTGCCTGGGCAGGCCGTAGATCAGGTCGAGGTTGATCGAGCGGAACTGCAGGGTGCGCGCGGCTTCGATCAGGGTGCGCGTCTGCTCCAGGCTCTGCAGGCGGTTGACCGCGCGCTGCACGGCCGGGTCGAGGTCCTGCACGCCCAGGCTGACGCGGTTGAAGCCCAGCTCGCGGAGCAGGCCCATGGTCGACCAGTCCGCTTCGCGCGGGTCGATCTCGATGCCATAGTCGCCGGAGTCGTCATCCAGCAGGTGGAAGTGCTGACGCAGGGTGGCCATCAGCTGGCGCAGTTCCACATGGCTGAGGAAGGTTGGTGTGCCGCCGCCAAAATGTAGCTGTTCAACACGCTGTTTAGGGTCGAGGTGACAGGCGATCAGCTGGATTTCCTGCTCCAGGCGCTGCAGGTAGGGCGCCGCGCGGGCGCGGTCCTTGGTAATGACCTTGTTGCAGGCGCAGTAGTAGCAGATGTTGGCGCAGAACGGCACGTGTACGTACAGCGACAGCGGGCGCGCGGCCCGACGGCTCTCGCGCAGGGCGTGGAGCAGGTCGAACGAGCCCACTTCGCTGTGCAGTTGCACGGCGGTCGGGTAGGAGGTGTAGCGTGGCCCGGCGAGATCGTAGCGGCGGATCAGGTCGGTATCCCAACGTAGGTCGTCGAGCATGAGGGCGGTCCCCGGAAAGAGCAGCAGTGCCCGGAGTCTATGGCCGTCTGTAGGAATCTGTGTTGATTTGTATCAAGGGCATTGGGGCTGCTATCAGCCGTTCGCAGGGCCCTGTGGGAGCGGGCATGCCCGCGAAGGGCCGCACGGCGGCCCCCAATCAATGCCCCATCAACCAATGCTGATGCGGCCCAGGCAGCGTCCAGATACCAAACAGCATCACCAGCACCCCGCCAGCCACTCGCACACTGCGCCGTTTCAACAAAATGTTTACCCGTTCCGCAGCCAAGCCGGTAGCCAGCAGCACTGGCCAGGTTCCCACACCGAACGCCAGCATCAGCGCCGCGCTGTACCCGGCATTGCCCTGGCTGGCCGCCCACAGCAAGGTGCTGTACACCAGCCCGCATGGCAACCACCCCCACAAGGCCCCCAGCAACAACGCCCGGGGCAGGCTGGACACTGGCAGCAAGCGGGATGCCACCGGCTGGATATGCCGCCACAGCCCCCGGCCCAGCGCCTCGATGCGGGTCAGCCCGCTCCACCAGCCGGCCAGGTACAACCCCATGGCGATCAACAGCAGCGCCGCCACCACGCGCAGCCCCAGGGCCGCCGGGCTGCTGGCCACGGCCCAGCCGGCCAGGCCCAGCAGCAGGCCGGCACAGGCATAACTGAGAATGCGCCCAAGGTTGTAGGCCAGCAGCAGGCGCAAGCGCCGGCCACGTTGTTCGGGCGGTATGGCAAGGGTCAGCGCACCCATCAGGCCGCCGCACATGCCCAGGCAGTGGCCACCGCCGAGCAGGCCGAGGATCAACGCCGAGCCCAGCAGGGGCAGCAGGTCAGGCACGGGGCGGGGCTTCCTTGTCGGTCTCGGCCTGGTTGTCGTCAGGCTTCACCGCCGCCTGGTGGCGCGGGTCCTGGTCGTCGAACAGGATGCTGTGGGCAGGGCTTTCCAGGTCGTCGTACTGGCCGCTGTCCACCGCCCAGAAGAAGATGTACACGGCCACGCCGACCAACAGCAGGGCCGCGGGGATCATGACATAGAGGGCGGGCATGGCGACTTCCTCGCGGGCAAGGGCGCTTCGTTCGCTGGCAAGCCCGATGCCAGGGGCAGGCGGGTCAGGCGCAGGGCGTTGAGTACCACGATCAGTGAACTGACCGACATGCCGATGGCCGCCCAGACCGGAGTGATCCAGCCAAGCGCGGCGAACGGCAACATCAGGCCATTATACAGGGTCGCCCACAGCAGGTTCTCGACGATGTTGCGGCGGGTCCGGCGGGCCAGCTCGAAGGCCTGTACCAGCGCCTGCAGGCGGTTGGACAGCAGCACGGCGTCGGCGCTGGTCTTGGCCAGGTCGGTGGCGCTGCCCATGGCGATGCTGATGTCGGCGGCGGCCAGAACCGGCACGTCGTTGACTCCGTCACCCAGCATCAGCACCTTGCGCCCGGCGGCCTGCAGCGCCTTCAGCCGGTCCAGTTTGTCGTCCGGGCGCAGGCCACCGATGGCCTGATCGATGCCCAACTGCGCAGCTACTTCAGCAACCATCGGCGAGCTGTCGCCAGATAGCAACAGCGTGCGCCAGCCCCTGGCCTTGCAGGCCGCCAGCAGGGCTGGGGCATCGTCGCGCAGGCGGTCGTCAAGGCCGAACCAGGCCAGCGGGCCTTGGCGGTCGCCCAGCAGCAGCCACTGGCCGCGCGGCTCTGGGACGCCGGGGATTTCCGCGCCGCTCAGGGCGCAGACGAAGGTCGCCTGGCCAATACGCAGACGCTGGCCTTCGACCAGCCCTTCCAGGCCCAGGCCCGGTATGGTCTGCACATCGTCAGCAGGCGTGGCGGTGCGGCCGAAGGCACGGGCGATGGGGTGTTCGGAGCGGTTCTCCAGCGCTGCAGCCAGGGCCAGGCAGCGCTCGGCGGGCAGGCTGCCGAGCGGGCGAATGCTGCGCAAGGTCAGGCGGCCTTCGGTCAGCGTGCCGGTCTTGTCGAAAATCACCGTGTCGATCTGGTTCAGGCCTTCCAGTACATGGCCACGGGTCACCAGCAGGCCGAGCTTGTGCAAGGTGCCGGTGGCCGCGGTCAGCGCCGTCGGTGTGGCCAGGGACAGCGCGCAAGGGCAGGTCGCTACCAGCATGGCCAGCACGATCCAGAACGCCCGCGCCGGGTCCAGGTACCACCACCACAGGCCGATGGCCGCGGCGGCCAGCAGCGAGAACAGCAGGAACCACTGCGAGGCCCGGTCGGCGATTTCGGCCAGGCGTGGTTTTTCGGTCTGGGCGCGCTCCAGCAGGCGGACGATGGCCGACAGCCGCGAGTCGTGGCCGAGGGCTTCGACTGCCACGTTCAGGGTGCTTTCAACGTTCAGGGTACCGCCGGTGACCCGCTCGCCGACCTGCCGCGGCTGCGGCAGGTATTCACCGGTCAGTAAAGACTCATCGACGCTGGAGCGGCCTTCGACGATGCGCCCGTCGGCAGGAATTACCGAGCCTGGCAGCACCTGTACCGTGTCACCGCGCTGCAGCTCGCTGAGCAGGATGCGTTCGCTGCGGCCGATAGCATCCAGGCGCAGGCACGAGGCCGGCAGCAGGTTCACCAGCTGCGCAGTGGCCGCAGCGGTGCGTTCGCGGGCGCGGCGCTCCAGGTAACGGCCAGTGAGCAGGAACAGCGCGAACATGCCCACGGTGTCGAAATACAGCTCGCCGCTGCCGGTGATAGCGGTCCAGATGCCGGCGCCGAAGGCCAGGCCAATGGCCAGTGACACCGAAACGTCCATGGTCAGGTGGCGGGTACGCAGGTCGCGTGCCGCGCCCTTGAAGAACGGAGCGCAGCTGTAGAACACGATGGGGATGGTCAGGAACAGCGCCACCCAGCGCAGGATGGTGTGCAGCTCGGGCGACAGGTCGATGTTGAATTCCGGCCAGGTGGCCATGGTTGCCATCATTGCCTGGAACCACAGCAGCCCGGCCACGCCCAGGCGGCGCAGGGCGCTGCGGTTCTCGCGGGCCAGTTGCTCGGCGGCCTGGTCGGGCTGATAGGGGTGTGCGGCGTAGCCGATCTGGCGCAGCTCGGCGAGCAGGCGCGAGAGCGGCAGTTGCTTGACATGCCAGTTCAGCAGCAGGCGGTGGTTGGACA
Source organism: Pseudomonas sp. 32_A (assembly GCF_017490905.1). Lineage (NCBI taxonomy): Bacteria > Pseudomonadati > Pseudomonadota > Gammaproteobacteria > Pseudomonadales > Pseudomonadaceae > Pseudomonas > Pseudomonas sp. 32_A. The sequence continues at coordinate 14,648 of NZ_JAFGYI010000014.1, read as the reverse complement.
GGTTCAGGCGCGCCTCGGCGACGCCGGGCAGGTTGCGCAGGTGCTTTTCGATCAGCCAGCCGCAGGCGGCGCAGCTGATACCTTCGACCAGCAGGGTGGTTTCGGCCAGGTCGCCAGCATGGCGAACGAAGGTTTGCTGTACGTCGCTGCGGTCGTAGAGGGCCAGTTCGTCCTGGAGCTGCTTGGGCAGGGCCTCGGGGTTGGCGCTGTTGTCGCTGCGGTGCTGGTAGTAGTGCTCCAGGCCACCGGCAACGATCGATTCGGCCACCGCCTGGCAGCCGGGGCAGCAGAACTGCCGGGGCTGGCCGAGAACCACGGCGGTGAAGCGGCTGCCGGCGGGGACGGGCAGGGCGCAGTGGTAGCAGGGGGTGGGTTGGGTCATCACATCGTTGCCTTAAACATATCGGCCGGCTGGGCAAGGCACCTGTGGGAGCGGGTTTACCCGCGAATGCGTCAGACCTGAAAACATCATCGCCTGATCTGACGCATTCGCGGGTGAACCCGCTCCCACAGGGCGCGGCGGAGGTGCGTTTATTGGTGCTCGGCACCTTGCAAGGCTTCATCACCCAGCTGCAAGGTCACACCATGCTCCACTTTCTCTTCCTCGAACAAGCGCCAAACCTGGCCACCTTCGCTGCCCAGCAGCTCGACGAAGCGACGCCCGTCAACCTTGTCTTCCAGCTGCCCCACATAGCGCCCAGCCTCGACCCGGCTCAGCAGCACCTTGCGGTCTTTCTCCGGCTGGGTTGGCGATATCAGGTTCAGCTCCAGGCTCTGCGGGTCGCTGTTGCCGGCCAGGCGCACGTCCACTTCGCCGGTCAGCTCGTCCAGGTGCACGCCGGCCTTCAGGCCCAGCGTCTGTGCCAGCAGTTCCCGGTCCAGCGAGCGGTTGATGCCCTTGCCTGCCTCGTAGTAGTTGTCGTTCACCAGGTTGTCCGGGTTGTGCACGGCGATGCTGACCATGGTCAGGCTCAGGCACACCGAGGTGGCGAGGATGCCGATGATGATCCAGGGCCAGAGGTGCTTGTACCAGGGGCTGGCGGCGGTGGCAGGCATTGTGGGTTATCTCTCTTAGCGGATCTGTGGGCCGATGAAGCGGCTCTTGGCTTCAACCTGGGCGTCGCTGTCATCGGCGCTCTTGAGGATGAAGGTGATTTCGTTGGTGGTCGACGGCAGTTTCTCGGGCGCGATCGACAGCTGCACCGGCAGGCTGACGATATCACCAGCGTCCACGCGGATCTCGCGCTGGCCTTCAAGCTTCAGGTCCGGCAGGCCGGTGGCGTCCAGCACGTAGACGTGGTCACGCTGGTCCTTGTTCATCACCTTCAGGCTGTACACGTTCTCGATCCGGCCCTGGGCGTTCTCGCGGTACAGCACGCGGTCCTTGCTCACGTCGAAACCGACCAGCGAACGGGTGGCGAAGGCGGTGGCCAGGCCGACGATCATCACCAGCAGTACCACGGCATAGCCGATCAGGCGCGGGCGCAGCAGGTGGGTCTTCTGCCCGGAAAGGTTGTGCTCGGTGGTGTAGCTGATCAGCCCCCTGGGGTAGTTCATCTTGTCCATGATGTTGTCACAGGCGTCGATGCACGCGGCGCAGCCGATGCACTCGATCTGCAGGCCGTCACGGATGTCGATGCCGGTGGGGCAGACCTGCACGCACATGGTGCAGTCGATGCAGTCACCCAGGCCCGCGGCCTTGTAGTCCAGGTCCTTTTTACGCGGGCCGCGGGTTTCGCCACGGCGCGGGTCGTAGGAAACGATCAGCGTGTCCTTGTCGAACATCACGCTCTGGAAGCGCGCGTAGGGGCACATGTACACACATACCTGCTCGCGCAGCCAGCCGGCGTTGCCGTAGGTGGCGAGGGTGAAGAAGCCGACCCAGAAGTAGGCCCAGCCGTCGGCCTGGCCTGTGAAGAATTCGGTGGCCAGTTCACGGATCGGCGAGAAATAGCCGACGAAGGTCATGCCGGTGACGAAACCGATCAGCAGCCACAGGCTGTGCTTGGCGAACTTGCGCAGGAACTTGTTGCCGCTCATGGGGGCTTTGTCGAGCTTCATGCGCTGGTTGCGGTCGCCCTCGGTGACCTTTTCGCACCACATGAAAATCCATGTCCACACGCTTTGCGGGCAGGTGTAGCCGCACCACACGCGGCCGGCGAACACGGTGATGAAGAACAGACCGAAGGCGGCCACGATGAGGATGCCTGAAAGCAGGATGAAGTCTTGCGGCCAGATGGTGGCGCCGAAGATGTAGAACTTGCGCTCGGGCAGGTTCCACCACACGGCCTGGTGGCCGCCCCAGTTCAACCACACGGTGCCGAAGTACAGCAGGAACAGCACAGCCCCGCCGACCATGCGCAGGCGTCGGAACAGGCCGGTGAAGGCACGGGTGTAGATCTTTTCCCGGGAGGCGTAGAGGTCGACGGAATCCTTCCCTTTGTTGGCAGGCGGGGTGACGTCATGTACCGGAATTTGCTTGCTCATCATCAAGTCCCACGGCAGTGGAGAAACGCCGCAGCCAGTGCGTGCCGGCCGCAGTCTCGCGCAATCTGCTAGCGCTCTGCGGCCCATGATACGCCGCTGATGGCAGTATGGGGCTGCACTGCGACCTTTAGTCGCGTTGGGTTCGTGGTATGAATCGTGTTATGGCGGGTGTCAATTGATCCAGGTCATTTCCCTGAGAGAAATGCTGTGTCTTTGCTGGCCTCTTCGCGGGTGAACCCGCTCCCACAGGGATCGCACAGGTCCTGAGGCAAGCGCAGTACCTGTGGGAGCGGGTTTACCCGCGAAGAGGCCGGGCCTGCTTACTCGGCCTTGGCCGGCTCAGCCTGCTGCGACAGGCTGTACACATACGCAGCCAGCAAGTGCACCTTGTCATTACCTTGCAGCTGCTCCTGGGCCGGCATCTGTCCCTGGCGACCGTAGCGGATGGTCTGCTGCAACTGGGCAAAGCTTGAACCGTAGATGAACGCCTGCGGGTGGGTCAGGTTCGGTGCGCCCATTGCCGGCGTACCCTTGCCCTCAGGCCCGTGACAGGCCACGCAGTTGGCGGCGAAGATCTTCTGCCCGTTCTCGGCATCGGCCTTCACGCCCTCTGGCAGCGTACGGCCATCGAGCTTGCTGACCACGAACGCGGCCACATCGGCCACGCCCTGGTCACCGATCACCTCGGCCCAGGCCGGCATCACGCCGTGGCGGCCGCCCATGATGGTGGTCTTGATGGTGTCCGGCTCGCCGCCCCAGCGCCAGTCGTTGTCGGTGAGGTTGGGGAAGCCGAAGGCGCCCTTGGCGTCGGAGCCGTGGCAAACCGAGCAGTTCGAGGCAAACAGCCGCGCGCCCATCTTCAGTGCCTGCGGGTCCTTGGCCACTTCTTCGATTGGCATGGCGGCGAACTTGGCGAAGATCGGCCCGAAGCGGGCGTCGGCCTTGGCCATTTCCTTTTCCCACTCATGCACGCCGGTCCAGCCTGGCTGGCCGTTGGAGAACTCGGTCTGCTTGTCGTTATCCAGGTACGAGTAGCCCGGCAGGACGCCTTTCCAGTTGCCCAGGCCTGGGTACAGCACCAGGTAGCCGAGGGCGAAGACGATGGTGCCGACGAACAGCCAGAACCACCATTTCGGCAGCGGGTTGTCGTATTCCTCGATGCCATCGAAGGCATGCCCGACGGTTTCGTCGGTGACCTCTTCGCGCTGGCCCTTGCGGGTCGACAGCAGCAGCCAGGTCAACGAGAAGATGGTGCCCAGGGTCAGGACGGTAACGTACAGACTCCAGAAGGTTGTCATTGTTTTTTGCTCCCAGAAGCTTTTGCTTGCTCGACGTGCCGGCTGGCTTCGGGGTCATCCGCGAAGGGCAGTTGGGTCGCTTCGTCGAAGTCCTTCTTGCGCCGTGGGTTGAACACCCACAGCGCCAGGCCCACGAATGCCACCATCACCACGACGGTGCCCAGGCCGCGAATCATCCCGATATCCATCAGCGTCACCGTTTGCTCTTGATGATGGTGCCAAGACCCTGGAGGTACGCGACGATGGCGTCCATTTCGGTCTTGCCCTTGACCGCGTCGCTGGCCCCGGCGATGTCGGCGTCGGTGTACGGCACACCGAGGGTGCGCAGCACTTCCATCTTCTTCGCGGTGTCCTTGCCATCGAGCTTGTGCTCGACCAGCCACGGGTAGGACGGCATCTTCGATTCCGGTACCACGTTGCGCGGGTTGTACAGGTGCGCACGGTGCCAGTCATCGGAGTAGCGGCCACCGACCCGGGCCAGGTCCGGCCCGGTACGCTTGGAGCCCCACAGGAACGGGTGGTCCCACACGCTTTCACCGGCCACCGAGTAGTGGCCATAGCGCTCGGTTTCGGCACGGAACGGGCGGATCATCTGCGAGTGGCAGCCCACGCAGCCTTCGCGGATGTAGATATCGCGGCCCTCAAGTTCCAGCGCGGTGCGCGGCTTCATGCCTTCCACGGGCTTGTTGGTGACGTCCTGGAAAAACAGCGGGACGATCTGGGTCAGGCCACCGACGCTCACGGCGATGACCATGAAGAAGGCCAGCAGGCCTATGTTCTTCTCGACGGCTTCATGCTTCATCAGTGCGCTCCCACGACGACGATCTTGGCGGCTTCCTCTGCCTGTGCCGGGTTGGCGGCACGTACGGTGCGGAACACGTTGTAGGCCATCAGCAGCATGCCGCTGGCGAAGAACGCACCGCCCAGGGCGCGGACGATATAGCCAGGGTGGCTGGCTTGCAGGGCTTCGACGAAGGAGTAGGTGAGGGTGCCGTCATCGTTGATGGCGCGCCACATCAGGCCCTGGGTGATGCCGTTTACCCACATCGAGGCGATGTACAGCACGGTACCGATGGTGGCCAGCCAGAAGTGCGCGTTGATCAGGCCGACGCTGTGCATCTGCTCGCGGCCATACAGGCGCGGGATCATGTGGTACACGGCGCCGATCGAGATCATCGCTACCCAGCCGAGGGCGCCGGCGTGAACGTGGCCGATGGTCCAGTCGGTGTAGTGCGACAGCGAGTTCACGGTCTTGATGGCCATCATCGGGCCTTCGAAGGTGGACATGCCGTAGAACGCCAGCGACACCACCAGGAAGCGCAGGATCGGGTCGGTGCGCAGTTTGTGCCAGGCACCGGACAGGGTCATCATGCCGTTGATCATGCCGCCCCAGCTTGGTGCCAGCAGGATGATCGACATCACCATGCCCAGCGACTGTGCCCAGTCAGGCAGCGCGGTGTAGTGCAGGTGGTGCGGGCCGGCCCAGATGTACAGAGTGATCAGCGCCCAGAAGTGCACGATCGACAGGCGATACGAGTAGATCGGGCGTTCGGCCTGCTTGGGTACGAAGTAGTACATCATCCCCAGGAAGCCGGTGGTGAGGAAGAAGCCCACGGCGTTGTGGCCGTACCACCACTGGATCATCGCATCGGTAGCGCCGGAGTAGGCCGAGTACGACTTGAACAGGCTTACCGGCAGCGAGATGTGGTTGACGATGTGCAGCATCGCGGTAACCACGATGAAGGCGCCGTAGAACCAGTTGCCGACATAGATGTGCTTGGTCTTGCGCTTGACGATGGTGCCGAAGAACACCAGCCCGTAGGTGACCCAGACGATGGCCAGCAGGATCGCCAGCGGCCACTCGAGCTCGGCGTATTCCTTGGTGGTGGTGTAGCCCATCGGCAGGGTGATCAGCGCCCCGACGATCACCGCCTGCCAACCCCAGAAGGTGAAGGCGGCCATGCTGTCTGATATCAGCCGGGTCTGGCAGGTGCGCTGCACCACGTAGTAGCTGGTGCCAAACAGCGCACAGCCCCCGAAGGCGAAGATCACCAGGTTGGTGTGCAGCGGGCGCAGGCGGCCGAAGCTGGTCCAGGGCAGGTCCAGGTTCAGTTGCGGCCATACCAGCTGCGAGGCGATGAAGACGCCGAGGCCCATGCCAAGGATCCCCCAGACCACCGTCATGATGGCGAACTGGCGGACGACCTTATAGTTATAAGCAGTCGGACTGATTGCTGTGCTCATTGCTAAGGTTCCACGGTTTTGATGTTCTTGTTGGTCGAAAAATCGGCGCCAGTATTGATAACCATCAGGGTTACTGCAACGCAACTTTGGTACGCCGACCCGTGCCCGAGCCCGTTCACTGATGTCCCGCAGCGATCGGGTCTGGACGATTGTACACAAATAAATATTTGTAATGTGTACCGTTTTTCGCCTTTTTCTGATCGATCGGTCAAGCTTTTTATCGGGACGGCGACAGGCTACGCGCCGTGTCTGCTTCGGTCCTTTCGGAGCGAGGCCCACTGAGGCAACAAGCTTAGTTGTGTTCGGAGGGGGTGCAAGGGAGGGTAGAGCGGGGGCAAGGTGGGAATGGGGCTGCTTTGCAGCCCGTCGCGACACAAGGCCGCTCCTACAGGGAGTACGCGGTCCCTTGTAGGAGCGGCCTTGTGTCGCGATAGGGCCGCAAAGCGGCCCCTTGGCGGTATTACTTGGCAGTCACGGTTTCAGCAGCACCATCCTGCGACAGGCTATACACATATGCCGCCAGCAGGTGCACCTTGTCGTTGCCCTGGATCTCCGCCTGCGCCGGCATCTGACCCTGGCGACCATAGCGAATGGTCTGCTGCAGCTGGGCAAAGCTCGACCCGTAGATGAACGCCTGCGGATGGGTCAGGTCTGGCGCGCCCATGGCCGGAGTGCCCTTGCCTTCAGGCCCGTGGCAGGCCACGCAGTTGCCGGCGAAGATCTCCTTGCCCTTGGCCGGGTCGGCCTTGGCGCCTTCCGGCAGGCTGCGGCCGTCCATGCTGGTCAGCACGAACGCAGCCACATCGGCCACGCCCTGCTCGCCAATCACCTCAGCCCAGGCCGGCATCACGCCATGGCGGCCGTTCAGGATCGAAGCCTTGATGGTTTCCGCTTCACCACCCCAGCGCCAGTCCTTGTCGGTGAGGTTTGGGAAGCCAAAGGCACCCTTGGCATCCGAGCCGTGGCACACCGAGCAGTTGGAGGCGAACAGGCGGCTGCCCATCTTCAGCGCCTGCGGGTCCTTGGCCACTTCTTCCACGGGCATGGCAGCATACTTTGCGAAGATCGGGCCGAATTTTGCGTCGGCCTTGTCCATTTCCTTCTGCCATTCGTTGGCGCCGGTCCAGCCATTTTCATAGCCCGGCAAGATGCCCTTCCAGTTGCCCAGGCCCGGGTAGAGGATCAGGTAGCCGACCGAGAACACCAGGGTGCCGACGAACAGCCAGAACCACCACTTGGGCAGCGGGTTGTCGTATTCCTCGATGCCGTCGAAGCTGTGGCCCATGGTCTGGTCGGTGGTGTTGTTGCTCTGGCCCTTGCGGGTGGCGAGCAGCAGCCAGGTCAGGCCAACCAGGCTACCAATGGTCAGTACGCAGATGTACGTACTCCAGAAGGTGGTCATTGCCCGTTACTCCTTTTTGCAGCAGGTTCCTGTCCGGCAGACGGCAGGCGGTCGTCGACGAAGGGCAGCAGGCGCGCTTCGGCGAAATCATGGTCGCGGCGGCGGTTGAATACCCACAGGGTGAGGCCGATGAAGGCGATCATCACCACCAGGGTACCCAGGCCGCGGATCATGCCGATGTCCATTCCCATCGCATTCACCTCTTGTTCTTGATCGCGGTGCCGAGCACCTGCAGGTAGGCGACCAGGGCGTCCATCTCGGTCTTGCCCTTGACCGCGTCGCGGGCTCCGGCGATGTCGTCGTCGCTGTACGGCACACCGAGGGTGCGCAAGGTGCGCATCTTGGTGTCGGTATGGCTGTTGTCGACCTGCTGGGCGACCAGCCATGGGTACGACGGCATCTTCGATTCCGGCACCACGTTGCGCGGGTTGTACAGGTGTGCACGGTGCCAGTCGTCCGAGTAGCGGCCGCCGACCCGGGCCAGGTCTGGCCCGGTGCGCTTGGAGCCCCACAGGAACGGGTGGTCCCACACGCTTTCACCAGCCACCGAGTAGTGGCCATAGCGCTCGGTTTCGGCGCGGAACGGGCGGATCATCTGCGAGTGGCAGCCCACGCAGCCTTCGCGGATGTAGATGTCGCGGCCTTCCAGCTGCAGCGCGGTGTAAGGCTTCATGCCTTCCACCGGCTTGTTGGTGACGTCCTGGAAGAACAGCGGGACGATCTGGGTCAGGCCGCCGATACTGACGGCAAACACCATCAGCAGGGCCAGCAGGCCGACGTTTTTCTCGATGACTTCATGTTTCATCAGGCAGGTCTCCTCAAGCCAGCTGGGCGTTCGCAGGGGCGACATCGAGCGCCGGCGAACGCACGGTGCGCCAGGTGTTCCAGGCCATCAGGAACATGCCGCTGAGGAAGATCGCACCGCCGACGAAGCGCACGATGAAGCCTGGGTGGCTGGCCACCAGGGTTTCCACGAACGAGTAGGTGAGCGTGCCGTCGCTGTTGACCGCGCGCCACATCAGGCCCTGGGCGATGCCGTTGACCCACATCGAGGCGATGTACAGCACCGTACCGATGGTAGCCAGCCAGAAGTGCGCGTTGATCAGGCCGATGCTGTACATGCGCTCCTTGCCGAACACTTTCGGGATGGTGTGGTACAGCGCACCGATCGAGATCATCGCCACCCAGCCGAGGGCGCCGGCGTGCACGTGGCCGATGGTCCAGTCGGTGTAGTGGGACAGGGCGTTGACCGTCTTGATGGCCATCATCGGGCCTTCGAAGGTGGACATGCCGTAGAACGCCAGCGACACCACGAGGAAGCGCAGGATCGGGTCGCTGCGCAGTTTGTGCCAGGCGCCGGACAGGGTCATCATGCCGTTGATCATGCCGCCCCAGCTTGGTGCCAGCAGGATCAGCGACATCACCATGCCCAGCGACTGCGCCCAATCGGGCAGGGCGGTGTAGTGCAGGTGGTGTGGGCCGGCCCAGATGTACAGGGTGATCAGCGCCCAGAAGTGCACGATCGACAGGCGATAGGAATACACCGGGCGTTCGGCCTGCTTGGGCACGTAGTAGTACATCATCCCAAGGAAGCCCGCGGTCAGGAAGAAGCCCACCGCGTTGTGCCCGTACCACCACTGCACCATGGCGTCGGTAGCGCCGGCGTAGATCGAGTACGACTTGGTCATGCTGACTGGCAGTTCCAGGTTGTTGACGATGTGCAGCATCGCCACGGTGAGGATGAACCCGCCGAAGAACCAGTTACCGACGTAGATGTGCTTGGTGTTGCGCTTCATCAGCGTGCCGAAGAACACGATGGCGTAGCTCACCCAGACGATGGTGATCAGGATGTCGATCGGCCATTCCAGTTCGGCGTATTCCTTGGAGCTGGTGTAGCCCAGCGGCAGGCTGATGGCCGCCAGCAGGATCACCAGTTGCCAGCCCCAGAAGGTGAACGCGGCCAGGCCCGGTGCGAACAGGGTGGTCTGGCAGGTGCGTTGCACCGAATAATAGGAGGTGGCGAACAGCGCACAGCCGCCGAAGGCGAAGATCACCGCATTGGTATGCAGGGGACGCAGGCGGCCGAAGCTGGTCCAGGGGAGGTCGAAGTTGAGGGAAGGCCAGGCGAGCTGGGCGGCGATGAAGACGCCGAGCCCCATCCCGACGATTCCCCACACCACCGTCATGATGGCGAATTGGCGGACCACCTTGTAGTTATAGGCGGTACTGCTGGTTGTGTTCATGTATGGGTTCCCATCCACGGTTATTTGGCAGGCTTTACAGCGAGGCAAGCATGATTAATGGGCAAAGTGCCGGTATTGACGGGGATCAATGGGCGAAGGTCGGAAATGTCCCAGGCTTGCGCTGCGATCCCCCGCACGTTCGGGGCAATGGCGGCTACAGGGGGTGCCTGATCCTGGCCCACGGCGCAGGCGCGCCGATGGACAGCGGCTTCATGGACGAAATGGCGCAAAGGCTTGCGGCGCTTGGGGTAGGGGTAGTGCGCTTCGAGTTCCCGTACATGGCCGAGCGCAGGGTTTCCGGCGGCAAGCGGCCGCCAAACCCGCAGAAGGTGTTGCTGGAATGCTGGCGCGAGGTGTACCGGCAGGTGCGACCTTTGGTCGCGGGCAAGCTGGCGGTGGGAGGCAAGTCCATGGGCGGCCGCATGGCCAGCCTGCTGGCCGACGAGTTGGGGGCGGATGCACTGGTGTGCCTGGGCTATCCGTTCTATGCGGTGGGCAAACCGGAGAAGCCACGAGTCGAGCACCTGGCGGAGTTACAGACGCCGACGTTGATCGTGCAGGGCGAGCGCGATGCGCTGGGTAACCGCGAGGCGGTGGCAGGGTATGCGTTATCGCCGGCGATCGAGGTGAGCTGGCTGGTGGCGGGGGATCATGACCTGAAGCCGCTGAAGGCCTCGGGGTTCAGCCATGAGCAGCATTTGCAGGCGGCGGCCGAAAAGGTTGCGGCATTCCTGTCGCGATAGTGCTGGATTCTTCGCGGGTGAACCCGCTCCCACAGGTTCACAACAGGTCTGAAAGCTGTGCAGTACCTGTGGGAGCGGGTTTACCCGCGAAGAGGCCGGAACAGGCTATTGCTTAGTCGCGGTACTCGCACAGGTAAGCGGTATCCACCTTCACCTGCAGCTGGAACTTGCTGTCAGCCGGCACGTTGAACTTGTCGCCTGCCTTGAAAGTTTCCCAGTTGTCGCTACCTGGCAGCTTCACGGTCAGCGCACCCGAAACCACGTGCATGATCTCGCGCTTGGCAGTGCCAAACTCGTATTCGCCCGGGGCCATCACACCGACAGTGGCCGGGCCTTCTTCGCCCGCGAATGCGATCGACTTGACGGTGCCGTTGAAGTACTCGTTGACCTGGAACATGGGCGACTCCTGAAAGGGGAGATGAAAAAGGGCTGGCCAGTATGCCCAAGCCCACGGGCCTCGTCATCTGCTTTCAGGTAGCGTCCGCCGGCAGGCTCAACGGCAGCAGCCGCGCGGTATTGCGCGCATCTTCCAGGGCCCGATGCTGCTGCCCGCAAAAGTGCATGCCAGCCAACTGCAGTGCACCATTGAGCCCAGCAGGGCGCTGCAGGTGGCGGGCCTTGGCGAAGCGTTGCTTGAGGTTGATGTGCGGCAGGGTCCGCAGCAGGCTGTCCAGCCCATGCTGCTGCCACTCCTGGTGCAATTGCTGGCGGTCGTAGTCGCCCCAGCTGACCCAGGCCTGAAGCTGCCCACGGTGGTGCCCGAGCCAATGCTCGAAGCTTGCCCATACTTCGCGGAACGACGCGGCACTGTCCACGCTGGCCTGGCTGATATGGGTCAGCTCACGACAGAACGGTGTCAACTGCGGCCGCCGCCGAGGCTTCACGAAGCGCTGGAAGTGGTCGACCTCGCGGCCTTCGCGGGTAACCAGGCTTGCGCCGATTTCAATGACTTCCATCTCTGTGACCGGCCACCCACCATCGTCGGTGGTGGCTTCCAGGTCGATCACCAACCAATGGCCCATACCAGGCTCCCTTGCAGATCCTGCTAGAGCGTAGCCAAACTCAGGGCATCCGGCACCCCCTGGCAATTTGCCCGCAGCTTTGGCGCAAAGTGCCACCAACCGGCAGTTGTGCCCGGAACGGAAAACGCCTAGCTTAGGCGGACCCAGGCATGAACCGTGATGAGTGTCCGTCTTGACTCCAGCGCCCGGCCTCAAGGCCCTCTCTCCACTGATGCTGCTGGCCGTGTTCTGGCTGGCGGCGCCGGCATGGGCTGCCGATGCCGTCGAGGTGAGGATTGGTGCGGCGCATTTCCCGCCGTACACGGTACGCCCCGAGCAGGGTGCCGACAGCGGCCTGTTGCCGCAGCTGGTCGAAGCGCTCAACCGCGCGCAGCAGCGCTACCGCTTCGTCGTGGTGCCCACCTCCATCCAGCGGCGTTTTGGTGACCTTCAGCAAGGCCGCACCGACATGGCCATTTTCGAGAACCCGGCGTGGGGCTGGCAGCAGATCGCCCACCAGAGCGTGGACATGGGCCTGGAAGATGCCGAGGTGTTCGTCGCCCGCCAGGCCAATGGCCGTGACCCGAGTTACTTCGACGACCTGCACGGCAAGCGCCTGGCGCTGTTCAACGGCTACCACTATGCGTTCGCCGGCTTCAACTCCGACCCGGACTACCTGCGCAAGACATTCAACGCGACCCTGACCTATTCCCACGACAGCAACTTGCTGATGGTGCAGGCCGGCCGCGCCGACATCGCCTTGGTCACACGCTCCTACCTCAGCGATTTCCTGGCGCGCAACCCGGCTACCCGGGAGCAATTGGTGCCCTCGCAGCGCATCGACCAGGTCTATCACCACTATGCCTTGCTGCGCCCGGGGGCACCCATCGGCGAGCAGTCGTTCGCGGCACTGCTGCGCGCCCTGCGCGAAAGCGGCGAGCTGGCGCGCATCTTCGAGCCCTACCGCATCACGGTGGCCGCCCCCCACGACTAAATTCCCGTAGTGCGGCAACGTTTTCAGCAGTGAGCCTTTTCATCATTGCCGTGAGTCAAGCCCATGCCGTTCGATGCCGCTTCGCAGCCCCAGTCCGCGCCACGCTGGCGCAGCCTCAGTGCCGAGGAGGGTGACAGCTGGCTGAGCCTGTCCCTCGAAGGCCGCCCACTGATCGAGTTGCGCCTGGAGGTGGGCGCTACCCCGCATGTTCACCTCGAGCGGCTGTGCCCCGAGCGCCCCTATCAGGCATTGTGGGCCGCCTGTTATTGGTTACTGGCCCGCAACACCGCCTGCCAGCGCCTGGCCTGGCACCTGCCCGAGCCGTTGCCTCAGGCATTGGCCAGTGGCCTGCTGCTGGCTGGTGAGCAGCCTGGACAATACCTGTGCGAGCGGGCGCTGTTCTGGCAACTGCCACAACCGTGGCTAGGCGAACGGGCCGATGTGGCATACCCGCAGCAGATGCAGATCAGCGACGGCAAACGCCACCCACGCCGCGTGCCCAAGCCTCGTGGCGAGGTGTACCGGCGCTTCGATACGCGTCTGGGCAGTTGGGTATCGCTGCGTACCTTGGAGATCGAGCACGACCTTGAACGCTTCAACCGCTGGCAGAACAACCCGCGGGTAGCGGCGTTCTGGCAAGAGGCTGGCACCCTTGCGCAGCACCGCGAATACCTGGGCAAACTCGAGGCCGACCCGCATGCGTTGACGCTGATCGGCTGCTTCGATGACCAGCCGTTTGCCTACTTCGAGGCGTACTGGGCCAAGGAAGACCGCATTGCGCCGTTCTATCCGGCCGACGACTACGACCGCGGCATCCACATGCTGGTAGGGGAGGAGAGCCACCGCGGGCCGCACAAGGTGGCCAGCTGGCTTTCGGCGCTGGTGCACTACCTGTTCCTGGATGACCCGCGCACCCAGCGGGTGGTGGCCGAGCCGCGTGCAGACAACGGCAAGATGATCGGCTACATGCACGACCAGTGCTTCCACTGCGACAAGGAGTTCGACTTCCCGCACAAGCGGGCGGCGTTGATGATCCTGGGGCGGGAGCGGTTTTTCGAGCGTTGCAAACTGGCTTGAGGGCCAAGGGGCCGCTGTGCGGCCTTGTGGGAGCGGGTTCACCCGCGAAGAATGCGACATGATGCATGGCACCGGCTATGCCGGTGTTCGCGGGTAAACCCGCTCCCACACGCGCCCTCAGCCACCTTGAAGGATCAGGCCTGCCGACTGGCCGTCTTGCGGCAATGCACCAGCGCATCTCGGATCATGAAGTTGACCAGCGTCGGCGACACGCCCAGCTCCTTGGCAATGTCTTTCTGCGGCACGCCATGCAGGCGGTACATCTCGAAGGCATAGCGGGTGCGCTGGGGAAGTTCGTTCAGCGCCTCGGCAATGTCATCCAGCGCGGCGAGGTTGATGTGGGTGGCTTCGGGGGAGGCATTTTGCACGACCACGTTCATGCCTTCCTCCTCGCTGCCGGAGTACTTCAGCTCCATCGCCTGCTTGCGATAGTGGTCGATGGCCAGGTTGCGCACGATCTGGAACAGGTAGCTCAGCTGCGCCTTGAATGACGAGGTGATCTGCGGGGCGGCGCTGAGCCGGAAAAAGGCATCCTGCACCACATCTTCGGCGCGCGACCGGCAGCCGGTGATGCGGGCAGCGATCTTGACCAGGATGCTGCGGTTGTCGACGAAGGCCTGGAGTAATGGTGAATCGCACTTACTTGTGGATAGTTGTTCCGCCATGGAAATCACCTTGTCACAGAGAGGAAAGGACGCACCCAAATTTGGGAAGCTTCCTACGACGGGCGACAAGCTATTCAGAATGATAATGATTGTCAAATGCGAAATGTAATTAGTTTCATGTGATTTCGGTTCTAAGGCGCAGGGGTGGCTGGGGGTAGGTCATGGCATTTTCAGCGCCTAGGAGATCGAGCGCCGCCCGCGCGGCGCTTCGCGGGGCAAGCCCGCTCCCACATTTGTTGCAACGTGGCCATGCCTGTGGGAGAGGCGTTGCCAGCCTTGGTGCAAGGCTTGAGACAAGTGGGGCGGCAGCAATGCCAACTCAGGAATCCAGCCAGCCCAACAAGGCTGACAACCATGACCTGTCAGGTTCGGCACGTTGCAACAAATGTGGGAGCGGGCTTGCCCCGCGAAGCGCCGCGCGGGCGGCGCTGGATCTGCCAGGCGCCACACCTCTCAAGGCATAAACCCACCAACTTTCACACAACCCAAAACCC